>CAZPNQ010000023.1:0-42015 GCA_964587955.1 uncultured Nitrospira sp.
TAGACCCGTTCCCAGGAGCGATCCGGATAATCCCCGAGGGGATTGCCGACTTCGACCACCGGCTGCAGCGCCGTCAGTGCGAGGACTTTGTCAGCCACAGCAGCGGCGGCGACCGTACCCGCAGAGACTTTCAAAAATTGTCGACGTGACAAGAACATTGTGGATACCTCCTCAACGTTTATGAACTTGAACGAGCCCGGTTTTCCTGTTCGATCTTTATTCTCATTTGGCTACGCGCCGGAAATGTTTCGCTATTCACTCTGCGGAACTGCCGGGACGTAGCATGAAGCCAAGTGCCAGCAATATCCGGCTCACAATATCCGCAATATTCAAGCCATTATGATTGTTTTGATAGTTTCCATTTTCTGCTGTGTAAGGTGTTAATAAATAACGCTATTCGTACGTTATTCGATTGGATCATTGAGATCGACCACTTGCAGCTTGTGAGTAGAATTGGTAGCACTGCTTGGCGCTACTATCCGTAAACCGACATTCCATATCCTCAATTATTCTTTAAATATCAATTGCTTTAGATTATGAATACTGTCGCGCATGAACACTGGTTACGAATATGTAACAGTAATGATTTTGGTAACCTAGATTTTGAAAGCTGGTAGAGATAAAGAAACTTTTAAGTAGCGGGGGCTTTCAGCACCAGGAGGGCTAATTGATCCGGAGTGAATCGGAAATCGGTGTGAGCCGTGCCGGAAATAGTCTGTGCAGACCAGAACCACTCACAAATGTTTTTCAGCGGCTGCACCGGTTGATTGCCAGTAAGACGTCCCTCTGTGACTTGTTTGGCTAGTTAGAGATGTATAGGCGTCTGGCTTGACAGTGTTCAATGAGGTCAGTACACTCCGCACCTTACGCCTCGTGAGCGGGAATAGCTCAGTGGTAGAGCATCGCCTTGCCAAGGCGAGGGTCGAGGGTTCAAATCCCTTTTCCCGCTCCAATATTTGAAAATCCAATAAATTTGAACCCTCGACTGGGGGATCCGAAGGAGTGTGCCTCCCCTCCGCAGGAGTCCGCGAGATAGGTTTCAGGGTCGAGTCGACGACGGAAAGCGGTTGAAACCACTTTTTCCCGCTCCAAGTCGTTTTACTCTTGCGTGCTTAGCTTGAAATTCCTATTAAGTGTGGTTTCCACTCCTTAATTAAAGTGGCGAAGTGTCTGCCAATTCAGCTTTTTACGGTTTTTGCAATTCGACTAAATGGCGAAGGTTGTTCTCCGCTAGCCGCAGTTCTTCTTGGCTGAGCGGAACCTGGCCGAAGCGTGCGCGGCAATAGAGTTCTGTTATGGAAGCGACTGCGGAATTCGCATCGCTCCATTTCGTTTGAGCAATGCGAACGAATTCAAGGGGTCCCGTGCCAGTGGGTTTCGAAATATTGTTCTCCGCCAGGTATTTAACCATTTGTCTATAGAGCTGCACGATGAGCTGTTCATCGCGAGTCGTCTTTTTCCAGGCCATACCTTTAGCCCACGGCCGGCTGATCCCTAGCCAGAAAAGGATAGCGAGCCCAATGGCGGCGCCAATCACTTCGATCAGCGGCAGAAACACTCCTTTAGACGCGTAGTCCGTCATTCCAGCAAGCTTTGCCATGAATGGGCCGAAGAATGCGCTCACGGTATCGAAGGCCTTGTTTCCGGCCGATGTCCCGCCGGCTTTGAGTTCCCGCACAACGGCAAGCTGATCCGCTGCACTGTACTGCACAAAAAATCGGCTCCACTCGAGCCTGAGGTTGTCCATCATTCGTCCCAACGCGTGCCATGCCGGAGACCCGCTGCCGGCGCTTTCTATCGAAGAGGGGGTCGGATCCATCGTAATCCAACCGGAATGGGGCAGGTGCACCTCCACCCAGGCATGCGCGTCTTGCTGTCTGACCAAATAGTAGTTGCCGTACTCGTTCCACTCGGTGGCGAGAAATCCCGTCACGAGGCGCGCCGGGATTCCGATCGTCCGAAGCATAATCACCATGGCGGTGGCGTAATGTTCGCAATAGCCGGTCTTTCGAGTGAAGAGAAACTCATCGAGAGGCTGCTCCTGCGCTGAAAGAGGCGCATCGAGGCTATATCGAAAGTTGTGCATCAGGAACGATTGGATAGCGTTTGCTTTTTCATGGATCGTACGCTGTGTGTGAGTGATTTCCTCGGCAAGTACCGCGATCCGCTCGGAGCGAGCAGGAACTTGCAAGAAATGTCGGGTAAAAGGTTCAGGGTAGAGTCCAGGTTCCGAACCGAGATCCGCCGGTAGTACCGAATTGGATCGTGAAAGGACGGAATACGCGATGCGCGACGAACTGGGGTACGGAAGATAGACCGAACCCGCTAAATCGGACTGGACACTCGGGAACTTTCCACTGACTTTTTCTATAAACGGAGCAGCAAAGAGAACCGCCGTGTCGAGTGGTTCCAAGAGAATGTTGTGGCGGATGGTTTCGCCAAGACGGGGCGGCGCAGGAGATCGATTGCCGCGGAGAACGAATGTCCCGGTTACGTCTTCGTTCACACTCCGCCGATAGTTCAGCCGATTCGTCCAGCTCTTGCCGTCATATCGATCGAACGCCACGCCTCGCACATAAAACCGGCTCGTGTCTCGCGGAGCATCGTCGGACAACTCGACCCGCATCACCACACTGGGATCTCGTTTTATGGGCCCGATTTCCCCTAAGTTCACCGTTTCAGAGAATCCGGACGTGCGAATGTTCACTCCAAAGCCCTTTTGGTAAAACCCTGCACTGACTCGGGGAATCGTAAAAAAGATCACCAACGTCAGCCCAAAGGCTGCAAGCGCAAGTCCGTTTGCGAGCCAGAAGAATTGTGACGTCACCTGGCCGACTGATCCCGTGGATAGTGGACTCATGGCGACCGACATCGTGGGGATCGCAGCTTCCTCCGGCTGTCTGGTCATTTGAAACAACAGCAGCGTCCACACGCCGGCCAAAAGGTAGAGCGAGAATATTGGGAGGTACCAGAGATCCGTCGTGAGGGAGCCGGACGCCAAAAGTGTGACGAGGCTGATGGCGTAAAGATGCAAATAGTCGCGACGAAGCCGGAGGTTGAACAATTTGATGATCATGAGGATCATGAGAAAGTGAAGGCCTGCCGGAAGGAGTTCGCCCGAGACCCACAACATATCCACGCAGAAGCCAACAAAGCCGAGGATGACAAGAAGATTCCATCCGGTGGGTGAAATTGGCAGAAACGTGGCGGACCACCCCGCAGACTCGCTTCCTCCGTTCCGTAAGAAAGCGATGATCAGTGCGGCCCCGGTCAATGCAGCCAGCGATTCCGGCAGACCAGCTCCGAGCGTCAATCCGATGAAGGACGTAGATGCCAGCGCAATCGATGTAAACCGAAGAGCTTGATCAAACCGCATAGGCAGCTCCGGCGATGATGTGTCCGTCAATCAGGATGGTAGGGTGTTCGGGCTCGATATCCCCCGGTCCCCGCCATGCCTGCACGACGATCATCGTTCCCCCTTCGATCTCCAAAGAGTCCCCGGGCGGGTCTCTCGGCACGAACTCCTCGTCAGGCGAGCGTCGTTCGCAGAGAGCAAGCATTCGAAGAAGTTCCAAGAGGTGGACCTCGCCTTGACCGTATGCCGAGCGAGACGCCCCAGCGACTAGTTGGAGAACATACCCACGATGTGCCAAATGGTGAATCATCGAAGCCGCGAGGGAGACGGCTTGTTCGAATACTGCGTCGTGACTCACGGGAGCGATGGTCGATAAATAGACGGCGGCGCGGCGTTGGTTTTCAGCCTCGGTTTCACGAACCGTCAACTGGGATGTCCGTGCCGTCGTCGGCCAGTGAATTTTTCGTGAGTCATCTCCGGCTTGATATAGGCGAAGATTGTACAAATCATTGCCATAGCCCCGCCGGTGAACGCTCTGGTCGGTTCCCGCGGTGTGAAGACCCCGTATCAACTTCTCGTCGAAGGGTCTGATCTCCGGGCAGACAATGACCGTTTCTTCGATTGGGTAAAACGTTCGTTTCCTGAACAGTCCGAACGGAAATTCCGTCATGACGCAGATCCCGTCCAGCCGGAAATGGCCACGCCGCGTGGCCACGAGAGGATAGGACAGCAGCCGGGTCGCGCCCGGAAGGAGCTGTCGAATCTCAAGACGTCGATCCAGCTCTTGGCCGCCGCTGACATCGAACAGTTTCAAGGAAAAGCTGGGGAACCATGACTTACGGTTCTTGACGACCAGCGTAGCGGTGGCCGATTCGTTGACGATGAGATGATCGGGAAGGTGACGGTGGAATTCCAGTCGTTGCAAGCAGTATTCCGCCACAATTCCCGAAATCAAAATGAAGCTCAGCATCATGGAGAGCAACAGATAGAAGAGATTGTTACCGGTATTGATGGCTGCGATACCGATCGCCAAAGTGAAGAGGAGAAATTGAACACCCTCCGCAGTCACGCCGGTCGACCGGTAGCGTAATCGACGGAGGAAGGAAGGAGATTGACGCGGCATGTACCACCAGCTCTGCGACGCAGATTGCGAGGAAATCTAGACGGGGACGGGAATCGAGTCGACCAAATCCTGGATGATCCGCTCGGCTTGCTCGAAACTTCGCTGGCGGACCCCCTGAGCATGAGCCACCATAATGCGATGAGACAATACGATCGGTGCCAGCTCCTTGATATCGTCCGGCAGGCAATACGTCCGGCCGCGGACGAGCGACAACGCTTTGGAAGCCCGGCTCAACGCCAACGCTCCTCGGGTACTCACGCCCAACGACAAGAGGTCGGACTGCCTGGTGCTTTGGACGATGGCCAGGAGATAGTCCGTAATACTTTCCTCCATGAACACATCATCGACTTGGTCTTGAAGCAGAATGACGTCATGCGCCGTCAACAACGGCTGGAGTTCTTCGGCCGGGTGAAGTGATTGCCGCCGATCGAGGACCTTTTTTTCTTCATCCGGCGCGGGATAGCCGATGCGAAGCCGCATCAAGAACCGATCCAGCTGAGACTCCGGGAGAGGAAACGTGCCGTGGTATTCGGCAGGATTCTGCGTCGCGATGACCATAAATGGCTGATTCAGGGGATAGGTCTGATTGTCGAACGAAATCTGCGCTTCGCTCATCGCTTCCAAAAGACTGCTTTGTGTTTTCGGGGTCGTTCGATTGATTTCATCCGCGAGCACGATGTTGGCGAAAATCGGACCCGGCATGAATTCAAAGGCCTGCTTCTGACGATTGAATATCGATACCCCCACAATGTCGGAGGGAAGCAGATCGCTCGTAAATTGAATGCGCTTGAAGGCGCAATCCAGCGATCGCGCGAGGCTATGCGCGAGCGTCGTTTTCCCGACTCCCGGTACGTCTTCGAGAAGGAGATGTCCGCGCGCCAAAAGAGCGACCAGACTCATTTCGATCACGTGCGGCTTGCCCTTGATCACCCGCGCAATATTCTCCTGAATGGCTCGAATGATTTCCGTTGAATTCATGATGGGTTACGACGAGGGATGTCGCTGTAGAATGGCCAGATGATCGGACACGGTCGAAGTCTAACAAAGGGTCTATAGACGGTCAATTATTCAAGCTTTTTGTGCTCATGAGACCGTGACTGAGACGATGGACCCAAAGCCTAAGCAGGGATCAGTGTGACGAACCAGGGGGGATCTTCTTCGGTCATAGAGGAAAACTTTTGCGCGGTACTACTGGCGGGGACACCGGGGAAGGTGGCGCCTCGACTGATGCGCACATACCGGAAATGACCGGCAACGCCACCCATAGAGGGGGATAAGTCTGACTGAAGAAAGTGACGCCGAAGAGGCGCCAAGTGGGCCAAGTCGATTGACTCGCCGATCGGCAGACCGGCCAGGGCGTGATAGACCTCGCCGAAAATCTTGGGCAGATTGCCGGAAGTGAAGGGTAGGTCTGGTGGGCGATACCGTGGCTCCTCAAGCAACTGCGCCAGGAGCTCCCAAAACACTTGGGCATCTACCGATCCCAGCACACACAAGAATCCACGACGGGCGAGCAGACTCAGGAGTGCAAGGGGGCCGACGATTTCAAACTTCCAAGGAGGAAACAGTAGGGCTCGGCCGGCATGCTGAACTTCCAGGGCATCTTCCCTCCCAAAGCGTGTCCGGTGAAATGCGCCTTTGGTACGCTCCAGATCGTCGCGAATGAAAGCCTCTGAGAGCCTGGTCGGTTCGTAGGCGAAGGTCGGGGTGGCCGGTGCCCAGCACGTGGCGATGGTGTATCGCGGGGCCAGCGACCCCTGTTCGTCCAGCTGTTCGAGTTCAAACATATTTTGATTGCCGAAGAAGGAGAAGGATAGATTCTCGTTCTGTTGCAATTTCTGTACCCTATCCTGATTGACATGGAGCGGACCGCCCAATTGAGAGCGAGGATCGAGTCGATCCAAGCAGTGGACAATGAACGGCTGTTCCTTGACCTTGGAGGTGTAGAGATCGACCAACTCCTCAGTAAACGAGAGATCGCCGGCCCCGATCTCTAATACAGAAGCGACGTCAGCTCGGCGAAGGAGATCGAATGGATTGTCTAGCTCGCGCACGGCCTCTTCGATCTCCTGACTGGACAGGTGGGTCATAGGCCACCTGTCGGCGGCTGCCGGCACCAAGTCAAAAAAGACGACAAGCGCACGGAGAGCTTTGGCAGGAGGGAACCCCGTGATGGACTTGAGACCCGCTCCGTCGAGATCCTGAACCCGCATGGGCTTGTGCCGTTCGAAGAGGCGCAACACGGTTTCTTTCACCGAAGTTGGCAGGTCTTTCTTCTGGGCGGCATCACACAGCCGGGCAATGGTGGCGGACAAAGCATGGCTTTCCAGCAACTTCTTCGAGGCCTCCCATTGTTTTGGAAATTGACGCGCACGGAGGCTTACGGTGTGGCGAAATTCAGCGAGTGGGTCGAGGCTCATGGAAGTGTGATCGGTTGTGTACGAGAGAGGACATCAAACGTCCTCAATAAGAAGGAACGATGTTGGAGCATAGTAACCTTCAAACTTCAGCGTCAAGTCCGCTTGTTCAGTCTCATTCAGTATGGTAGGAGTGATTTCATGAACATGCCATTTCCCTCCGCCGATTCTCCGGGTTGGCGGTTGACCGTCATGTTGGGCTTGCTCGTAGGCCTGCTGGCCTTCCCGATCGGCTGTGCGGCGGAGCTCGATGGCAACCTCCGTTCCGCCTCGGATGAGGGATGGCAACCCTGGCAGATTCTTGAAACTCAAACCGGCCGCGTGCTCCCATTTTTAGAATGGATGACAAGCCTGAAAGAGTACGACGTTGTCTATCTGGGCGAAGAGCATCACAATCCGTACCATATCCAAGCCGCGCTGAAAGTGCTGGATCAACTGGTGGCCGACGGTATCGAACCCACGATTGGAATGGAGATGTTCGGGTGGGACGGCCAACCGGCACTCGACAGCTTCATCGCGACACCTCAGCCGGTCACGAACGAATTTCTGGAACAGGTCCGTTGGAAACAAAATTGGGGAGGAGCGTTTGAAGACTACGCGCCACTAGTGACGTTTGCCAGAGATCGGCATTTGTCCGTCCTGGCGATGAATCCTCCCAAGCCTCTGATTCGTCGCGTGGTTAAATTGGGACTTGATCAGGCCAGGCAAGAGGCTGAATGGAAACCGTGGGGAATCCTGCAAGAGGATATCGTCGATGATCCGGCATACCGGGAGAGGATCTTCGATCAGTTGACACGCTGCCATGGGGGGACCGAGGAACACTATCGCACAATGTATGAAGCCTCAATGGTCCGGGATGAGGGGATGGCAAGAACCCTGGCCATCAGGCAAGTGGCATCTCGCCGGGAAGACGGCGGCGCTCGTCGGATGATCGTGAGTTACACGGGAGGAGGCCATGTTCAATATAATCTCCCTGTCCCGAGACGGGTCGCTCGACGACTGGACGGTGACGTCAAACAGACGACGATTTACATGACATCGTTTGAGCCCGCTAAAGCAGCCGATATCCGGGCCCTCATGCAGGAACCTATCGCGGACTACATTTGGTTGACCCCTATGGGCAAGTCCAGTTCGGCCAAACCCTGCCGGTAGAACCGTTCAGAGACGTAGACAACTCGAGTAGAGAGGGCAACACAAAACTGCTCAATGCTTGACAGGATTTAAGGCGCTCGTCACACTGAGGCCATCATGCGCGATGGTCGCGCAAACTCCCTACTCGTTGAGATGCGAAACAAAATTCCTTGCAGTGCCGATCGGCTTGGTTTGTTGACCTCTGAAATGATTCAGGCCGTCTCGGATGGCGCGGCTTTTCAAATAGCCCATCAGTACTTGACCGCAAATCGCGTCCGTATCGTCGAGGCCGATGATTCCCAGATCACATCCGCCGTCGTCGGCAATTCCGGCCTGTACGAGCAGAATATCCGACTGAAAGACGGTCACCTCGTTTCGAAATGTTCCTGCACGGTTCCAGAAGAGCCCATGTGCCGCCATTGCATCGCGGTGCTGCTGGAATATCAGCGTTGGGCCCAGCCACGGCACACGAAAAAATCCGGCGCGGCGAAAGAATCGAGAACGGCACCTCCAGCCGGTCCTTCGACTAACGGGAAGACGCCTGCCGCACCCGCACAATCCGGCTCTGCCAATGTCACCCTCAGCGAAATCACGATCTTTTTGGAATGGTTACAACCTGCGGCGAGAGCTCTTGAACGGCAAGAGCCGCTTCCCGGCCCTCCCACACTCGGTCCCGGAGCCGTCTTGTCGTGGATTCAAACGATACGGAACCTTGAGGATCGGCGCCGGGAAAATGAAGAGGTCATGACGAGTCTCGAATCTCAGTTGAAAGACCGAGAGGCGGAGATTGGACGCCTCACGCAGCAACTCCAGACCTCTCAACGGGAGAGCGTTGCCGTGCAGGCCGCAACGAGGGAACTTCAACGTGAAGTAGATTCCTACAAGGAGGTGCTGACCAAAGTCAGCGAACTGACTACCGAAGTCGTTCGACACGTCGGGCAGATGAGGGCGATTGCGGGGGATATGCTGCAGAAAGGTTCTCAGCTCGACAAGCTTGTCAGCTCGTTTAAGGATGTGGCTGAGGCACTCCAGTCTACCGTCGCGCTTCCTCCCGATCACTAGCAAGTTGAGCCGCCCTTACGCCGATTTTCCGTGACCTGATTCCGCTTGCACCTATCAGCCGATGTTCAGTACAATGTGCCCTAATTTTTGTCGGTAGATTTGGAAGGAGTAGAGATGAAACGGCTGCTTTCACGAACAAGTTTGTTAACTGGAACTTTGCTGGTCCCGGCTTTGCCGGCATTGGCTAACGCCCCGGAAGGGGGAGGGCCTCCGGATTACAGTGGGATCACCGGTCTTTACTATTTTTTGATCGCAGTGGTCCTCGTCTACGGCGTCTACGACACGTTCTTCAAGAAGTCGTAAGGAATAGCACTTCGTTGACCTGCCTTAGATCGGCCTTGCGCGGGTTCCGATCGGGAAGTCTTTCCTTCAATCTGCATGTGAGAATTCGCGGGTGGTGTCATCACTTCAGCACCCCCCTGAGAACTTTGAGTACTTCCTCCACAATGATCTCGTATCCATCCCTGGTCGGATGAATACCGTCAGCCTGATTCAACGCGGATAAACCACCTACCCCTTCGAGGAAGAACGGGATCAAAGCAAGCTTGTTCTCTTTGGCCAGCATCTGATACATCGCCTCGAAGCTTGCCGTGTAGCTCTGTCCGTAATTAGGCGGCAGCTTCATCCCCGCTAAGACCACCGTCGTTCCGGCCTCCTGCAACTGTCGAATGATCCGACCAAGATTGCTTTTTGTTTGTTCTATGGGAAGTCCTCGAAGACCGTCGTTCGCACCCAGTTCGAGAATCACCAGCGCTGGTTTATTGTGTAAGATCCAGGGAACACGCCGAAGTCCACCCGCCGTCGTGTCGCCGCTCACACCGGCGTTGATCACCCGATAATGGTAGCCGAGACTATCAAGTCGGCGTTGGAGTTGAGCCGGGTAGGATTCATCCGCTTGCACCCCAAGCCCGGCGGTGAGACTATCCCCAAATGCCACGATACAAGGTCTACTGTCCGATGCTGAAGATGAGATCGCTCCCGAGGTAAGAGGCCAAAGCAGTATCAAGAAGGCCGGCACGAGTATGTCATGAAATCGTTTCACTTGGTAATATGGAGCCCCACGGCTTGACGGCTGTGCTCTCTGTTAATTCTTCGGCGACACCTCGCCGAAGTGTGTCCTCCCCTTTGCCAAGGCTTCGGAGGACCTCATTGCAATTCTTCCACGGTTTAACAACCCGTGGTTTCCGGCGTAGGCGGGTGAGGCAATACTCGATCGCTCACTCTATACAGTATAATATCATTCCAAGTCCTCTCGCCTCGAAAGGCAAACACGATCTGATTATCACGGTGAAAGATGTTTCGATGGTCTTGGCGGCGGCAAGTCGTTCGGTTACGATTCTAGACCGCATCACCTTTGAAATCCAGGCAAAGCAGACGGTGGCCATTGTGGGGCCATCGGGAAGCGGAAAGTCGACATTGCTCGGTCTGATAGCCGGCCTGGATCGACCGTCCAGTGGGTCGATTCAGCTGGACGGAACTGACATCACGACCATGGGTGAGAGTCAGATGGCCCGCTTCCGGCGCGAAAAGTTGGGCTATATTTTCCAATCGTTTCATCTCATCCCGACCCTTACCGCAATCGAAAACGTCGCCGTCCCACTGGAACTCAGCGGGGTGAGCCAGGCTGGGGATCGGGCGGCTGAACTGCTTGCCGCGGTCGGGCTGTCCGACCGTACGGGGCACTATCCGGTTCAGTTATCCGGAGGAGAACAACAACGAGTCGCGGTGGCCCGGGCTTTCGCTTGCCGACCGCCTATCTTATTGGCAGACGAGCCCACGGGGAACCTCGACAGTTCTACCGGAGCCCACGTCATCGAGTTGCTGCTCTCACTCCACCGTGATTATGGCACGACTCTCGTGCTGGTAACACACGACGCAGCGCTGGCCTCCTCGATGCAGCGGGTCCTGTCCCTCCGTGACGGTCACCTGGAGTCCGACAGCATGCCCGCATCTTCAGCGTTTCGTAACGACCTCTCGCCGGCCACGTCAAGCGCGGAGGGAACGTCCTCCGTCCATCCACTATCCTCGGATTCCTCTCCCTTATTCGGCTCATGACTTCCTTCATGTTCAACATGGCGTGGCGAGAGACGCGCGCGGCATGGCGGCACTTTCTGTATTTCTTGGTCTGTATTGCAATCGGCGTGGGCGCCCTGACCGGGGTTTCTCTTTTCGGAGCACAGGTAGAGGGTGCCGTTACGAAGGAGGCGCGGGGCCTCCTCGGAGGCGACCTTGAAATCCGGCTCTCTCACCTGATGGGTGCCAAAGGCCAGGAAGTTCTCAACTCATTGGATGATCGTGGAGTCGCTCTTACGCACGTCAGCGAGCTCGTCGCGATGGCCGCGAGAACCGAATCATCCGGGGATGGACCGCCGACTCAAATCATCGAGCTCAAAGCTGTCGAACCACAATACCCGCTGTATGGCACGCTCCGACTGGAGCCGCAGGACAATTTAGCGGACCTTCTTGGCCGACAAACGCGCCGGTGTCCGGACCCCACCTGTTTTGGAGTCGTCGTGCAGGAGTCTCTCCTGATTCGGATGGGACTCACAGTGGGAGATCCTCTCCGGATCGGACAAGGTTTGTTCGTGATCACCGGCGTGGTCAGAACTGAACCCGATCGCATGGCAAATGCCTTCAGTCTCGGCCCTCGAGTGCTCATGTCGCGAGAAGGACTTCGTGCGGCTGAGCTCGTCAAGGCGGGCAGTAGGATCCGTGAGCGATATTTATTGAAAATACCAGGCACGATGGTGCCTGAACCGCTGCTCTACGAGTTGAGAGGACGGCTCGCGCCGGATTCTGTCCGCGTGTCGAGTTACCGAGACGCACAACCACAGTTGAAGCAGTCTTTGGAACAGCTGACCCGTTATTTAGGTTTGATCGGACTGACGGCGCTGTTTGTAGGCGGCTTGGGCGTTGCCACATCCATTCATGCCTTTGTGCGAGAAAAGTTGAACACGATCGCCATTTTGAAAACGATCGGCGCAGAGTCGACCACGATCATCCGGACCTATGGATTACAGGCCATGATCCTTGGGTTGGTGGGAAGCCTGGTCGGACTGATGCTCGGTGTGCTTCTCCATCAAGGACTTCCCTGGATGATTGCTGCTCTGATGGCATCGGATCTACTTGACCAATTGGGTTTCTCAAAGAATGGAATGGACCTTACTCTCGTTCCGCTTGCGAAGGGATTGGCATTGGGTATGTTGTCCACGCTGCTCTTTGCACTGTGGCCGCTATTGACGATCCGTGATATCAAACCGGCTCGGATCTTCCGCCGTGACGTTGCTCCGCTTACCTGGACGCCGAGCCCCCGAGCGTGGCAATGGTGGAAGAATCGGCGCGAGATTGACTGGGTCAAAATTCTCGTTGGGACCGGGATCGGCATGGGATTAGCGCTCTTGTCAGTGTGGCAAGCGGGGTCTTGGAAGGTCGGACTGCTGTTCGTCCTGGCCTTCGCAGCCGCAGTTCTGCTGTTGGGTGTATCGGCACATGGAGTGCTCATGGTCTTGAAGAAATCTCCACGGCCCGAGCCTCTCGTTCTTCGTCAAGCGCTGGGTAATGTCGTACGACCGGGAAGCCAGGCGGTGAGCATCACGATAGCGATCGGCATCGCCGTCATGGTCGTGACGACCGTGTCGCTCGTCGAGCGTTCACTCCTCGAACAAGTCGGTGACAAGCGGCCGACTGATGCCCCGACGTTTTTCTTCATCGATATCCAACCCGATCAGGCAGAAGGGATGGCTGCGCTACTCCGCCAACGCTCCGGAGATCCAAACCCTCGGTTGACACCGCTGGTACGATCCCGTCTATCAGCCGTGAAGGACGAGCCCGTGAAGTTTGAAGCGACGTCGGAGGAGGAAGAACAGAAAGAGAAAGCCACCCAGAAGGAAGACCGGCGAAAGAAGTGGTACCTGACGCGCGAATATGTTCTCACATTTCTCCAGGACCTCCCCAAAGACAACAAGATCGTACAAGGTGAGTGGTGGAAACCGGGACAAGTCTTCACGAGACCACTGATTTCGATCGAGGAGGACGCGGCGAAGCAACTTGGTCTGATAGTCGGGGACACCGTCGAGCTCGACATCCAAGGGGTACCCATCACCGGAGAGATCGGCAGCGTCCGGCAGGTGGAATGGGGAAACTTTTCCACGAACTTCTACATGATCTTTTCGCCCGGCTCCCTCGACGGAGCCCCCCATACTTACGTCGCCACCGTTCGCGTCGCCCCATCCGAAGAAATGGCGCTGCAGCAAGCAGTCGTCGCATCTTTTTCCAACGTGACGGCCATCAACATGGGCGACGTCCTCGACGGTTTTGCACGGGTACTCGATCGGCTGTCCCTCGCCATCCGTGCCGTGGCACTGTTCTGTGTCCTGTCCGGAGGTTTAGTGATGGCTGCGGCTCTGGCGGCGACGCGCTACCGTCGGTTGTATGAATCAGTCATTTTAAAAGCCCTGGGAGCGACTCGCAGCGTGATCGTGCGTTCGTTTGCGGCGGAGTACGCGCTTCTGGGAATGCTGGGCGGGCTTCTGGGATGCGCATTGGCCAGTGTACTGTCTTGGGCGGTCCTTGAAACAGTGTTTGACCTTCCTTGGAGTCTTCAACCTGCCGTGCTTGGAATCGGCTTTGTTGCGACGATCACGCTCACCATGGTGGTCGGATTTCTCAGCACCTATCGGATACTCGGTCAGCCGCCAATGGCGGTGCTTCGTCAGGAGTAACGAGACAGTGCAGGAAAGGGCCTTACCGCCCGGTTGATTCGTTATGAATATGGCAGCGGTATTGGCTTGGCGCTAGGCTGATGGTAAGAGTTCAGACAGCCACACATCGACGATACGACGAATGCGTCGCTCATCGTTTCGATGGAGTCGAGTAAAACGCAGACCGATCGTGCCATCGACTAAAGACCGCACCACGGCCTCCTCGACAGTAATCGGGACGGAATCGCTGGAATGCTTGAATTCCAGTTCGAGCCGCGAGCCAATCGCGACCGGAGCCGCGGAACGAATCCGGCATCCACGTATCGAGAGATTCTCAATCACCCCTTCATGTCCCGTCTCATCCGCATACTTGGACCGGCGCGGCTTAAACCACACCGGAAAGGAAACCTCGATACGCTCGAAGCTGCGACGGGGATTGGGCGTACGACGGCCAAGGAATGTTCGAAAGCGGTCGGCGCAGAGCTGGCACCGAAACGGATAAATTGTAAAACCGCTCAGGAGAATGTCGGATAGAGATTTTCTGGCCGCAGGGCGGATTTTGCTCCCCCCGCAGGCCGGACAATGGAGATCGGACATAAGAAATTTCCCAATAGAGTGTTCTTGATTGTAACGAGATGCGCCGGACGACTCAACCAAGTGAATATACGTATCAGGCTAGTACCAGAAAGATGCTGGGGACTGGTAATCCAAGTAGTAATGATTCAATGAATCGATCCGCCTGTGATTTTGTCCATACAAGTTCCCTTTGGAATCCAACCGTAGTTTGACCTTCTTTAGGAGCAACTCGGAAGAGCGGAACAACTATGTCTTCAGAAATTAGCCGCTTAACCAAGCCATCGACCGGGTAGTCGGCGCCGTAAGATGTGATTGAAAATGATGCTGGAAGGACTTCGCTTAACTCATCAAGATCCTGAACTTCTTCATCACCTGGAGGAACAACTGCTTGTTTGGCTGCTGGCATGTTAAACCCTTGTGAATTTAGTGGTGAAGGGTACTTTAGAACTCATGAGAATCAACAAAAAAATCTGAAGTACGTCCCCATCTCTCCAGCTAGTTGCTCAGATGGGAGGTACGAATCGCGCAAGAAATGCATTCCCCGAAGTTCATGCCGGTATCGCGTTAACGAGTGCAGCCCGGATCCCATGTCCTTCCCTTTCTCGGAACGAGACCGCACACGGAGCTGTTCTAGATACTGGTCGATCGTCTTCCCGCCTAGATCGATCTTGCGAGAGGTAAAGAACTGGCGCACATTCTGTTCGAGTTCCGGCGTGGTGAGACCGACGATATCCTCGCACACCCGGCAAAGATCTTGACTGGCGTAGTGAGCCAGATGCTTTGACCGGTTCGATAGGGCTTGCTATCATGAATGAGTCAGTTCACTGTGGATAGTGGATTGATTTCTGGAGGGTGGCATGCGTTATGAACGAATCAGTATCGACCCGCATATCTGCAGCGGCAAACCCTGTATTCGTGGCACACGGATCATGGTAACCAACATTCTCGGACTGATTGCCGGCGGCTATACGAACGACCAAATCCTTCAAACCTACCCTGAACTCACTCGCGAGGACATTGTGACGGCTTTGGATTATGTTAGCCAGGTCGTCGATGAAGATAAAGTGATCCCCCGTGCCTGACGCTCTCACCGTTCTTTTGGATCAAAACGTTCCCCGCGCCATCACTCCTTGGCTTCGAACCCGTCGTCCGCAGTGGACTGTCTTCCATACCGCTGACGTAGGCCTATCTGGACAACCTGATGAAATACTTTTTGCCTGGGTTCAGAAGCGCGGCGCTCTGATCATCACATTCGATGAAGATTTTGCCGACCAACGGGCGTTTCCTCTTGGGGCCCATTCCGGCATTATTCGGCTGCACGTCTGGCCCACTACGATCGAAGAAACTCAGCTGGCGCTTGATCGACTACTCACGGAGGTGCCCGACGAAGAGCTTGCGCGAGCACTTGTGATCATCGACCGTGAAGCTATTCGCGTCCGGCGAGGTGCGTAGGTTGTTTATGATTTGGCTGGACCTGACATTGGCTTATTAATCCCAGAGAAAAAATGGAACGGATTTCCCGCGTTATGCCTGTATCGCGTTAACGAGTGCAGCCCGGATCCCATGTCCTTCCCGTTCACGGAATGCCATGGCAATACGGAGTTGTTCCAAATACTGGTCCAAAGTTTTCCCGCCTAGATCAATCTTGCGAGCAGTGAAGAACTCGCGCACATCCTGTTCGAGTTCCGGAATGGCAAGGCCGGCGATTCCTGCGCACATTCGTCTGAGACCTTGTTTCGGGTAGAGCCGGTCCATGTGATCCCAGTTGGCTTTCACAAACTCCCAGGCGATTTCACGACTATACACGCTCATCAGCAACGCTCCGACGATGAATGGGGCATCCTGCGTGCGGATTTCGCCGTTGATCGTGCGGGCCAGTGTGTGCGCGAGTAGTTCCTTGTGTTGAAACGAGGTCAATGAAAACAAGTACCGCCGTTCTTCCTGAGGAGTAGACGCCGTTCGGTAAAGCTCCAAGAATTCATCGTACCGCGCTTCGTCTCCGGTATGGGCCAGAATGGCGACGAGAGCAGGCACCACATTCGAGTCGACAGTAGCCGGATCCTTGCGGTAGCGCCGATATCGTTCTGACGCCTCGTGTTGTGTCGCAGAATCATTACCCAGCCTGCCCAGCGCGCCGAGTAGATCCCCTCGCAATTGCCGGATGAGATCCGATTCTCCCGGCCGCGGATCCCATCCAAGATCATTCACGGCCGGTTTCACGAGGACACGCACCAGGGCCTCGAGCGCCGGGCGATCCTCAGAAGAAATAATCCGATTGAGGAAAGAGAACGAATCCAACAAGACTGCCCACACGTTCTTGTCTCGCTCGTTCTTGAAATGGGTAGTCAGCCGGAGGTACTCCGGAAGTGCCGTGAGCCCGGCAACTGTTGTGGACCACACATCACTGACGAGGAGGAACCGTTCTATAGCTGCCAGACGATCAAGACCCTGATCGATCAATTGCTGCAGGAGTGGAGCCCTATGATGGACACGATAAAAGCCATGTCCTCCTTCGTTGACAAAGACGGACGTCACTCCAGCCGGTAATCCGACCTTCGTCTCGCGTTCAGTCAGCAACAATCTTCGATGTTCTGTACGATCGCCGATGGCTATGCGAAGTTGGATCGGGACATGCCAAAGCTGATCGATAGACGGCTCCTGCTGTACGTAGGTGAATCGTCGTTGTGAAAGAAGCAGTTCTTGACCACGCACTTCCGCCGTCACCAATGGGAAGCCCGGTTGAAAGATCCACCCGTTCATCAGCTGGGGAACCGGTTGGTTGGCGACCGTGCCGAGCGCCGTCCACAGATCGTTCGTATCGGCATTGGCGTAGGCATGGGTGCGAAGGTACTGCCGCACGCCGTCCCGGAAGATCGTGGGCCCGATATGTTGCTCCAGCATCCGAAGAACCGACGCGCCTTTTTCATAGGTCAAAATATCGAACATCGCATCGGCATCCTTCGGCGCACGGACGGGGTATTCGATCGGCCTCGTGCTATGCAGTCCATCGACGGAGAATGCTGCTGCCCGGGCGACGCTGAACGTCTCCCATCGCTTCCAGTCCGGTTTCCATGCATCGACAGCCAGCATCTCCATGAACGTGGCGAAGGCTTCGTTCAACCAGAGCCCGTTCCACCACGACATCGTGACCAGATCGCCGAACCACATGTGGGCGTTCTCATGGGCCACGACATCTGCGACTCGTTCCAGTTCGGCATGGGTTCCAGTCTGTCGGTCCACCAGGAGCGCTGTCTCACGAAAGGTGATCGCTCCGAAATTCTCCATTGCTCCTGACGCAAAGTCCGGGATCGCCACGAGATCGAGCTTGTCCCCCGGGTAGGGGATGGCGTAGTAGTTCTCGAAGAATTTCAACGATGCCGCCGCAATATCCTGCCCGAAAGGCGTGAGAGGTTTTTTCCCAGGGACCGTCCATAGCCGAAGCGGTGTCTTGCCGATCCACACGGGCTCTGTCGCTTCCAGACGACCGACCACAAAAGCAACAAGGTAGGTCGACATCTTGATGGTGTCCGCAAAACGCACCACCTTCTTGTTGTTTTCAACGGACTCCGATGTGATCGAGGTATTTGAGATCCCTGTGAGATGAGGATCGATCACGAGCGTGGTTGCAAAGACTGCCTTAAAATCCGGTTCGTCCCAACAAGGGAAGGCACGGCGCGCATCCGTGGCTTCGAACTGCGTCGCAGCCAGCGTTTGGAGGGCTCCTGAAGCATCCTTGTATGTGCTGCGGTAGAACCCGCGGAGCTGCTCGTTCAATTTTCCTTGGAAGGAAAGATGCAGTCGCCATTCGCCGAGTTGGATGGGTTCTTGAAAAGAGAATCCGGCCCGTTGCGTCGTTGGTTCCAATCCGATAAGCGCCTTTACTTGCCGCCCGTTCCCGTCCTCAGCCACCGCGGACTGAATGGCAAGATCGACGGCGTTCAATAGAATACTCTGCGTGGTTTGCTTGACCGTGATAGTGATCGTCACCTGACCAGTGAACGTTGCACCGGTGAGATCCGGTTCAAGCCGGAGTTGATAACGTGTTGGGATCACGTGTCGAGGAAGCCGATACGGATCGTTGTTGCCTGAAATATTATCGAGACTCATGTCTTCACCTTGTGGCCTGTTAGTCGTTGTGGCGTCTGTAGATTGGAATGGTAGGAGTGTATACGCTATCGGGACGGTCAGAAGAAAGCGGACACTTCGGCAGCAACTCGATAGGGTCTCTCGTCTGCTGAGCGAACGCTCATCTTCTGGGGGCATGGAGGATATGAACGCCTTGCGGTGTGCCGACGATCAAGACGTTCGTCCGGCCTACAAAGAGACCGGTCTCAACGACCCCGGGAAGGAGGTTCAGTGCCGTTTCCAGTTCACCCGGTCGATCGATAGAATCGATATGGGCATCGACGATGAGATGACCGGCCTCGGTTCTGAACGGAGCCCCATTGCGCTCTCGCAATACAACGCGGCTTTTGGTGAGCGCCTCAATTTCACGCACGGTACTTCCCCACCCGAAAGGAATGACTTCAATGGGCAACGGAAAGGATCCGCCGAGCATCGGTACTTGTTTGGTATGGTCGATCATCACCACAAACTGTTTCGCCGATGCCGCCACGATTTTTTCTTTCAACAACGCGCCGCCTCCACCTTTGATCAGATTGAAGTGCGGATCGACTTGGTCGGCTCCGTCGATGGCGACATCGATGTCCCACCGATTTTCCGTATCGAGGAGGGGAATGCCGGCCTCCCCGGCGAGTCTGGCGGTTTCTTGCGACGTGGCCACGCCTCGCAGCTTCATGCCGGCACGAACTTGTTCGCCGAGCGCGATGAGCATGTGTTTTGCCGTCGATCCGGTCCCCAATCCGACGATCATTCCGTCGCGAACAAATTCCACCGCTTTTAGGGCGGCGGATTTTTTGAAGCTGTCGAGGTTTTCAACTGTCATGACGAGGAAGCAAAAGAAAGGGCTGCTGCGACGGACGCCGCACCGATTAAGGCAGTTTGTTGGTTCATGATGACTTTTACGGGCATTTGGCTCATCAAGCGCTTGTACCGTCCCTTATTGGTAAAGGCTTTCATGAACGTGCCGTCTTGCAGTTTCGTAATGAGCTTGGGTGCGATCCCGCCGCCCACGTACACCCCATCGAGCGAGAGTGCCTTCAACGCGAGGTTACCGGCTTCTGCGCCATAAATCGACGCAAAGAGTTCCAGCGCTTGCTTGGCGATCTCGGCTTGACCCTGCAAGCCGGCTTGGGCAATCTCAGCCGGGGGATTGCCGGCCTTTATCTTTTCGGCTAGCCACGTCGGTTCGTTTTTCTTGGTGTCGCGCAAGAATTCATACACCGCGTGTAAGCCGGGCCCGGACAGAATCCGCTCATAACTCACGTGGAGATACTGGTTTCGGAGATAGCGTAGCAGCTCGATTTCTTGATCGTTGTTGGGCGCAAAATCCGCATGGCCTCCTTCAGACGGCATGGGACGGTATGTCTTGCCGTCCCAAAATAAGATACCTTCACCTAGGCCGGTGCCTGCGGCAATGAGCGCCAATGCCTGCCGTTTGTTGGGCGGATTGCCCGCGTTCAGCACCTCAAGCTCGTCTGGCCGCAGCCACAGAAGGCCATAGGCGGTGGCTTCCAAATCGTTGAGCAACTGCACTCGTGGAATATTGAACTGTTTGGCGATGGTTCGGCCGTCGATAATCCACGGAAGATTCGTCGTTTGACAACGATTGTCGATCACCGGTCCCGCAATGCCAAAGCAGGCCGACGTCAACTTCACTGGTTCAGAAGGGGTTGAGGCAAGCTTTTCGTCTTGGTCTGGCTTCGTTTCCAGTGAATCTAGAGAAGATGGGCCTTTCGGCGGCATAAGAAACTCGACGAGGATGTCTTCGAGCGATTTGTAATCGGCACTCGGAAAACTCTCTAGGCGCAATGGTTCCGCTCGTTCGGTAGTCCACTCATAGAGCGCCAGATTCGTCTTGGTTCCACCGATGTCTCCCGCCAAAATCATGTCGTCTCTCCGAATGATCGCTTCTTTGTGAGCTGTTGCGCAGCGGATTGATCAAGCATCCACACGAGTCGGCCGCCTTCCGGAGATATCCTACTGGCCGGCAGAGAACGATCTGCCTCGGATTCAGATTCGATGATCCGCCGGACCATTTCTGCTTTGCCCGAGCCGGTTACCAGGAACAGTACCACAGCCGCTCGATTCAGGACACCGAAGGTCAATGTAAGGCGAGACCGAATGCCTGCAGGAGATTGTCCCACAGTGACGAGCGCGCGCCGTTCTTGCAACGCCGCAGTTCCCGGAAACAACGATGCGGTATGTCCGTCTTCCCCAATGCCGAGAAGAACGAGATCGATGCGAGGGATTTCCGGGACATGATTTTGAGTAAGGCTTCGAATCGTTTGCTCGTATTCCTGAGCGGCCACCGCCGGGTCCTCATACTCACCCTTCATCCGATAGATATGATCGGGGTGAATATTCAACGGCTGAAACAACTCCGTCTGTGTCATGCCGAAGTTACTCTCGGGATGATCTGGCCGCGTGCACCGTTCGTCTCCAAATAAGAAAAGGATTTTGGACCAATCGAAACGCGAGCTCCACTCAGGTTCACATAAGGTTCGGTAGAGAGTTTTCGGAGTCGATCCTCCCGAAAGGGCGATCAGACAGCGTCCGGTGGAGTGAATCGCCTGCTCACTGACAGCCAGGATGATGGTGGCTGCTTGTTGCACCCATTCCGGAATGTTGTGCGAAACGTGGATCTCCGGGGTGACGGCCATATCAACGTCGCGCGCGCTTAGGGGGCTTCTTCAAGGTCACGCGCCGACGACGAGGCGATGAAGTCGCTGTCAGCGCCGCCGTGATGGCATTCACGGTGCCGGCTTGGTCACGTCCCAAATGAACGCAAATCGCGTGACGATCGTGTGCGCGAAGCGATTCCAGATCGCCGGTCGCCTGTGCCTTCGCCAATGTTCCAAACGAGAACGGTTTTCCAAGAATCCGCACGTCCGGCGCCATACGGTCCACCAATTCCAGAAAGACCCCGGTATTGGGGCCGCCTTTATGGAGTTGTCCGGTTGAATGGAGATAGCGCGGCCCGTAGCCGAATGTCGTGGCAACGCGGTGCCGTGCCATAATGACCTTGCGCAGGCGATGCACCGCTGTTTCGAACGAACGCGATGGAGTGGTATAGGCCAGTACCGAAACATATGTGCCGGGCTGAAGATGGCTCGATAGATCTTGCGCGGCATCTTTTGGATGGCTCTTCGTTTGCTCCGGCAGTCGCCCCGTCGATTGGAAGATTTCCAAGACTCGATTGGTGTTATCCTTGCTCTCCTGGACGTTCGGTTGGTCAAACGGGTGAATACCGAGTAGATGCCCGGCGATGGCCGTCGCAAACTCCCAGCGGAAAAACTCAGCGCCTATATCATAACGGTCACGGAGGTCGAACTGGACGACGGGGTGTTCCGCTTTGACGAGGGCTTGAACCGCTCGATCGAGCGTCTGGTTCTGATCTCCCTTCAATTTGAGATAGACGAAGAATCGGTCGGTTCCATAGGCGCTTGGCTTCAAGATCGGTTCCTGTGCGATGGGGATGAGACCGGTTCCCTCCTTCCCCGTACTCTCGGCAAGAAGCTGCTCAACCCAGAGGCCGAACGTGGAAAGGGACGGTGACGCAATGACTGTCACTTTATCGCGCCCGCTTTTTGCCAGACTGCCCATGGCGGCTCCAAGATAGGCGCCGGAATTGCTCTCAAGATCTTCGTGCTCTCGGCATGTGGTCGCCATATCCGTTGCCCGATCCAGGAGCCGGGACACATCGACCCCTAAGAGCGCGGCAGGGACCAGCCCGAAGAGGGAGAGAACGGAATACCGTCCACCAATGTCCGCTGGGTTCGTGAAGATCTCTCCAAATCCATAGTCCCGAGCCATCTTTTCCAAGCCGGTGCCCGGGTCAGTGATTGCGACAAACTGCTTTCCTCCGTGATTTCCCTTAGCCTTCGACACCAGGGTCCAAAAGTGAGCGAAGAGCGACATGACCTCAATGGTGCCCCCGGACTTGCTGGCCACAAGAAAGAGTGTACGCGATGGGGAAATAGCTTTTGTGACTTGCTGAACCCACCCTGGAACGGTCGAGTCAAGAACCCATAATCGAGGAGCGCCTTTTTGAGACCCAAACACGGTGCGGAACACTTCCGGTCCAAGACTGCTGCCGCCCATTCCCAGCAGGACGACGTCTTTGATCTTCATATCCTTAGCAGCCGACACACACTGACGCAGTTGATCGATCTGTTGCCGCATCTGATCTTGCACCATCAACCAACCAAGACGGTCGCTGATCTCTTTGGGGTCTGGCTTCCAGAGTCGATGATCCTTCGCCCATAACCGATCAACGGCTTGAGCACGGCTGAGCGCGTCCAAGGCTGGTTTGAGTATGGATTGAAACGATGATGGAAGCTTGTCGCTCAGCCGCATAGACATGGGCCTCCTTCTTCAACGGAATGTCGATGGTCGGTGGTAGGCAATTCTTTCGTCATCTTATTGAGCCGATATGGAAAAGGCAACACAGACTCGATGCCGTGCTCCTACTTATCGGCTGGGCGTCGAATGACTAACGGCATACCGTCCACCAACGACCAAGCCAGGGACTGCGCATGCTCAGCCGAGAGAGTCAGCCGGAGATGAGAAGCGGGCTCCGATGAGCGATCCGTGAACAACCGACTCGTCCAATCTTTGACATTCCGCCATCCCACTTTTCCGAGCAAGACGGTGCTCTGAAGCAGACTGTCACCTGTAATGGACGGAACCACGGTGACGCCTAGGGATGGCCTGAAGGACAGCACATAGTCGACCGGCATATCGACAAGCGATATGGGCTCCTGCTCAGCTCCCGCACCCGGTTCGATCTTTCGTCTCACCACCGATGGCCGTGCAACCAATCGGTGGATGCCTTTCAGGTCCTCCCGGGACCCGGTAGACCAGCTCACGATGGGAATGTAGTGAAGGCCTATTCCACGGCCTTTAATGTGAATCGCACTTTTTCCCAAATCAATCAGGAGATACGTTTGGGGGCGAGCTGCCAGCTTGAGTTCTTCCTCAAGAACGCGAGCCGCCTCCTTCAGTTCATTGGAATTGTTGAGATTCAGGTCGGGAAAGGCTTCTAGATCCTTTCCCCAACTTGATGTCGCGAAGACGAGCAGGAGAAAAATGGCGCAGAATTTCATGAGTACAATCTGCGCGCTCTTGAAGGGGATCAAAAGATCATGATCGGTGTCCCGACTCGAGCGAGCTTGTAGACACCTTTAAGATCGTTGTCATTGAGTCGGATGCATCCATGCGTCACATTTTTCCCCAACAACCGAGTATAGAGCGTCCCATGGATGAAATACCCTTTGCCGAATCCCAATGCATAGTCGCCGAGAACCCCCTGCTCGGCACGATCGGCGGCGTTTTGTGGCACCGCGACTCCTTCTTCGATAAATGCCCAATCAGGCTTGATCCAGGTGGGATTCGTCAATTTGGACTTGACGAGAAATTCTCCTCGTGGCGTATCGAAAATCCATTGGTTGTTCCCTTCCCCGGGTTTGTCAAGAATCGTTCCGCTACCGGTCGAAGCAATCGCATCAAGGACCACTTCGTCTTGGTGTTTCACATAGAGTCGGTTCCTGGCTGTATCGACCAAAATGTAGGGCTGGCTCGGCATCAGTTGGGACAGCTGCTTGGAAAGCGCCTTATACCGGACTTGCAAGGCACGAAGATCGGTTTTGTCTCGGACAGCGGGCTGGTGAACCGCTTGGGTATCGCCGGGTTCTACGCGACTGGTAGTCGGGGCACTCACAACCACCACCAGGAGAAGCAAGACGACCGCAACCGCTGAAGTTGCAAGAAAGAGTCGGCCCATCGGTCTACGCTCAGATTTCATCTCTACGCTGGGCGAGTTCGGATAAGGCGAGGGCCACCGAGTTCTCTCTCGTCAAGGCACCGACGATCGTGACCGGTGTCCCGACGGAGACGCCCTCGAAAAGAACGGACATGTTCGTGTTGTCAAGCATGATGCATCCGAGAGTTTGAGCCAACAATTCATTGTCGGCCCCATGGATTTCGATGAGGCCTCCAATGCCTTTGGCGAAGCCGATCCTTCCCGACCTCTTTGCCAGGTCGAACTTACGACGGTCTTCGGCATTGGGATAATCGAGGGCGAGAGCTCGGTAGAATTGTGTCTGCCCTTGTCCACGCTTGTCCGTCACCCGATACCGACCTTCCGGTGTCGCTCCGTCCCCCTGAAACTGTTTTTCTAACATGCCATTGAACCCCAACCGGACGGGATATGATAGCACCTTTCGCCCATTCTTGTAGAGAGTCAGTTCCCGGTCGGCCTTGCTCACCACGATGGCCGTGGCCTGGTGGATTCGTGACCAGTCAATGGTTTGTTTAGCCAAAGTGCGCCAATAGGCGATTCGGCTCTCATCAGCGTATCGTCCTAGTTCCTGGCTGAGCAGCGAAGCCTGGGCTTTAAGAGCGTGATCCGCTCTCTCCGCCACTTGCATGGCTCGTCGGAAGTCTTTTTGCTCGAAGAAGGAACGGGCCTGTTTGACCAGGAGATCGGTTTGAACGACTTTTTCTCCAAGAAGGATACGCCCATCGATCGAGCCGACCTTTGAGGTCATTGTATGAAGCTGTTCTTCAAGACGAGCCACCTTGGCCTGTGCTGTGCGGTGCTGAGAGGCACGCCTCTCGTGCAGTTGAGAGACGGTACGTTCCCCCATGACATACAGCCAACGGAGTTCACTCTCAAGATCGCCCGATTCCCATGGCCATCGGATCAGATCATCATCCAATTGGACGCGCGCTTTCAAAGAAACCCACTGGTGGACGAACTGCTTGTATTCTTCCGGAGCAACTTCCGGGGCCCGCATTGCGATCAAATCTTGATCAATGGCTTCGATGGCTGAAAGAAGGTCCGGCGGAACGGCTTGAACGCACCCGGTCAAGCAGATGATGCAGATAATTGCGGCAAGCGTCTTATGTATGTGATCAAGCGCCATGCCGTGCGTTACTTTTTCTTCGCGAATTTTCCTTTTCCCACCTTTGCAAGGGCGTTCTGTATTTCAGTTGATACGCCTTGACTCATGTCATGAATAGCTTTCGCCTGAGTTTGCGCAGCAGGATAATCTTCTTTGTCGATCGAAGCCTGGACCTGTTTCAGTAACGATTTCAACCCTTCGACGTCGTTCCTGATGGCCTCCACCGCTGCACGATCTTTTCCAACCGGAGCCTTGGCAACCAAATCTTGCGTCGCTTTCACCGCCTCTTCAGCGACTTGCTGAGCTTGCAAGGCTGCCGCCTTGGCTTCTTCTTTTTTTAGAGTCGCGGCCGCCTTGATGCGATCACTATCGGTTTTGGCTGAAGCAGACAGTTGCTGGGCCTTCCCGTAGTCTCGGAAGAGTGTGAACTTTCCATCCTGATCCTCGACTTCTTTCCGCAAAGCCGCAAGCGTACCTTCCAGTTTGGCATATTCATCAGCGCTATATGTAGCGGCGCCGCTTTCCTGCGCATCTTTGAGAGCCTTTTCTGCTTCCTGGATCTGCTGGGTGGGAGGTTCCGCACATCCGGCGATTGCAACGAGGGTCACGACAAGAGAGACAAGGGATGCTTTTCTCAGCATACGAAGAATCCTCCTTACAGGTGCTTTCTACAAACTTCGTTCCATCGAGCCTTTTCTACTTTTATGTAGCAATCCCTAATCTTCGATCTGGGCTGGTGCCGATTCTCAGGAACCATTGTGAAGCTGGAAGCACTAGCTTAACAGAGTTAGACCTTCAGGGATACTAACACTGCTAAAACCTGCAGCAAGGCTGGTGCCACCAATTATCCGCGGTGTCCGGTAAAAATTTTATCTATTTCCTGTACTTACAATGAGTTTTGATTGATTTCTGAGATCAGCTTTGTGGCATTCTGGTGGCAGCAAGCAAAAGCGCCTCAACGTTGCCATGAAGCAAGGAATTGGAGAGGCGCTCAACAGGACTAAGGATCTTATTTTTGAAGACCGCACCAAATTGACAGGCCCAAGCGCCTCCCCTATAATTCCCCGTTCATTCAAACTGACTCATAGTGTAAGAAGAGTAGGAATGGAAGGGGGAATATGTCGTTCACATTTCAACAGCCGTCAAATTTGAAAAAGAAGCGTGAGCATGGATTTAGAAAGCGCATGAGCACCAAGAATGGACGTAAGGTGCTGGCCCGCCGGAGAGCCAAGGGACGAGCTCGGTTGACTGTCTAGACACATCGCGTCGGATCAGCAGGTGTGCTATCGGGTCGCTCTTCAAATCCTTCGCGAGCTGTTGAGCGTGCGTTCACCTACCAGTTAGAATCTTTCCGGCACATGGATAGGATGGGGCGAAGAAACACCCGGTTCCAATGACACCGAAAGCGCAAGGGCAAGATGTCATTTTTTTGCGCAGCAACCGAGATATTCAAATCATCAAGCATCATGGCCGCCGAATTTCAACCGCACTTTTCAATTTCTTGGCGTACAAGATGGATGATGCCCCCACACGCGTGGGAATTATCGTTGGAAAGCGGTTTGGGAATGCGGTCCGACGCAATCGGGCCAAACGAGTCTTTCGTGAACTGGTAAGACAATTACACCCGGACTTGGTTCCAGGCCGTGGGCTTCTCGTGTTTCCTAAGCGAGACGCACTACTGCAATCCCATGAGAGGTTGGTCCAGGAGTTGAGGACATCGTTTGAGCGTTTCCATCTTCTTCGACCAAGGACATATTGATATGCAATCGCTATGTCTGTGGCTGATTCGAGGGTACCGCCTGATGATTTCCCCACTATACGGTCCCACATGCCGATTCGAACCGAGTTGTTCGCAATATGCCTCAGATGCCATTGGCAAATATGGAACGTTACAGGGACTTGGCCTAGTCGTCCTCCGACTTTTGAAATGTCATCCCTTCCATCCCGGTGGAGAAGACCCCGTCAAGTAGTGACGATTACATCTTTATCAAAGAAAGCATAGCCTCTTCATGGAAAAGCGTGTCATCGTGTTCTTGGTACTCTCCCTCGGAATCATCTTTGGGTATGAGTATCTGCTCAAAGAGCTGGGCCTGCTCCCTCAACCGGCCATTTCGGATCCGGCAGGGCCTTCCGCGAGTCATACACCATCCCCTTCCGGTACAAGTCCGGGATCTCCAGGCTCAGGTACTTCCGCGACCAAGGATATAGCCCACCCAAAACCGTCTAATGAGGATAGCCGGGTTCAAGACCCGCGCGGAGAACCTCCCGCGGCAGAGCTCATCGAGGTGGAAACAGATCTCTATCGAGCTAAGTTCACGACTCGAGGGGCGGCGCTGACGAGCTGGGAACTTAAACGCTATCGTAGTAGTTCTGATGGAAAGCCTGCGGTGCAGCTCGTGCGGCAAAACGGCAAGTTTGCCGAGCCTTTGACCGTCACGACGGATGACGCCTCTCATGCAAAGGAATTAAGCGAAGGAATTTATAGGGTCGAGAAGGACTTTACGACCTTGGACCAAGGCCATCCTACAGGCCATGTGACCTTCCATTATAGTAATCCAGCGACGGGCATACGACTGGAAAAACAGCTGACCTTCCACGCCGATAGTTATGTTGTAGACATCACATTGAAGCCCAGTGGCATTGCAGGGACAGTGAAAGTGGGATTGGGAACGAATTTTGGCGTCGTGGATTGGGGAGAAGGGTTTATCGGCTCTGTCGGAGCGGCTTCACTTATTGACGATAAAATTGAAAATGACGCGCCGGAAGCCGAGACTGAGCGAAAGGGCGATTTGAAATGGGTCGTGCTGCAAGACAAGTATTTCATTTCCGCGCTTATTCCGAAGACAAATGCTTCCGCTTTACCCAAGAAACACGGGGACAAGCTCGTTTCCACCGCGGTTCGCGTGGCCGTCGATCCGTCCGGTGCACCTCTCGAGCTTCAGCTATTTGCCGGTCCCAAGGAGTATGACACCCTTCAGAATTTGGGAATTAGGCTTGAAGATACGATCGATTTTGGATGGTTTCTATTTGGAAGCTGGGACATGGTCCGGGCCGTAGCCAAACCTATCTTCTATGTGCTTCGCTACATCAATGATTATACGCATAATTATGGCCTGACGATCATCATCTTGACCGTGATCATCAAGTTCCTGTTTGTTCCCCTGCAATACAAGAGTTATTCATCGATGAAGGCGATGCAGGGCATCCAGCCGAAGGTGGCGGCTGTCCAGGAAAAATTCAAAGACGATCGTGAGCGCTTGAACAAGGAACTCATCAAGCTCTATCGGGATCACAAGGTCAATCCCGTGGGGGGCTGTCTCCCTATGGTATTGCAAATGCCGGTGTTCGTCTCGCTGTTCAACATTCTCTACATGACGATCGATTTACGCCAAGCGCCGTTGGGACTGTGGATCACCGACCTGTCGGTTCAGGATCCCTACTATATTTTGCCTATCATCATGGGAGTCAGCATGGTGGTCATGCAAAAGATTCAACCGACCACCATGGATCCCACTCAAGCGAAAGTCATGATGATGCTTCCGGCGCTCATGACGTTTCTGTTCATCAATTTTCCCGCCGGCCTCGTGTTGTATTGGTTGACCAATAACGTGCTCACCATCGTGCAACAGTTCGTCACGGATCGCTTTTTCTTTAGAACTCCCGCCATCGCTTCGAGTACGAGTGAACAAGGTGCCAAGACATGAGGCTCGACCGGATTCGCTCGACATGACCGGTCTCCCCCAACGTGTGTGAACTATGCCGGTGGTTGGAACTCTCGAGGATACGATTTGCGCCATAGCGACTCCTGCCGGCGAAGGAGGTATAGGTATCGTTCGGATAAGCGGCCTGCAAGCGGTCGGCATTGCTAGCCGCGTTGTCCGACTGCGCTCTAAGCAACCGCTTCATGCGGTCGTTTCCCACAAGCTATACCTGGCCGATATTCTCTTTCCGCCTGTTTTTTCAAGCGACGGCCTTTCAGTCTTCACGGCAACTCCATTGTCCGAACAGATCGTCGATGAAGGTCTCGTCGTCTATATGAAGTCGCCGCAATCCTTCACCGCGGAGGACGTGGTTGAGATTCATTGCCACGGAAGCGGGTTGGTTCTGCAACGAGTCTGTGAAGCCTGCGTTGCTGCCGGGGCTCGCCTCGCACAAGCAGGGGAGTTTACCAAACGAGCCTTCTTGAACGGCCGCCTGGATTTGTCTCAGGCGGAGGCAGTGCTGGACACCATCAGGGCCAAGTCGGACCAGAGCCTCAAAGTGGCACAGCGCCAGCTCCGCGGCGAACTCGCACAGAAAGTCGACCGACTGCGCGCCGATCTTGTACAGCTGTTGGTCCGTTTAGAAGCAGGTATCGACTTTGCGGAGGAAGATATTGCATTCGTGGGACGTGATGAGATGATCGTCTCTCTGCGGGAGACGTTGGATCACGTTCGAAGCATGTTGGCGACTGCGGAGACTGGGCGAGTGCTGCGCGATGGCGTTCGAGTGGTGATCGCGGGGAAGCCCAATGTCGGCAAGTCAAGCCTACTCAACTATTTACTCCGGGAAAATCGAGCGATTGTAACCGATATTCCCGGCACGACTCGCGATATTATCGAAGAGTCGGTCGTCTGGAACGGTCTAAGAGTCACGTTGGTCGACACCGCCGGACTGCGTGACACAACTGATATCGTTGAGCAGGAAGGCATTCGCCGCTCTGAAGAGGCGCAGGAACATGCAGACATCGTCCTATATATTGTCGATGGTGCTGAACTGACAACGATGGACCCGGAGACCGCCCCTGCCTCATCTCATGACCATGAGCATTTGATCGTCATCAATAAAATTGATTTGGTGGATGCCGCTTCAATACAAATGTTGTCCGACGTACTTCGTACTCGCACACGTGGCGAGATTGTTCCCATTTCCGTGAGAACGGGCGAAGGACTTGATTCGTTGAAGCATGCTATTCAGACACATTTTATGAATCCGTCCTTCGAGCCCGGTGAGGGCGTCGTTGTGACTCATGTTCGGCACCGCGTGGCGCTCGAACGGGCTGAGGCATCACTCAAGGAGTCCTTGACCTCGATCGAACGAGGGATAGAGCCTGAGTTTATTGCGGTCGATCTCAGAGGCGCAGCCGATGCGCTGGGCGAGATAGTCGGAACCATTACATCAGATGAAGTGCTGAACCATATTTTTTCTGAGTTTTGTATCGGCAAGTAGAGGAAGTGATGGCCATAGCATTTGATGTCATTGTCGTTGGTGGTGGCCATGCCGGCTGCGAAGCTGCGCTGGCTGCGGCACGGATGGGAGCCAATACTTTACTGCTGACGATGGAGCTGGGCCGAATCGCTCAGATGTCGTGCAATCCGGCAATCGGTGGAATCGCGAAGGGGCATCTCGTCAAAGAAATTGATGCGCTCGGCGGCGAGATGGGGCGGAACACGGATCGTTCCGGAATCCAATTTAGGTTCATCAATACAAGCAAAGGACCGGCGGTGCGGGCATTGCGCGCCCAATGCGACAAATCACTGTACCGCATGGCTATGCAGGAGACCCTCGCCTCGCAGAAGCACCTGACCCTGGCGGAAGGAGTGGTGGATCGACTGCTGCTAAATGGAGGTAGCGTTGCCGGAATTGTGACGGGGGCAGGCGAAACGATCGATGCGAAAGCCGTCATACTGACATCAGGTACTTTCCTTAAGGGTCTTATCCATATAGGACTTAACCATTTTCCCGCGGGTCGCGCGGGAGAAGCATCGGCTGAACACCTTTCGGACTGCATGCGGGATCTCGGATTCGAGCTCGGACGGCTCAAGACCGGAACTCCTCCCCGTTTGGACAAGACGACAATTGATTTTTCCGTCATGACTCCTCAGCCCGGTGATACGCCACCTTCTCCTTTCTCGTATCGCACTCGACATATCACGACCAAACAAGTTCTCTGTCATTTGACATACACGAACCGATGGACGCACGATATCATTCAAGAAAATCTCGATCGGTCCCCGTTGTACAGCGGCGTCATTGAGTCTACCGGGCCTCGCTATTGTCCTTCCATCGAAGATAAGGTTGTCCGTTTCGCAGAGAAGGAACGTCACCAGATTTTTGTCGAACCTGAGGGTCTCGACTCGATAGAGTTTTACCCGAATGGTATTTCAACCAGCCTGCCGGTCGATGTCCAGGCCGCTATACTGAAAACTATACCTGGATTAGAGCATGCCAAGATGCTCAAACCTGGCTACGCGATTGAGTACGATTATTTCCCACCTCGCCAACTCTATCAAACACTCGAAACGAAACCGGTTGCAGGCCTCTACCATGCTGGGCAGATCAATGGAACTTCTGGGTATGAAGAAGCTGCCGCGCAGGGTTTAGTTGCCGGTGTCAATGCCGTTTTGAAGTTACGCGAACGACCTCCTCTTATCCTTGACCGATCTCAAGCCTATATCGGGGTACTTATCGATGATCTCATCACGAAAGATGCCTACGAACCCTATCGAATGTTTACCTCGAGAGCGGAGTATCGATTGCTTCTCCGCCACAACAACGCGGATCTTCGACTCATGCCGGTGGGACACGATGTTGGGCTGATTCCCGCTGAAACGTATGAGAAATTCTTGCGGAAGAAATATCTTATTGAACAAGAGATCGAGCACCTGAATACAGCCAGGCCATCATTTACAGAGGAAATTCTCTTACAGACAAAAGGTACATACCTCGAAAATGCCTCTTCTGCCATGAACATGGCACAACTTCTTCGCCGACAAGAATCGACCTATTATGATCTTCTAAGAACTTTTGGAATGCCCGCAATTCTGGACAATGATATTGGAGAAGAAGTCGAAATCGAGGTCAAGTATGAAGGATATGTACGCCGGCAGATTCAGCAAGTCGAGAAATTCAAGAAGCTAGAAAAAAAATCTATTCCCCACGTGTTCAATTACGATTCCGTTTCAGGATTTTCAAGGGAAGTTCTAGAGAAGTTTAGCAGGATACGACCGGAGACAGTGGGCCAGGCATCAAGGATATCAGGCGTCACTCCTGCCGCCATATCATTACTTCTTGTGGCGATTGAAAAAAATAGACGCCAGCTCCATTCTTAATCGACAAACATCTGCATAAATTTTTCTCTGATCCACCTTTCCTATTGACCTCGTGTGGCCGTCGGCGTAATTGTTCCACGTGGAACAAGCGAGTGCATCGTCGTTATTGCTGAAGGAAAGTTCTGATGACATTGGTGTTCTACTTGATTCCGAACAAGTTCAGCGGTTCATGCTGTACCTTGAGCAGCTTCAAATCTGGAATCAATCATTCAATCTAACCAGTATTACGCGGGCTGATGAGATTATCATCAAACACTTTGTGGACTCTCTCGCCGCGCTGAGAGCGGATTCTATCAAGGCTGGGGCCAGACTGCTTGACGTTGGAACTGGGGCTGGGTTTCCTGGAATTCCTCTAAAAATTGCTCTATCGGATCTGAATCTTACCCTCGTAGAGCCTGTAAGAAAGAAGTCCTCTTTCCTTCATTTCATCGTCGGTCTCCTTCGACTTGAAAATGTCGACATATTTGAGGGGACCTTAGAAAGATTCATTGATGAGCGCCTCCCATATGGGTCCTTTGACTATTTGACAACCCGCGCACTGAAGCATGATTTGATCTTAAGCCATGGCACAAAACTCCTTCGACAAGGTGGAAAAGTCATACTCTATTCGTCAAAATCGATTCTTCAATCAGATATTTCAACCAGTTGGCTCCTATCAAGTGCCTATACCTTTCAACTTGGTAAAGGATATGGGCAGAGAGTCGTTTCCATTATGATCCCTTCATCCTAAGGCAAAAATTTTGTGTTCCACGTGGAACAACCTGTTGCACGGAGTTCTTCAATGGGAAAAATCATTGCAGTCGCAAATCAGAAAGGCGGAGTTGGCAAGACTACTACAGCCATAAACCTTTCATCTTCCATTGCGCTGGAGGGAAAATCCGTTCTACTGATAGACATGGACCCTCAAGGAAACGCGACGAGTGGCCTTGGGATTGAACAGGGGTCACTAAAGAGCACGACCTACAACTGTCTTGTTAAAACCAGCACGATTCAAGAATCCTCAATGGAGACATCCGTCCCAGGTCTCTCTCTCTTGCCGGCGAACGCGGATCTTGCCGGGGCTGAGGTTGAACTTGTTAATGTCGAACGGCGTGAACATCATCTTAAAACTATCATCGGGGAAGTTAAAGAGAACTATGATTTTGTTTTTCTAGATTGCCCTCCGGCTCTTGGAATTCTCACGATCAATTCCCTTACCGCCGCAGATTCGGTTCTCATACCCGTTCAATGCGAATATTATGCAATGGAAGGTCTGACCAGGCTCATTGGAAGTATCGATCTTGTTCGTCAATCATTTAACTCGAGCCTAAGCCTAGAGGGTATTGTCTTAACGATGTTTGACTCACGCAATACCCTATCCAGACAGGTAGCTGAACAAATACGATCTCACTTCACCGATAAGGTCTATCAATCCATCATCCCTCGCAACGTCTCGCTCGCAGAGGCTCCGAGTTATGGACGGCCTGGAATCTTGTATAACGTCGCATCTGCCGGCTCGCAAGCATACGTAACTTTAGCTAAGGAGTTTATTTCCTATGGAGAAAAAAGCCCTCGGTAAAGGACTCGGTGCCCTCCTCCCGTCTTCCAAAGTGAACCAGCCAACGGAGCCGGCCGATGTCCAGCGGATACGAATCGAGAGTATCGTGCCCAATCGCTATCAACCGCGGCACGCCTTTGCCGATGGAGAACTTGCCGAACTCGCAGCGTCCATCAAAGAAAGCGGCGTTCTTCAGCCCATCATGGTCCGCCGCAAGGGTGACGGTATGTACGAGTTGATCGCGGGGGAACGCCGATGGCGAGCCTCGAAGCATGCCGGTCTGGAGACCATTCCCGTCGTCGTCCGAAATTGCAGCGATCAAGAGTCTCTTTTACTGGCACTGGTCGAGAATCTTCAACGGGAAGACCTGAATCCAATGGAGACCGCCCGAGCTTATTCACGCATGATGAATGAATTCGGCATGACGCAAGATGCGATTGCCGTAAAAGTCTGCCGTGATCGTTCTTCGGTCGCAAACTTCGTTCGACTGATTCATCTCCACCCTGAGCTACAGGAACTCGTCGAGCGAGGTATCCTGACAACAGGTCATGCGAAAGCTCTTCTCGGCCTTCAATCCGCGGAGGACCAACTGAAAATCGGGAAAATGGTGGCCGCCGGAACTCTTTCTGTCAGAGAAACCGAGAAACTCGTGGAACTCACAGATGTAGACAAGAAGCGGCAGCCAAAGAGCCCCCGTAATTCCCCATGGGCTGAACTCGAAACCCGGTTACAGAAGCGTCTCGGCACGAAAGTGACGATCCACCCCCAAAAGCAAGGAGGAAAAGTCGTCATTCACTATTTTTCGCCTGACGAACTCGATGGCATTGCGGAGATTCTCTTGAATTAGATCCCTTCTCAGCCGCCGATCCGCCCCAAAAGCAGGTCATATGGCTTTTTAGGCATATGAACGCTAAATATCTCACCGGAACCGACCGATATGTTCCCTAACGATAAGGACTCCGTCCTACAATCGGATCCCGCTGTCCCAAATCATGAGAGGAGGCGAGCATATGTGGAAGGATAAACAAGACGGTAGGCGTTCCGACGAGGTTGACATTGAGGGCAACGGATCCAGCATGGAGCCCATGCGGCACGAATCCGGGCAGGATGTCAGCGCGTTCGTCGGAAAAGGTGTCGTATTCAAGGGCATCATCACCTACAACGGGACCGTGCGGATCGATGGGACTCTCGAAGGAGAGATCCACACCGATGGTATTTTATTGGTTGGCGAAGAAGCCGTGATCACGGCAAAAGTGACGGCAGGCACCATCGTCTGCAAGGGGAAGATTACGGGAGATATTCATGTCACAGACAAGATGAAGTTACGGGCTCCTGCGATTATCAACGGCGGAGTCACCACTCCGATGCTCTCCATCGAAGAAGGTGTTCTCTTTAACGGCACCTTAGAGATGGAACAAGCCACGACCTCCCAACGGGAAACAACACATCTCCATTCAGTCGGAATTTCCAATGAGCCGGCTATCAGGAGGGTCTCCGCTTAATCATGTGATACACTCAACAACATATAGAGGGAAGCTCCCCCCGTCATACTGAACGAGGCTCCTTTCCTGCCCGACCCCATGTGAAGACAGTGCGCGTCGGTTTTGTTACAAGGAGGAAGGATAGCTGATGTGGGCTTTAGGCGATAAACATGCTCAAGATTCGAGTGCCAGCGATAATTTCACATTCCTTGCAAAGGGAGTCGAGTTCAAGGGGACCCTCAACTTCGATGGGACCATCCGCATCGATGGTCGTGTCGAAGGCGAAGTCCACACCACCGGGACGCTGATTATTGGAGAGCAAGCGGTCATTAAAGGCATTCTTTCGGCCGGCACACTGATGACCAGCGGCAAAGTCAATGGCACGGTCACAGCCACCGCCAAAATTCAAATCCTGAAGCCCGGAATTCTCATCGGTGATATTCACACACCGGGTATTTCGATAGAGGATGGCGCTCACTTCCACGGCATGTGTGACATGGGAGCCCACAAATGGGCCGACGAAGCTCCATCCTCGCCTAAGAATGTTCACGATTTGGCATTCCACAGAGGAAAAATTCGAGCGGTAGACCTCTAGCAGGTAGATTTCAGATCCTATCGGAAAGGCTCGCAGGGCGTTCAAAAAGGCTCCTCATCTTACCCACCCACCCCGAGCTGCTCTGAGCAGCTCTCACCCGGTGGTACGTTGAGTCTCTGAACGATGCGACCTGCCTCGCGAAGCCGCTCCGGCAAGACGGGGAACGCCGCTGGCGGACTTTTTCAACACCCTGCTAGCTCTTTATAGACTCCTCCCAGTACAATGCCGATCTAATGACTCGCCCAACTGTCCTCCTCGGTATGAGCGGTGGAGTAGATAGCTCCGTCGCAGCTGCATTGCTCGTCCGCCAGGGCTACGAGGTGCACGGCATTACTCTCCAGGTATGGGAACACGAGGACGAAACTACCGCGGCATCCAAAAAATGGCAAGAACGGGGATGCTGTAAGGTCGGCATTGCCAAGCATGTAGCAAAACTTCTCAACATTTCCCATGAAGTCATCGATACTCGAGACACCTTCCGGAAGGGAGTCATTGACGATTTTCTCCATGGGTATACCACCGGCACAACGCCGAACCCCTGTGTCCGCTGTAACGAGAGAGTGAAAATTCGCGGCCTTATGGAACTCGCAGCCTTAAAAAAATTCGATTATGTAGCGACTGGACATTACGCTCGTCTTCAGAACAATCAGGGCACGTGCGTCCTCACGCGGGCCACCGATGAACGCAAGGATCAAACCTATTTTCTCTATCGCATGCACCCTGACTGGCTATCGAGCCTCCTTTTTCCCGTCGGCCACCTGTCAAAGTCGGATGTTTGGAGAGAGGCCGAGGACTTAGGACTCCCGGCCGATGAACTGAAGGAAAGTCAGGAGATCTGCTTCGTCACTCAAGGAGACTACCGTACGTTTATCGAAAAGGAGATTCCCGAAGCCAAAAAACCAGGCCTCTTTATCGATGAAGCGGGACGCCCCTTAGGCGAACACGACGGCATTGCGTTCTACACACCGGGCCAGCGCCGTGGCCTTGGTATTGCCACAGGACAACGGCTATACGTTCAACAAGTACGCCCGGCGACCAATACCGTCATGCTCGGCCCGGAAGAATCCCTGCACCGAACAGAGTGTACGGTAAGCGATCTCAATCTCTTTATCCCACGTCTGCTGGAAGGCTCAGCTGAGGTTCAGGTCAAAGTCCGCTACGCGACGCCACCAACACCTGCGGTCTTGACACCACTGACCTCTTCTAGCATCCGCGTTCACTTCCGAGCGCCTCAACGGGCATTAAGTCCCGGCCAATCCGCTGTCTTCTATCAAGGCGATCACGTTCTCGGCGGCGGAATTATCCAACCGTTCTAACCCTTCGAAACCTCGTCTTCTTCTTGACTTGACCAGTGATCTTCCTATAGCCTTCGCCTTTACTGGAACCATGAAGGAGTGGCACCGTTTCGGCGGGATAGCCATTCGAAGCTCCGACTTATTGATTCATCAGAGGTTTCCATGTTCGGTTCATTTGGGTGGATGGAATTACTGCTGATCCTGATCATTGTCTTGATCATTTTCGGGGCCGGTAAACTTCCCCAACTGGGAGAAGGCCTCGGTAAAGCTATCAAAGGTTTCAAGAAGTCCGTGCACGAAGCCGATGCTATTGACGTGACACCGGCCGAACAGTCTCAACCAGCTCAGTCACAGTCCGCCTCATCCGATCAGGGCAGCGTTCGACCAGAAAACACAACACAGCCCCCTCCCTCAGCGACGCAATCGGGCCATGTCAAACAAGGATAACGGCCTAGATGTGTTGTCACCACCGGTACAACGGGAGTTAACGGTACTATCACTACTGTGAACCATGTTTGGATTAGGAGCCAGCGAGATCTTAATTATTCTGGTGATCGCCTTTCTCCTGTTTGGTCCAAAACAACTCCCTGAAGTCGGACGCCAAGTCGGCAAAGCCATTAAGGGCTTTAAGGATACGGCTGAAGATCTTCGCAAGTCCGTGGAGCCGGAGCTGAACATGATTCAGCAAGAAGTCAAAATGGTCGAACAGGACTTTCAGGCTTCCATGAAAGAAGCCGAAGAAGAAATTACTGCCGCGGGTCAGCAACCGGAAGATAGCTCCGCATCGCTTAGCAAGTCGGGCCACACATAACCGAAGATGATCAAAGCGGCGGTTTCACGAAGAAGAAACGGGCGACATAGACTCCCCGCCATTTTTCCCCTCTCAACGAACCCTCTCATTGACAATGATAGACGGCCATCGTGTTGTCGAGTGTTTTCCTCGTGCTGACGGACCTTCTCACGTCCACTCATTTCTTGTTCAGAGCATGGATATCGTAAAAAAGATCCTTCAGCCGACAATCCAAGAACAGTGGAAAACGATCATCCTTACGACCATGACGGCGGCGATCGGACTTATCGCCTTTTGCGGTTCAGCCCAAAGCGCCTTCGAATTGCCGGAGGGTGAAAAGATCACTAATCCCATCGTCATCGGACGCGGCATCCCTCAAAAAGAAGCCTACGAACCGTTCGATCCCAAGATCGGCAGAAATTTCGACCTTCGAAACCTTTGGATGCGTGCCGACCTCCGTGTGCGCCCCGAATACCGTAACAACGTCTGTTTCGGCGGCGGTATCGGAGCATCCGGACAATGTAACGCACCCGGCATTGCCCCCAACAATCTCGCTGGCAAGGCCAACGATCAATTCGTCCAGCAGATGACCCGCTTGGGCATCGGCTACGATTTGTCACCCGACGTCAACTTCTATCTGGAGTTCATTGACTCCCGTACGTGGGGAGGAAACGGTACACCGATCGGGGCCGGAGGGGGGGGAAACAATGGAGACCCGATTATCCATACATGCGGATCTACGCCAAGTCAGGGGGGAAGACCCGTTTGTTCCCTGGGTGTACGGGCCGGTTACATGTTGCTTCGGAATTTTGCCGGTATACAAGGCTTAGGTCTTAAGGCCGGTCGGCAGTATATCGTCTTCGGCGACCAAAGTTTATTCGGCCACTTCGATTGGGCCAACACCGGCTTCTCGTTTGACGGCGTCATGGTGCAATACAGCCACAGGATTATGGATACCCATGGTGGCTGGTTTCGAACAGCAGAAACGGACCTCTTACAAGGGGCTCCTCTCGGCAGCGGAAATCCGAACATCGGAGGAACAGGCCAGGCAAGAAACGCGGCCGGCGATGCCGATCTGTTCATCCTCTACAACCAGATTAAGACGGTGCCGGGCTTTCTGATTGAACCATTCTATGTGTATTACAAGAGCAATCTTGGTGGTGGAGACATTTCTTCTCAGGGGTTAGGCACACCGAAGCACGGCAATCAAACACGCCATACCGTCGGGGGACGCGTGGCTATGAAAAAAGGCTACTTCGATGCCTCTGGCGAAGTGGTCTATCAATTCGGGCAGATGGGTGATACGGCTGCCAGCGCAAGCGGCCTATGTGGTGATCCTGGAGGCGAAGGAAAGTGTCTCCATATCAATGCCTGGGCTACGAGAAACTGGATCGGATATACCGCCTTCAACTTGCCGGGGAAGCCTCGCATCGCCTTCAATTTCGACTATGCCTCCGGAGACGGCCGAGCGAATTGTACGTTAAACGCCGCCTATGGTGATTGTAAGACCGCCAATACCTTTGAAAACTTCTTTCCCACGAATCACATCCACATGGGATACATGGATGTCATGGCGTGGAAGAACATGATGAGTTTCTCAGGCAATTTCCAAGCGCGCCCAACCAAAGACGACCATATCGAAGTGTGGTACACGAACTTACATCTGGTCAATGCTCGGGATAATTGGTATCGCGCAAGCCAGGGCGTCTATGTCTTCTCACGGCCGGACAATACCGAAACCCATATCGGCGACGAACTCGATGTCGTGTGGACCCATTTTTTCATGAACGGCATCGTCGCCTTTCAAGCCGGTTACGGTCACCTCTGGCCCGGTTCGTATATTTCCCACAACTTGGGACGCCGTGCTGTAGGGCAGGATTGGGCCTACGCCCAGCTCTGGATCAACTTCTAGGCTGCCCATATACAGTTTGCAGCCGATCGAGACGCCCTTTTCTGCTCACTCAATCCGCTTATTTCAAACATCCTGCCTGAGTGAACCGCTGCTGAAGGTCCTCGTAGTTCTGCGTCACAGGAAATCGAGGAAATTCTTTCGGTAAATGATCCGGCGGCCGAAAGAAGAATCCGGCGTCGGCTTCGCCCAACATCGCAGTGTCGTTGTAGGAATCACCGGCGGCCATCGTAAAAAAGTTCAGCGCTTTGAGCGCTCCGACCGCATGCTTCTTGGGGTCTTGCATTCTCATGTGGTAGTTCACGATACGACCGCTCTCGTCGATTTCCAGCTGATTACAGAAGAGGGTGGGGAAATCCAACTGTCGCATGAGTGGCTGGGCGAACTGGTAGAACGTGTCGGACAATATAATAAGCTGGCTTCGCTCCCGCAGCCACGATAAGAAGTCAGTGGCCCCTTCCAACGGACCCATCTTGGCAATCACATCCTGAATATCCGCAATCTTTAACGCGTGTCGATCGAGTATCTCCAAACGCTGCCTCATGAGTTTGTCGTAATCCGGCATCTCGCGCGTCGTGACCTTCAAGTCTTCGATGCCGGTCTTGATGGCAACATTGATCCAAATCTCCGGTACGAGCACCCCTTCCAAATCCAAACACACCACCACGGGCTTCTGCATGCGATCTCCTCTTCGTCACCGATAGTATTTCCGCTCTGTGCCATCAGGAGGCGGCGTTCCTGCCCTCTCCTGAAAACGATTGGCTCAGATAACGCCACACCTTATCCAAGGCCTGATCGAGTAACTCCGTCCCCTTCCATGTCTGCTGATTGTGGGCCTGATGGCGGTCAGTCCAATCGAATACCAGCGGAAGCGGAATCAAACTCGTTGACGACCTCGTAAGGTGTTGCCACAGCAACCCGAACACCGTGCTCATCCGTATGGGCGAGATAATTGGTTCAATCGGATTGTTGAGCAAGTCATCACAGCGCTCGGGAGGAGAAGTCACCAGCAGCTCGCGGCATGCCGAGGGACGCTCCTCATAGATCGTACACGTCTCTTCTTCCAGAAAGGGGCACGGCAATCGCAGCGCGTAATATTCGCGATTGAGGTCTTCCAGTCCATCGTCCTTCGGTTGCTCAGGAGCATTGCACACCTCGGAAAGTCGCCGCCAGAGACCGTGCGACAGCAGCTGAGACTTCATTTCCGCAAACCGCGCCGAAAGACGATCCTGTTGGACGGCCGGACGGGCGCGGACCCACTCACGTAATGCCAAGGCTTCCGGCACCGAAAGTGGCACCAACATTCGACAGCATGCTGCACATCCCTTCTGGCAGGAGGGGCTCTGGCCGGTATCGACCAAGCGTGCGATCTCGAGAGCTTGAGCTTCTTCCCCAAGATGTCTCATCAAGGGAACGATGGACGTCACAGGAACAAACCCGGTCGGGACCTCGATAGCCGTGGTAATTTGTCCGGCCGTTGTATTGAGTGCGATCTCAAAGCGTTCGCTGGTGGGGGGAATCATCGATGCACTGTTATGACTTCCTTCCTACTTTAATAGCGCATAGAAAGTAATATGCGGTTGCAGGACGAATCAATAGCCATAGTTCTGCAGTTCTGACAATGTGATCTCTCTTTGTTCATCCGGCTGAACCTCTGTTGCTATGGTTCGCTTCGTGGATCTACGGATCACCTACTTTGCCAGATCCTACCGGTTCGATCGCCCTACCCCCAAATGGACTCACACATAAGGCCATCTTTGGGCCTTGCGCGTCTCATGAAAAGGTGTAGAGTTTATGATGCGCGGGTACACCGACCCTGCCGAACATGAGGTAGCCTACGCGAGGTCATCGCTCATACCGAGTCAGCGAGGTGTACCCCCGCTCAATTACTCCGGCTCACTTTTCTTGCCACGCGACTGATCCTCA
>CAZPNQ010000024.1:0-41911 GCA_964587955.1 uncultured Nitrospira sp.
CGCTGCGGCCTTGCTGGACGGCCTTTTTGAGCATCCTGTTGGAATTCTTGCGTTAGCACCGTACGACAATTCCCTCATATTGTTGGCATCAACCGTGTTTTTCCGCAGCCTGCCGTTCCTGACGAATGGAGATGATCCGCGTCTCCGCCGATGGTTCCTTCACGTCGGGGACGTCTTGAAAATCATCTTGGTACGAGTTGATCTCGGAGTCCATTTTGATCTCCACAAACGAAGGCCCTTCCCAATTCATGAGAGTTCTCCTTCTGTTCGGTCATGTTCCGATCATCATCGGACCGCACGAAACCATCGCCGTTCAGCCGATCCTCCGGATGGATTTATCAGATGATCTTGGTGGTTGCAACGAGACTTTCTGCGGAAGACCCCTGGAGCATGGCGGTCGTGTTGCCGTCGAAGTGATCCTCATGATCGTTAAGCGCATCCTGTTTCGTGGCATGCACGACGCCGTCTTTGTGTTCCGGCGGGCTGTAGATGGTATACAACTTCAAGGACTCCTGTCCGGAATTCAGGATATTGTGTTCGGTACCGGCCGGGATCACCACCGCCGTCCCGTCTTCAAGCGGGTACTTGGCGCCGTTCAGAAACGCGGTGCCGCGACCCGCTTCCACCCTGATGAATTGGTCCAGCTGGTGAGTTTCCAGACCGATATCTTCCCCTGGCTTGAGGCTCATGACCACCAACTGGCTGTGCCCAGCGGTGAACAGGACCTTGCGAAACATGTCATTTTTGATCGTCGCTTCTTCGATGTTCGTGACATAGTGATCCATAACCTAGACTCCCCTCTTTTGGTAATGACAAGTTGACCCAACTTCTAGAGAAGGACATTGGAATTCGATACTAGTGCTCCCCCTAGCCTGTCTGCAGAGTAAATCTGTTCACATCATCTTCTTCCAGGGTTTTCCCTTGTGTCATCTCTGTCATGGCTTTTGTTAAGGTCTCGCCATGCGAACGTGGGGTGGGGCTCCGTTCCCATTGGGTGCCACTTGGGACGGTCAAGGCGTCAATTTTGCTTTATTCTCGGAAAATGCGACGAAGGTCGAACTGTGTCTGTTCGACCGCGCGGATGACCCTCATCCTTCCGTGACTCTTCCACTCGAAGAACAGACCAATCAAGTCTGGCATATTTATTTACCGGAAATTCTTCCCGGCCAGCATTATGGGTATCGCGTCCATGGTCCCTATGATCCGGCGCAAGGCCATCGATTCAACGCGGCCAAGCTTCTCATCGACCCCTACGCAAAAGCCGTAGCGGGTAACGTACAATGGGCCGAAAATCGAACGTTCGGTTATCGCATCGGTGATCCGGAAGAAGATCTGTCGTTTGACGATCGAGACAATGCCGCATACGTTCCCAAAAGCGTCGTCGTTGATTCTTCATTTTCTTGGGGAAGCGATAGGCTCCTCAATACTCCATGGGATAGGACGGTCATTTACGAAGTGCACGTCAAGGGACTCACCGCCCGGCATCCCGACGTGCCGGAGAATTTGCGCGGGACATACTCGGGCCTGACGTCACCTGCCGTTCTGGAACACCTCAAAAACCTTGGAGTCACGGCTGTCGAATTGCTGCCCGTTCATCATTTCGTTCGGGACCAGCATTTACACGATCGAGGACTCACGAACTATTGGGGTTATAATTCGATCGGATTTTTCGCCCCCGACATCCGCTACGCGTATTCCCAAAAACGTGGCGAGCAGGTGCGCGAGTTCAAGACGATGGTCAAAACGCTGCACAGCGAGGGTATCGAAGTCATTCTCGACGTGGTCTATAACCATACTGCCGAAGGCAACCACCTCGGCCCGACGCTTTGCTTCCGGGGGATCGATAACGCAGCGTACTACCGCTTGGTCGACGACAACAAACGCTATTACATGGATTACACCGGCTGCGGCAACACGCTCAACATGAACCATCCGCGAGTGTTGCAGCTGATCATGGACAGCCTGCGCTATTGGGTCGAAGAAATGCATGTAGACGGATTTCGTTTCGATCTCGCGTCCGCTCTCGCGCGAGAACTGCACGACGTAAACCGCTTGGGCGCCTTCTTCGATATCATCCACCAGGACCCGATCTTATCCCGAGTCAAACTGATCGCTGAACCGTGGGATTTGGCTTCCGGCGGCTATCAGGTCGGAAATTTTCCGCTGGGTTGGGCCGAATGGAACGATAAATACCGCGATACCATTCGCCGCTACGTGAAGGGGGACGGCGGACAAGTCTCCGAATTCGGCTTCAGGATGTCGGGAAGCAGCGATCTCTACGAGCGCAGCGGAAAACGTCCGTACGCCAGTATCAACTTCGTGACCGCTCATGACGGCTTTACGCTCGAGGACCTGGTTTCTTACAACGAGAAGCACAACGAAGCGAACGGAGAAGAAAACCGAGACGGCAACGACAACAATCAAAGTTGGAACTGTGGTGTGGAAGGACTGACAAACGATCCGGCGATCCTGGCGTTGCGCGAGCAACAGAAGCGGAATTTTCTGGCGATTCTGCTGCTCTCCCAAGGCGTCCCTATGCTGTGCGGAGGAGATGAACTCGGCCGAGGTCAAGGAGGCAACAATAACGCCTATTGTCAGGATAATGAGATCAGTTGGTTCGACTGGAACCTGAAGGATCGCGACCGCCAGCTGTTGGCCTTTGCGCAACGATTGATCCAATTACGCCGCGAACAGCCCGTGCTTCGCCGACGGCAATTTTTTCAAGGACGGCGGATCCGTGGGTCTGAAATCAAAGACATCGCCTGGTTTCGTCCCGACGGCCATGAAATGACCGATCAAGACTGGCAAAACGAGCATGCACGCTCATTGGGTGTGCGACTGGCCGGTGACGCCATCCAGGAGAAAGACTATAAAGGGAGACGCATCCACGGGGATACCTTATTGCTACTGTTCAATGCTCATCATGAACAGCTTCCCTTCGTCCTTCCTGCGCATCAACGTGGCGTTCGCTGGGAAATGCTGCTCGATACCGGCAGTCCCGACGAGCCGGTGGACCACAAGCAGTTCCGAGGAGGAGAAGCATTCGACCTCAAAGCCCGCTCGATTGCAGTGCTGCGGTTGCATAAAACTCGCTAGATCTCCCTTACACTTCACGTGCTGGTGACGTCACCGTCCTTCATTCACCAGGCAACTTCTTACTGGGCACTGTGCCGCCTGGTACGGTACCTCCCGGCAGCGTGCCACCCGGCAATGTGCCGCCGGGCACTGTTCCACCGGGCACTGTCTTGTTTGGAAGAGTTCCTCCGGAGACCGTTCCTCCCGGAAGGGTCCCTCCAGGCAACGTCCCACCCGGCACTGTCCCTCCCGGCAAAGTGCCTCCGGTCGGCGTGTTATCAAGTCCGGCTTGTCCCGTCCGTGCTCCCGGACGTGCGCCTTCAGATGGGCGGCTAGACTCTGAGGGCGTGGCTGCAATCGCTCCACTGCAATCCACGATCATCACCACTGCGGACAAGCCCAATATGAGGACGGCAAAAATCATAGCGAAGGAGACTTCACACGGACGAGCTTCGGTTTTCGAACGGGCGGTCTTTTGATCATCTGATCACGCGTCGGCCACTGTTTCTTCTCGGGCAAGGAGAGCGAAATTGGGCGGCCGGTTTTCGCCGATCGATACAGGGCCTCCACAATCGCCACATCGATCAAGCCTTCGAGTCCGGACGGTTCGGGATCGCGGTCGTTAAGAATACAATCCGAGAAATACAACAGTTCCGGCGCAAACTGATCCCGGCCTTCATACCGCCGAGACCGGCTCTTTCCATTCAGAACGATGTTTTGCTGGAGTTCGCCGACGTACTCGTACGCCGGATCCATCCGGATATGCCCCTTCGTGCCGACCACTTCGTAGGCTGAGACGTCGGCAGCGCCAAAACTACAGACAAACGTGGCAAGACGCTTACCTGGAAATTCGAGCCATGCCGTCGTCATTTCATCGACCTCTCGAAAACGGCGGTCGGTACCCTTGACCGTACAGGCGCTGACTTTTGTAGGATTGGCCTGAAAGACGTAACGGGCTGCATTGATACAATAAACGCCGATATCGTACAGCGACCCACCACCTAACTTGGCTTCCACGCGTATGTCTCCTTCGCGCACCTGCATGGTGAAGACGGAGTTGAAGAATCGGAGGTTGCCGAGCTTGCCGGACTGAGCCAGCTCGACCGTGTTGATATTCGCCTCCTCAAAATGCAGGCGGTAGGCAACCATCAACTTGGTATCGGCCTGGCCGGCGGCTTGGATCATGCGCCGGCATTCCTGCTCGGTCATCGCCATCGGTTTTTCGCAGAGGACGTGGATGCCGGCCTTCGCCGCGCGTATCGCAAAGTCGCAATGGAGACTATTCGGCAGCGCGAGATACACGGCATCGATGTAACCCTCCCGCAAGCATTGGTCATATTGCCGATACGAATAACAGTAGGGAACGTCGTACCGGCGGGATAACTGCTTCAACTTCTCGGGATCATCGGACACCAGCGCCGTCAATTCTGAATTTCGCTTTGCATGAGCAAATGCCGGTATGACGGCAACCTGCGCAATGTGGCCGAGCCCGACGACGGCATAACGGACCGGCGTCACTTGTGGACGAAAGCCGGAACGACGAACGATCGGTGCCTTCGCGGACACGGTGCGCACAGGCATTTCACTTCTCTTTTTTGAGAATTTCATGTGATACCCATATGGCTTTCTAGGGTTTGGCCGCTTGCACTCCTCTCACCCCGCACCAAGTGCCTATTGGCCATTTAGTCCCAATGATATGGTGAATCCACCTAGGAGTAGTCCTAGGAGATGTTACGGCAATACATGCTCACGGCCGTGCCGCGCCGATGAAGGCGCAGCACGGCCGTGAACTCGCCAGATGAAGAGGTGGCAGCGTCCGGCGAGGAGTCTGTTTGCAGAGTTCTCAATACTGTGTATCAGCTGGCTCGTCGGATCTCTGCCCGATACTCCTCTGCCTGCATTTCTATGCTGGGTGTTTCAGACGTGCCGATCATGCCTCCGGCGATAGAGACACCCAACGTGACGATGCCGAGTGCTGTCAACCACATCGCAATAGTTCCCATGCGATCCAGCGCACGATTGCCGACTTCGACAGACTGTTGTTTGACTTGCTGAGCTTTGTCTTTAAGAGGTTCGATAAGACCGATGGTCGATTGGACCAGCTGTCTTGCCTGAGGTTCAGTCATGCCCATCTTGGTCGTCATGACGTTGACGGCCGCGTCACGATCCAACGCCATAAGTTTTTGTTGCAATTCTTGAAGGGCCAAATCTGCCGTCTGCTCCGGTGGCTGTCCGCTCTGTGAGGCATTGGCCGAGCGCGCGGCATCTTTTCTAATCTCGCCGGGTTGGAGTTCCTTTTTCCCTGTCGCTGCCAGTACCGATTCTGTTTGGCGGCGCAATTCATCCATAGAGATCGAGATCGTACCACCGCTCAGTTGGGAAGCGGCTGCCGACACGACGGTCGTCGCCCCTTGGCCGAGACTCTGTAGCGTGGCGCCGAAGGCGGAAAAGACGCCTCCCAACATCGTAGCCATGGCGGTCGTGGTCAACCAGGCAAAGACCAGCCAATTGACGCCCCACACGATCACACCGTGGTAGAGTCCGTCGCTTCGTAAAGGGCTGCCGGACATCCGCGCGGTGACATAGCCGCCTACGAACGCCGAGATGAGCATGGAAATACCGGTCCAGACTCCCGTCCCAATCGGCATCCCGCTACCCGATTCCGGATCCTTGAGATCGATTGCCCATGCGCCGATAGCCAACCCCAGCATGGTGAGCACCAATTGCGTCGCGAGACCTACCGTCCATCCCGCTATCACCGCACTCCAACGCACTCGCACGCCTCCGAATGACCACTGCTGCTCTATGGTTCGTTCCATCTGCATACTCCCTCCTGTAAATAATACTTGCCCGTCTGCTTTATGCAGAAGCGAGCGGTAGAATTACGTATGCAAGTGAAAGACCTTCGGGAAGATGCGGCAAGTGGCTGAAATTCGGCTCAAGGTATAATCGTGAGAGAGATAACAGACGAACTGTCAGTCATCATGTCTCAAACATGACATGATGTCCTACGGTGGATTCGCTTCAGATGATATGTATCGGCGTTGCAGGCCGAGAAGTTCTATACCAGGGCGCCTAAGAGCAAGGTAGGCGAGATGACGTTGAGTGTAACCTCGCGGCGGCAAACTGCGATGGCCCCAGCACCATCTTATTACGAGGTGAACCCCGCCTCGCTTTCCCTCTACTCCTTTTGGCTTTGTGACCCAACTTTTTCGAAAGCGTGTTTATGATCAGTCGATTCCGTATCTAAGCTTCGGAGAAAATCCACCATATCTGAGCGTTCTTTAACATCGGCAATATAGAAAGGATGTGGGGCGCTTTCGCCGCGAGTAGGATCGAGCAATTGATCAAGACTCGTGACAGAAGCGTCATGCAGAAAGAGTGTCGTGCGGTCTAAATCTAAGAGCAGAGGCAACGCGTTGCCACGGGGCATCGGGGGTTCGCCTCGCCAGCTTGCATCTGCAAGCACCATTTTATCGTCAAAGTTTCCGAGAGAATTTAGAATGGTGCTTTGTTTGGAATTCCCTCTCGTACCGGCTAGCAGCGGCTTGTAGCCGGGCCAAAGTGTTTTGAGGTCAACAAGCCGGGCTGGTACGGGCTTACTTTGATCGAGATTGTGACAACTCGTACATTGCTTGGCGAAGATATCCCGACCTCGTTTGACTATCTCTGAGTTCACGTTCGCGCCACGTGGCGCAGGCAGCGCGAACACGTAGGCGGTCAAGTCGCGAATCGGCTGTAGATCCACTTGCCGACCTACTGGCGCATGGAGTTCACCGCCTGGACCAACCACTTTGGCATCTACAAATGGATAATTGGCCACTCCTGTCTCATCCAAGATCTTTTTATATTCCTTGAATACTTCCAGACCGACCAACCCACCGCGCTGATGTAAGAATTCCCGTCCTTCCGGTGTCGCGACCCCGGTCATATCCAAATTCATGGTGTAGGAGCCGTTGGTGATGTCTTCGAATTTGTCGAACTCTCCTGCGCTTCCGTAGGGCGCCGCCAAGTCTTGTCGGAACAGCGGAGTGTTTTTCACAGGATTGCCGATCCCATCATGCGTTTCATCGAAGGTGTCGACGGGATACAGTTCATGGTTCGTTAAGTAGGCATCGACTTCCTCTTCGGACGAACCAGGTCCCAAGCCGCGAGAAGCCCGTCCGATTGACACGACTCCCATATGATTTTGTTGAAGATTGAGATAATAAGCCTTGGAGTTTTGAGCCAGGGAAAGGAAGCGCCCCATGTCGAACGTGAGAGGAGCGAGGCCGTCAATGCGCTTCCCTACTGTTCCGCCCGAAGGCAAATTAAACACCGACTTATCGGTGACTGTATGGCATAAGGCACAAGACAGACCGATCTTGTCGCCTTTTTCAATATCGATAATTTTATCGGTATTACTATCTTTCGCTACCACACCGATGACCGCATTGGCATTCAACAATGCGACTGTCATTTTGGGATCGTTTAGCAGCGGAGCTTTATCTAACGACAAATTCGCTTGAAATTCCTCCTCTAATTTCTCTCGTAACGATGCGGGTATAACCTCTACATTGAATTGTAATCCCATCTCCAGCATCTGCTTGGGGGTAAGCTTGGATTCGATTACTCCTTGCTGCCAGCGCATCGCATCGTGCCAGAAACCCTCGTTTCCAAATGTAGCAAACCGAAACACTTTCTTGCCCCGATTTGCGTCTCCAAGAGATTGGGATGCAGGCATAATTAATTTTGCCGGTCCCGTGCTGAAATCTTTAGGCTTGGCTTCCTGAATGTTTCGTTTATCTTTCGAGTAACATCCGACAATCATTAGAACCATCGAACTTATCAATAGATACGATAGCCAGATCCTCACCCGCCTTAGAGGCATCATCGTCGCTTCAGAATCGTGCTGCTTTTCCATGATCGCCTCTTATCGTTACGGCCTCATTACGATTTTGATGCAGCCATCCAGTTTACGATTGAAGATGTCGAATCCCTGGGGAGCCTCATCCAGCTTCAAGCGGTGTGTCACGACGAAGCCGGGATCGATGTCTCCATGGGCGATGCGGTCGAGCAGCGGTTTGAAATACCGTTGCGCATGAGTCTGGCCGGTCTTGATGGTGAGCGCCTTATTCATGACCGCGCCCATGGGCATTTTATCGATCAATCCCCCATAAACGCCCGGCACGGAGATAGTCCCGCCATTTCTACAGGCCATGATCGCTTGCCGTAATGCGACGGGTCGGTCCGACTCCGACATCACGGCTTGTTTGACCCGATCGTAGTAGTACAATATACCGGGCATATGGGCCTCTAAACCGACGGCATCGATACAAGAGTCCGGCCCTCGACCGCCGGTCAGTTGCATGAGCGTGTCGTAGACATCCGTTCGTTCATAGTCGATCGTATCCGCTCCTCCGTCACGCGCCATCCGAAGCCGCTCCGGAAACCGATCGATGGCGATCACACGCTCCGCACCCAGCATAACAGCGCTTCGGATGGAGAACTGGCCGACTGGTCCGCAACCCCATACGGCAACCGTGTCCCCTGGCTGAATATCGCACTGTTCTGCGGCCATGTAGCCCGTGGGGAAAATGTCGGAGAGGAATAGTACCTGCTCGTCGGTAAAGCCGTTTTCGATCTTTACCGTGCCGACATCTGCAAATGGAACACGCACGTATTCGGCCTGGCCTCCGGCAAAGCCGCCGGTCAGATGTGAGTAGCCATAGATGCCGGCCGGCGAATGGCCGAAAAGTTTTTCGGCCATCCATGCATTGGGATTCGTGTTTTCGCACAGAGAGTAGAGTCCCTTTTTACAAAAGAAACATCGTCCACACGAAATCGGAAAGGCCACCACGACGCGATCGCCGACACGCCGATTCTTGACCTCCGGCCCGACTTCGACGACCTCACCCATGAATTCGTGCCCCATGATATCGCCTTGCTCCATCGTCGGAACGAAACCGTTATACAGATGCAATTCCGAACCGCAGATCGCCGTGGAAGTGACCTTGATGATCGCATCATGCTTGTTGAGGATTTTCGGATCCGGCACTTCTACAACTCGCATGTCCTGCTTGCCATACCAACAGTTGGCTTTCATGATCCTCCTTTGAGAGCGTATGGCTAATGGCTTATGGCACAAGCGAGGACTAAAGCTTCCTGTTACTGCTACATGCTATAAGCTCTTGTCGCTTATTCTCGCGCGGCGCTGTCGTATTTCCACGAGGTGCTATCCTTCCGCCCCGCCGATTGCCCCTTAGTAGTGATGACTTCTCCCGTTTCCATGACTTGCTTGAATCGCCGTAGGTCCATCTTGACCGTTTGATTCGGATCTTTACCGAACCAGGCAGCGACGGCCGCACCTACGGTCCCCAGTGGAGGCCGATATTGTATGTTCACTGTGACAACCGTTCCCCGGCCATCAGGCGCGGGGTCGAATTGGACGGAACCGGCATGGTCTATTTCGGACCCCTCAACCGAGCGCCACGCGATACATTCATTCGGACGGTCGTCAGTCATCTCGGCATCCCACTCAACGGTCGAGCCAGCCGGACCTTGAGCAACCCAGTGCGATCGGCGGTCATCCTTCGCTTCGATGCGTTTCACGTGCTTCATGAATTGAGGCAAATTGCTGAGGTCTCGCCAATGGCGGTACAACTCTTCCGGCGGCCGATCGATGATGAGGGCTGCGGTAAGCGGAATCGTACCGTTTCTGGTTTCAATTCCTCGGCCCAATTGCTGAGCGGCAATAAGATCCATTGCCATGGCTCCGGCCACGGAAATCGCCGAGGCTGCGAGTCGGCCGCGATTCGACCGACCCGACGTGGCGGCCGCGCCTAGGAGGGCCAAATCGAGAATGTCTCCCGCGACTCTGGACCACACGGCGCCTGCCGAAGGCCTGTCACTCAAGATTCCGGCACTGCTGACAAGTTCACGGAGCCCCATCATGCGGATCAGTGTCCGATACTCAGGATTCACCCCGATCATGGCCGCTACTCGTCCTGGCGAAAGAAGTTCTGCAAGGCCAAGTCCGATCCCGAACCAGCCCATGGCGGCAGCAAGTTGCTGTTCTTGCGTCCTTTCGCCGTTCGTCGCGAAGCTGGTGCTCTGCGGATACATCCGAGGTTTCCGGTGCGGGACTTGCGCAGAATATCCCGGCTCGGACATCGACTGAGCCTCGCTCGAAGGTTTCAGCCGTTCGCGCTCTTGAGTGGCCATGAGATCTCCTCTTCTGTTCCATGACGAGTGGCCGGATACGGACCATCCTCGATAGTGTCGATGCATTAGCTTGGGTATTCGTTCACCCTTTGGCTCCGGCAACTCCAGCCTTCTCCAGGACGAACATTTGCTGCTGCTCACCCGCTTTGAATTCCGTCGGCGAGCGGCCGTTCGGCAAGGCGTAGATCAACTTGACCTTGTTTTGATCGGTCTCGACCAACCCTTTGGCAATCGCGCCCACATCGGCCGATTTGGTGCTGACCATCGTAATGTGCCACGGGGCCTGCTGAGTCTCCAGCGTGTAGGTCGCCGCAAACATTTCTTTCCGCTCCTTATCGTATGCAATGATGGTCTTGTCGTTGATGTAGACGGACGTGTCAGTGAGCTCGCCTTGATGGATCGGTGCCCCGTTGCGTTCACCACTGACGATTCGATATTCACCGGTCAGATCGGCCTTTGATGTATTCGAAGATTTACCGGTGCACGCAGGTATGGCGGCAAGAAGAATTGAGAGGGCCACATAGATTGTCTTGACTGAATGAATCATATATCCCCCTTCATCACCCGGGCCTTCAAGGCGTTCATGGTTTGTGTTCACCTTACTTTTTGAACAACGACGGCTCGTCCTTGGTTCGTCACAGTCCCGGAAACACGGTCGCCGGGGTGTAAATCGGTGTTGAGTCTCGTCTGAGGGTCGATCATCAGTACGATATCCTCACCATTCGATTGTTCTATCGTAATGGCGTTTTCTTCGGATTTGAGGACACGGCCCTGGACGGTTTTGAGTCCCGAAGCTTGACCGGGATTCACGCTGGGATCTTCGATGCCTGTTTCTTGGCGATTATGGCCTTTTACATTACCAGCCTTGGGTCCCTTGGAGCCGCCTTGATGTTCTCCTTCAACCCGGTAGTTTTCACCTTGACCTTGCTGTTTCAGCCGATTCTTTCGAATCTCCCCCCGCCGGTCTTGGGGCGCTACGTCGGATTTCTGAGGATCACCTTGCGGAAGGATGGCGTCCCTCGCCAAGACTAGGGAGGGTAGACAATAGGTGAAGCTCACCATGATGATTATTTGTCCGACAATACGTTTCATGGTTTGAGTACTAATTTGAAGCAACTTGTGAGCCGCTGATTCTTCTTCTCATACCGAAACGTTTTTCGTTAGAAATGAACGGCTTCTTCGAGTTCCATACGGATAGTCAGAGCGGAACTCATAACAAGTGTTGCCCAACTTGTCTTAGGAGGGACAGAACGCGGGGAAAGGCCCTGATGAGATCGGTATCGAATCGATCAAGATATGAAACCAACGGTCCGGACTGACGCAAGCTAGATGGGTGTGGGCTTGGAAACGCCATCAACCAAGAGTCGGCACATTCTGTCACGAGCTCCGGCTCCGTACGAAGAACTGACGCCGGATGGTATGTGAGAAGGATGCCTTCAGTGCCGTTCGTTTTTGTTCCGAACGTTGATCCACTGAGGAAGAAGCAGACCAACAGCAAGCGCTGCATAGATCCAGGGAAAACTACGGCGCGAAAGACACAACTCGAACCCCGGTGTGAAGCGACGAGGCACCACGTGGTAATCAGTGATATACGCCAGGGCGGAAGTCCCAACACTGGCTAAGGTCGCGGTCGTGGGTGACTTCGACTTGGGCATCCTTCGACGCCAGACTTGATAACAGCCTGCCCAAAAAACACAGGCCACCATGTTCAAAAGAAGGCCCGTGCCGGTGTACCGCAATGTGCGACCTCTTCGCTTAGCCGCATACGGACCCCACGCGATGTGGCTGATGGCATTGATCGGCCTCCAAAATGAGCGACCTTCGATTCGGCTCCGCAGCGCCGCCGTCACTGCTACGGCAGCGCTGCTCACGAACCCTTCAAGCCACAGTCTTTTCTGACTCTCGTTCATGTTCCCCCTCAGGAGACCTTTCCTCGCCAGGCTCCCGTTTCTTGCCCACGGGACTCGATGAATTCCTTGAACCGCTGCAGATCGCCTTCCACTCGTCCGGACACCACACCTACAGCGTCTCCCGTTTTCTCGACAGCCCCTTCGGGGTCATATTCCAAACGAAGGTTGAGCTTGGATTTATTCGCTGACACGGTAGAAAACGTGACGATTCCCCCGTTCTTGACTCCTCCTTGGCTCGTCCAGGCGATCCGTTGATCCGGGATTTGCTCGGTGATGACGGCATCCCATTCTTTCTGCTTCCCACCGATGCTGGCTTTCCAGTGCAAATGTTTGTCATCGACCTGCCGAACCTGTTCCACGCCTTCCATGAACCGAGGAAATTCTTCAAATTGTGTCCATTGGTTGTAAGCAGTTTTGACCGGAACGTTCAACTCAATCGTTTTTTCTATGACCGACATGGTTTCCTCCTTGCTGAATTGTTATTGTGGACGTTCTGCATCGCCCTTGACGACGTACGCTCGCCTTTACTTAATAGGATTCGTCTGCAATGAGTATTTCACTTGGCGCGCCTTTTCCCGATGAGTCTGTAACGTCGGCAAGGTCGAGGCGATCCACTGTTTGATGCCTATATCCTCTATGCTCTTCTCAAGCCGCTGAAATTCCTCGACGGTCGTTTCGTGATCTTCCAGAATATAGTCGATGTAGGCACGATCGAAGGCGTGCCCGGTCAATTGAGAGACCTTGTTCACTCTCTGCCTATGCTCTTCACTGACCCCGGGAAATAACTGCACCCCACACTTCATGGCCAGTTGCTCGACTTGTTGACCGCCTTTCTTGTGGTCCTCGACCATTTCCTGCCCGAAGTCCTTCACCCGTTCATTCACCGCGCGTTGGGCAGCAAGCTGACCTAACGATATTTCAATCTGTTGTCCTTCAGCCGCCTTCTCGAGAAATGATTGAGCGTCCGTCTTCGCTGCCTGGGCCGGTATAGACGCAGCCAACCCAATCATTCCGCACATCGCAAGCCATAAGAGAAAGAATCTCGGCATCACATTTTCCTTTTCAATCCTGCAGCGGTTCTATTTGTGCGCTTCGTCCTGAGTGCTCGTCATAGCGGGAAAACACCGGATCGTCGAACGACCCGTTCAGGCCGTTTGCGACTATTCGCACGGCCCTTTTCGCGTCGCCGACAACCGCGCTCATCCCGAAAAACTCGTGCGTCACCCCTTCGAAATTTCGGTACGTGACCGGAACGCCGGCTTCAAGAAGGCGTTCGGCATAGCGTCTTCCTTCCGATCGCAATGGATCGATGCCTGCCGTAATGATGGTGGCAGACGGAAGTCCGCTTAAATTGGGAGCGTTCACCAAATCGATCCATGGTTTTTTCCCATCAGAAGGCTCTCTCAAATACTTTTCGAAGAACCATGCCATCATCGGCTTGTCCAACGGTTTGGCTTGTGCATTTTCTCGATAAGACTGGGTGTCGAAGTCATACCCGGCCACGGGATAAATCAATGCCTGATGCACGGGCAGCAATTCACCACGCGCCCGCGCCATCAGGCACACGGCGGCTGCCAAATTCCCTCCGGCACTCTCACCTGCCACGGCAACCATCGAAGGATCTCCACCGAAGGTATCGGCGTTGCGCAACACCCACTGATAGCTTGCATAGGCATCTTCATGGGCGGCCGGAAACTTGTGCTCAGGAGCTTTGCGGTATTCCACGGACACCACGATGGCGTTCGCGGTTTTGGCCAGCGCGCGCGCCGACGAATCGTACGTATCGATCGTCCCGATTACCCAACCGCCCCCGTGAAAATATACGATGACGGGGAACGGACCGTTGCCTTGAGGCGTATAGATGCGGATCGGGATTTCACCGCCCGGTCCGGTAATCGTCCGATTCTTGGTTGTTCCGATCGACAAGGGAACCGTACTTTGCTTTCGCTCCTGCATCAATGCCGCTACCGCATCAGCAGGGGTAGGCTGCGTGCGTGCGTCCTCGGCAGAGAGCGAGCTGATAGGCTTCGGACCGAGGTCTTCGAGCTTCGTGAGGACAGCCGCCATGTCTTTATCTGCCCGCGACTTTGTGGCGGCCATCGCTTGTTTCACTTCCTGCGAGGCCGGGGCCACAGCTTGCCGGTGTCCTCCGCCATAGGTTTCCGTTTTCGGCGTCTGGCACCCGCTCAGGGTGTAGAAGCCGAAAAGAGCGGCGATACAGAGATAAGATTTCACCATTTGTTGTTGCATCATGTCGGTTCCTTCATTTTTGATTTAGGCTTGTCCATTGGCTGATTTTCACCGAAACTCACCTCTCGCTCGACTTTGCACCGGTCGCATGCGGCGGTCATGTCCGTTCGAAACTCCTCGTCGGAAAATGGAGATCAGAGCCACACCGGCAAGCGCTGCAACAGCTCCTGTTGCCATGGGATGAAGCGACGCCTGCGTATAAAGGCTCGATTCGGCAACGTAGAGAGCCCGGCCACCGCGCTCTTGCAAACCTCTCGCCGGCCCATAGAGACCGTTGTCTTGCCGATCCTGATCGGCGCGATCGCTCTGCTGAACGGTAAACATGGTATTTTGCATTATTTTGTCCGTCAGTCTCGGCGCCAAGTTGCCGAACAACGACACCACCTTCGCTCCACCACCCGCGAAGACATCCCGCACCGGATGCTCCGCGCAATAGAGAATCGTCTCGGCCACGACTTCCGGCGCATAAGTAGGAGGCGCATTTTGAGGTTCATTCGGCAAATAGTTTTTCGCGTGCTCGGTGTATGGGGTATCGACGGAGCCGGGCTTCACCAGCGTGACGGAGATCGGCAGTCGATCATGCTCAACTTCCATACGCAACGAATCGGTATAGGCTTTCACCGCATGCTTGCTGGCGCAGTAAATCCCTTGGAGTGGAATGGCGCGATCGGAGAGGATGCTGCCGACATTGATCAGAGCCCCACCGTTCTTGCGAAGATGCGCCACTGCAACGCGCGATCCGATGGCCACGCCCCAAAAGTTCGTCTCGAACAACCGGCGTTGATCTTCCAGAGAGACGTCGAGGACACGTCCGTAAATCGAGACACCGGCACAATTGATCCATGAATCGATCCGGCCGAAATGACTGACCGCTTCGTCGGCTACACGCCGCGCTACCGTCTCGTCAGCCACGTCTCCTGCGACAAAGGACGCTATATGATTTCTAGATGACTCACCGTTTATTTTCTCCGCAAGTTGCCGGAGTGCCTTCTCGTTCCTGGCAGTCAGCATCACACGAGCACCGCGTTTGGCGGCCATACGAGCTGTGACGAGCCCGATGCCGCTTGAAGCTCCGGTGATGACGATGGCCTGTTGCTGAAGGGGTTTAAGTCTGATGTTTACGGCCATTTATGTGACCACTCCAAGGCGACATGTGTAGTGAGGCACTGCTTTCTTTTTACCACCCATAGGAGTAGCAGGTGACTAGAAGATCCCCCAGAGTGAACATACCGACTCGAAACTCATATTAGGTGAAGTGAGCCGCTGAGTGTGGGGATGCCGGTGGTGCGAAGGGAACCCGGGGCCGGCTCAGATGAGCCGACCCCGGTATTAGCAGAACTTATATTTGACGAAGGCTAAGAGACGCGATCGTATCCGGCAACCTTCACGATTTTATTGTATACGCCGAATAGCAAGAACGGCGCTACCCATTGACCGACAAAGAGACCATCTTCTCTTTTTCCGGTGCCGTGAAAAAGCATTGAGACGCCGATCGCGGCAAAGGCAGCCCATAGCCACACATCCGAAGGCACTTTCGCCGTTTGCTCTTCGATAGTGCGGGCAACTTTGCCCTCGGTGTGCTCCTGAGCTTCCTGATTATCACTGGGGTGTTTCAATTTCGTCATTGTTTCAGCCATTGACCTGCCTCCTTCACATAAATAACAGTTAATAAATTCTCCGCACTTCTTCGGAATACAAGAAGATCACAGATTAACTTGCATTCTTATGTCTATTATCTTCGGTGCTAATTGACGACTAGATGATTCCCGAGAACAAACCCAGATACCGCATGAGCGATCACTCCACTCACATTTTGAGCTTAGGCCGACTCCAATAGCGGTGCTGGGTGATAGAGTCAACGAACGACTTGGTCAACCCTCCACCGCTCTTGTCGGAAACGACTCCCGGCCCATCCTTGATTCCCAGCGATTGCAGCAGTTCATTTCCTTCTGCGTTCGTGGCGATCGCTTTCCCATGGTTATACGCGTCGCCCACGAAATGCCGAGCTTCATAGTCGCCTAACAGCATCGTAATACTTTCCTTACCGCCTGCGATGTAGACGGCATCGTACATGACTGAATCCGCGCTGGCTAAACTCTTATCGACCTTTAAACCACCCTTAAGCTCTCCAAGGTGAGGAGCAACGACTTCCGCGGTCGCCCCCTCCTTCTTCAACGCGGCTTCTAGCTGCTTGGCATCTCCGCCGGCGACTCCGTCCGCAGCGAGGATAGCTATTTTCCGGCCCTTTATGGAATCTTTGGGCCCCTCAGACTGACTGAGTCCCTTGGTCTTGCCGGCACGGCTGGCCAATTGCCCCTTCGGCGCGTCCAGTCCGAGTTTTACTGCCACCTTCCCGGCAAGCACCTCGTCGACTTTAGCTATATGACCCACCATAAGCTTCTGAATCTTGACGTCTGAAACTTTTCCCAGCTCAAAAATGAGCGCTTGACCGATATGCTCTTGTTCAACCAGCGTGAGGCTATTGTAAAATAACGCCGCTTGAGTGTAGTGATCAGCGAAGGTTTTACTCCGCTCACGAACTTTCGTTCCTTGTACCGGCGCAGGATAGTGAACATAGCCTCCCTCTTTGGCCGGGGCTTCTTTGGGAGAGCCGCTGAGAGAATTCGGCTGGTAGTTGGCTTTCCCCGGGCGATTCGTGAACCGCATCATTCCGTCTTGCTGAAAACTATTCACAGGCGATTTCGGCTGATTAATGGGAAGTTGCGAAAAATTCGGGGTGCCGAACCGGTTGAGTTGCGTATCCTGATAGCTAAAGAGTCTCCCTTGTAAAAGAGGATCGTCACTGACATCGATGCCTGGCACAAGGTGCCCCGGATGAAAAGCCGATTCTTCTGTCTCGGCGAAAAAGTTATCCGGGTTCCGATCGAGGGTCAGCTTCCCCACGCGTTGAAGAGGCACTTGGTCTTCAGGCCAGATTTTGGTCGCATCCAAAATATCGAAGGGCAGCTTGTCGGCGTCTTCTTCCGATACGAGCTGAAGTGCCAATTCATATTCGGGGAATGCTTTGTTCTCGATCGCTTCCCACAGATCGCGCCGGTGAAAATCAGGATCTAATCCGGCTAGTTTAACCGCCTCGTCCCAGACAAGCGAATGCACGCCCAGCAACGGTTTCCAATGGAACTTGACGAACGTGGATTTTCCCTGGTCATTCACGAGACGAAACGTATGCACCCCGAATCCGTCCATCATACGGAAACTTCGGGGGATGCCCCGATCGGACATGACCCACATGATCATATGCATGGACTCCGGTGTCAGAGAGATGAAATCCCAGAATGTGTCATGCGCCGTCGAGGCCTGCGGCATTTCGTTGTCGGCTTCCGGCTTGAACGCATGAACGAGATCTGGAAATTTAATCGCATCCTGAATGAAGAACACAGGAATATTGTTGCCCACTAGATCCCAGATACCTTCGGAGGTATAAAATTTTGCTGCGAAGCCGCGTGCATCGCGAACACTATCCGCTGAGCCTCGGGAACCGTTCACCGTCGAGAATCGCACGAAGACTGGAGTCTTAACGGCTGGGTCGTGAAACACCGCGGCTTTCGTATAACGAGTCAGTGGTTTATAGACTTGAAAGAACCCGTGCGCCCCGGATCCTCGGGCATGTACGGCACGCTCCGGCATCCGCTCATGGTCAAACTGAGTCATTTTTTCCAGAAATTGGAAATCTTCTATAATCGTGGGACCACGGGATCCCGCTTTCAAGGAATTGTCGTCGTCTGCGATACGCTGGCCCTGCTTTGTGGTGAGATAATTCCCCTCAGCCACAGCCGGTTCCTGAGCATCCTTCGGCGCCATCGGAGATCTGCTTTGATCCCGATCAGCGGCCCAAGAAATCGCTTGAGTTGAAACTTGCACGGCCATTCCCAACGCGAAGATCAGGCTGACCGTCACCACCACCCTGCCGTTGACACCATAAAAGCTCAAAGGTTGCTGGGACATCGTTTCTCCTTTATGCATGCAATGCTCGTTATGCTCAGAACCAGAATTCAACGCAGACACCTATTCTATGGATTCGTCTGCAGTGAGCTCTTGACCACTCGCGCTCGATCACGATGCGCTTTCATGATCGGCAACGTGGAGTTGAAATACTCCCGAAGGTCGGGATACCGCATCGTAGAGATATGCTGCTGATATTCCTCCAACGTGGTCTCATGATTTTGCAGGGTGAAATTCATATAGGCGCGATCGAACTCATGGCCGGACATGTTCGATAGCTCGTCTACTTTCTTCTTATCCTCAGGGGTGAGATTCGACGGCAGCGGCACGTGATGTTTCGATGCCAGCTGTTCTGCTTCTCGGCGGACCTTCGTGTGATCTTCAACCATCTTCGAGCCGAATTCCTTGACCTGCTCATTTTTCGACCGCTGTGCCGCGAGTTGCCCGAGAGCGATCGCAACTTGCTGTTCTTCGGCGGCGATAGTGAGAAACGTTTGCGTATCCGGCTTGGAATCCAACTGAGTTCCTGTCGGGTCTGACTGCACAGCCTGTTGCGCCCCGAGCGTGCCGGTAAAGAACCATAGCGTACTGCTTATAAGAAGGCCTGCGAACATCGTGCGATACATGAGATGCTCCTTGGATGAAGTGAGTAGCCAGCTCGATCTATGCCATCTACGGTGCAAAACATAGACCTGCAATGTGCTTTCTTCTGAATCGGTCAGCGCCACGTGTTTGCGGAGGGAATGCTGATGGAAACTTTCGTCTGGGGCCTAATTTTTTATAGACAAGATGTCCGTCCAGGAGACAGATATTCTTTCAACATACGCGTATTCACGTCGGATCTCTTTCCAGCAGACACTCCTTGCGTCCCCTATTTTTCTATACTTTTATCGTGTCCGAACATGTCCCAAGACTGTCGACTCCAGGTCATCGCTGTTCGACACCAATAGGCTATTCACAAAGAATGTGGGCGTCCCTTGCACTCCACACCGATGGCCGGACTGCACGTCACGCCGCACTTTCAATACTCCGGCACCTGCGCGTAGGTCGTCTTTAAAGCGTGGGACGTCCAATCCGGCCATGGCCGCATAGGCATAGAGATCTTCCATTTCGAGATGCTCTTGGTTCTGAAACAGCAAATCATGCATTGGCCAAAATCGGTCTTGCAGAGCGGCGGCTTCCGAGGCTTCCGCGGCAAGCTGTGCATGAGGGTGTTTCTTGGCCAGAGGGAAATGCCGGTACACGAACCGGATCTGATTCGAACAATTCGTGCGCAATCGTCGTATGAGAGCGTGTGCTTCCAGACAAAAGGGACATTCAAAATCACAGTATGCAAGAACGGTCACTGAGGCCGCACCGGTTCCCATTACATGATCGTCCGGCAATACGATGAGATCGTATCGATCACACGTCCTGCGAGTCTTTCCGGGCATAGCTCCTACGTTTCTCGTCTCGATGAGCAGGATGCCTCCTGATAGCACCATCCGCGCGTGCATATCAATGCTGACACACAAGACGACTGGGTTTGACGTGTACTAATTACGTACCGGCATTTGAAAAAACGCCCGTCTCCATCTCTTCCTTGAATCGCTGCAGATCCTTTGCAATCTTCGAATTCGGATCTTCCCCGAACCACTTGGCCACCGCGGCGCCGACCTTACCGCCAGGAGGTTCATACTGCAGCCTGACCGTCAGCCACGTCCGCTGTCCATCGGCCGTCGGCTTGAATTCCACCGAACCGGTATTATCCACGTCTGCACCCTGCAGTGACCTCCATCCGATGCGCTGATTTTCCACGTCGTTGATGATTTCGGCATCCCATTCGACCTTCGGAGCACCAGGCATCGTTTTTACTCTCCAATGGGATAGCCGATTATTGATGACTTGCACGGCATCAAGATGGTTCATGATGCGGGGTAAATTGTCCAACGACCGCCAGAATCGATAGATTTCGCTCGGCGGGCGATTGATCTCGATAGCCCTTTGGATCTTCGTTGCGCGGCCTGACTGCACTTTGCGCCGACCCAATCGGCTTGTGTCGTTGGACTGAGGCGGTCGATTGTTGCTCATGTCGATTCCCATGGCCCCAAAAGCGGGACAATACCCGCTTAACGCCCGGTAGAGCAGTCCTCCCCCAGCGATAGCCAGCACAGTGCCCGACCGGTTGCGGCCGAACAAGCCGGAGGCGAGGAACATCATCCCTGCAAGGCCCGATAGCAGGCGTTGCATGTCGCCGATATTTTCTCGATGATCATCGGAATCCGCTCGTTCTTCGTTCCATTCAAAATTCTGTGTATTCGTACGGTACCGCTCCTTTTCTGAGAGACGCTCAGTCATCTTTTCCTCCCCTCTTGAATGTGACCCATGGGATCACGGCGCAATTCTGCGATCCGCGTTCGTATTGCATCCATACCGACGATCACCCATGAGAACAACCCCGCCGCCTTAACCTTGGCTGCCGCCCGCATAGCATCTGAATCTGGCGCGCGCTCATATCGCCACAACTGAGCGAAATCCCAATCATGAGCCTTTGCGTCATGGCTGAATGGTTGTTTTTGATCGAGCTTCATCGTCACCTCGGACTTCGAAAAATGCAAAAGCTAGACCGTCGTCTCTATATGTAAAAGTCTTGTAGGGTCCGCTCATCTGGTTGGCTATGACGATGTTTGAGCGATGAACGGGAGAAACATCTTGCGCGGTATGTCCTCGTTCGGACAGCTTTTCTTCATGCTGCATGTCGACAGGGAACTTTCACACTCGGGAGTCTTCCAGTCCGACAAGCCAAGACCTTGCGGTAGCATCATGGTAATCGTGAGAGTTCTGAGGAATGACTGTGAGTGATCCGGCCCTGCTTGTTCGGTACTACATTCTCTATTTCATTCTTCCGCTGTGGATCGTGATGTTGGGGGCTCTCGTCATCCATGAAGCGACCGCCCTAATTCACCATCGCAATCCTCATCGTCCTTCCGTACGGCGAAAAGCTCTGGCGCTGCATCAGGACAGCCGGATATAGAGGGAGCAATCGAAGTCTTCACTCGAGCTCTAATGGACGCTGCCGAGCAGAACAGATGAGCTGAGGCAACGACACCGATTCCGGCGCCGTTGCCTCATCCTGGTCGCGAGACCGATCAAGCAGCTCTGCGGTAGCCTTCTACTATTTCATCGGCTTTGGCGCGCTTCCCATACCCATAATAGGCGGCGAAAGCGGCAGTTATGCCATGAAGCCAAACTTCCCAGCCATGTAACGGAACCAGGCCGAACCCCATACTGAGCGGAGGGATGACTCCCATTACAGCCAAGACGCCGTAGAACCAGGCCAGACCCCGAGAAAAGCTCCTGGCCTTACTCACGCTGCCGGCAGAGAACAATCCCGCTATGCCTACTCCTATGTGCACTAGATTATGAATCCAGTTCACAGGAAAGAGGCCGAAGAGGAGACCATAGCCGCCGTCAGCAAACAGACCAGGCACAGCGTTTGGGTGAGGAGTCGACCTGAATACAGGTATAAACCCCAGTATTCCCACCGCCAGGAACAGCACTCCAATGAATTGCGCGAATCCTCGACTCGTCATGCAGTCACCTCCTTTCAGTGATGACTAACCAACTCGCAAATGCTACGCCACTTCGGACTCCCTGATTTTCAGGGCTAAAAGTGTCTGCGAAGACAGCGCAAGACGGGCTGTGTCGGTGTGGGCTCAGCTACAACGTCGGATATGCACTACCAGAAGGGCGAGGACGCCCTGCAGAAGATCGGCAAGACGCCCTCGCGGGGGAAGATCAGCTTATGCCGCCCGCCGTTGGTTGCGTGAGGATCTCTGCTTGGACATTCGCTCCTTGATTGCCATCGCTTCCTGTCCCAGTTCCTCCCAGTCAATCTCAGCTTGTTCTGCTTCAGGAAACATTTCGCTTTCTTCCTCTTCTATATGATGCTTCACCAGCTCACTGAGCACTTTAAATTTAGCTTTGTAGCCCTCGGCCGATGCCTTCATTTTGTGAAGCTCTTTGATAAGCAATCCGACGACATGGTGCTCTTCATTGGCCTCGTCCACCTTGTCTTCTTCACCCGTTGCCTCACGAATGGCGGGATAGACAAGACTCTCTTCGATCTTGGTATGAATTTCCAAGGCCTTGAGCACCTCCTCCGCAATGCCTTGCCGAGCACGGCCCTCCGCCTCTTCAAACGATTGGAACAGCTGTTCCACTTCCCGATGATCTTCCTTCAAAAGATCCAGCGCATTGACTGACGTTTGCTCCGACAGGCCTTCATTGTCTTGACTCAATTGCTTCTTTGCCATCGAATTTCCTCCTTGGTTTTAAGCAGGCTGACAATCACCGCTTTCCATCACGACCCGACTTGTTCCTTTTCCGCATGCGGAGTCTCATCGTTGAAGTACAGACGCCGGGAGCCCTGATTTCTGTCGGGTTGTACGGCAAACAAGAGGTCCGCCAGTTCGTCGGCATGTTCCTCTTCCTTCGCCAGGATGCCTTCCATCATGACTCTGGAAGTCGTATCCTTGTCGCCGAAGTACCGCACCATCTCTCGATATGTCTCGATGGCGATTCGTTCGGCAATGAGATCTTCCTTGATCATGTCTGCCAAAGACTTCGGACGTTACCTCATAGACTGCACAAACTTTGCCCGAGGCTTTCAAGGTAGCCTAGAAAAATCGCCCGCACTTAGTCTTGGAACATGAAGCATATGGCGTCAGGTTTTTTCGACGTCCGCGAGTACTCGACCGTGCCGAGCCAAGCCTTTCGGACAATATGTTCTCATGAGGACAGACTGTATGAAGCCGAACGGGGTCGATTTATGAGGATGCCATCGAGACAGGCCTCTGTAACTTGCTCGATATCAGCTGGCTGTACCAATCTTCTCGGGTAAGAGGCAGGCCCGATCGTCCGCCGATAGGTTTCGCACACAGCACTTGGTACACGTTCAGACGCCCCTGTCGAAACCAGTGGGCGGACGCAGCTAAGTACAATCGCCATACGCGATACGTCGTTTCCCCCACGAGATCCGCCGCCCGCCGGTGCTCTTTTTCCAGTCGTCTGACCCAGTGAACCAACGTGAGAGCATAATGTTCTCGCAGGCACTCCACGTCACGCACTTCCCATTCTTGTTCTTCGGCCGCAGTCACCACCTGATGGAGAGGAATCACTTCGGCATCCGGGAACACATACCGATCGGCAAACGGGCCCAAGCGTGCGTCTCCATCCCCGGTCGCTATTCCATGATTGAGAAAGACTCCCCCCGGCTTCAATAGGCGATGTACTTGGTGAAAATACACGTGAAGCTGTGATCGTCCCACATGCTCGACCATTCCAACACTGACGATTTTGTCGAATATCTCCTGGTCGGCCAGGTCACGATAGTCAGCCACCCCGATCGTACACTGTTGGGTCAGCCCGGCGGCCGCGATCCGCTTGCGAGCTATCTCGGCTTGCCGAAGGCTCAACGTGATGCCGACTATCGACACGCCGTAATACTGCGCCGCATACAGTGCGAACCCGCCCCATCCACAGCCGATATCGAGCACGCGGTCCCCAGGCTGCAAGCGCAGCTTCCGACAAATGTAGTCCAATTTGCCGAATTGCGCTTCGTCCAAATCATCGTCACCACGAGCAAAGTACGCACAGGAATAGACCATACGGCGATCCAACCACAGTTGGTAAAATTCTGCAGGCAGGTCATAGTGAAAGCGAACGACGCTGAAATCACGAGGAGGACTGTGTCTGGTACCTTTGCGATCGGGAGAAGGCCCTTTCGTTGAGGGGTGAGGACTGACGAGTTGACGCCACATGAACCTCAGACGATCCGATAGTGACCAGTTCTGCCCGAGAAGATGCTCGACGAGCGGGAACACTTCCTGAAAATCTCCGACGACGTCCACATCGCCAAAAATGTAGGATTCTCCAAGAGAACGCTCCAACGGCGGTCGAAACATGCGCGCTAAGGCTTGGCGTGTCTTCACCACGAGGGTCAGACGTGGGTGACGGCGATTTTCAGGTTCCACCGTCGTCCCATCACAGAACTGGACTTGCACCGGCCGGTCATACCCCTGCAATCTCAGTGCAAACCAGTCCGCCGCGGCCTCTACCGTTCGATCGTGAGACGCGTGCATCGCCACGAACTTCGTGCCAGTCCTTTGTATGCGCGGTAGGCTCACGTTTAAATCACTTCACGAATCTTGTTCTCGATCACTGTCTTGACAATCTCCAGACGATCTTTTTGCCCTCGAGCCATGGCCTTCGTGAACTGCCAGGCCTGGTCGGTGGTGATCTTCCCCGGCAATGGCGGTTCATAGGGATCGACCACCGCCTCGATCAGGACCGGTCCCGGATGAGAAAAAGCTTTGTGCAGGGTGTCCCTTACGTGGGCCGGATCGCTCACGGAATATCCGACGGCTCCGCATGCGCGGGCAAAAGCGGCAAAATCGATGGCGTGCAGATCCACGCCGTATTGAGGGTTTCCCTCGAAGGCAATCTGCTCCCACTTGATCATGCCAAGGGAATTGTTTTTCACCACGATAATCTTGATCGGCAACTGATATTTGACCGCGGTCGCCAGTTCCCCCATCAACATGGTGAACCCGCCGTCCCCCGCAAAACAGACCACTTGGCGGCCAGGGAAGGCAACCGACGCTCCAATGCTATACGGCAGTCCATTGGCCATCGTCGCCAAGGTTCCCGATACGGAGAACTGCATGGTGCCGCGCACGCGGATGTGCCGTGCGGCCCATGTCGTCACCGTGCCGGTATCACAACAAACGATCGCATCGTCGGCAAGCACATCGTTGAGCGCATGGGCAATGACTTGTGGTTTCATGGGTATGTCGTCACGCGTGCCCCGTTCTGCCATCAGCGTATCCCAACGGACTTTCTGCTCGCGTGCCCATTCAATGAACCGCCGGTCTGATTTCTGATCTACTAACGGCAACAAAGCCCGTAGAACGTCCCAACATTGTCCGACAAGCCCGACGTCGACCGGGTACCGCAATCCGATCCTGGCCGGGTCCAGATCGATTTGAACGGCCTTGGCCTGTCCCGGTTTTGGATAAAACTCGAGATAAGGAAAGCTGCTCCCCGCGATGATGAGGGTGTCGCACGCCTCCATCACGTCCTGCGACGGAGCCGTGCCTAACAGACCGATCCCGCCGGTCGTGTAGGGATGGTCGTCCGGCACAACCGCCTTCCCGAGCAGCGGCTTCACGATCGGCGCTCCGAGTTTTTCAGCCAGCAAGACGATTTCATCACGCGCCGGCAAACAGCCCCGCCCCGCCAAAATGGCCACCTTCTTTCCCTGATTCAGGAATGCGGCTGCTCGTTCAAGTTGAGCCTTTCCAGGAAGCGGCAACGCCTCGCTGAATACATCGCCACTGTGTTCCGCAATATTCGCCTTGGATCGTGTTCCGTTCGCGGGCCAATCTTGGATATCCTTGGGAATCGTGATATGGGAAACCGTGCGCTTTGACAATGCGCTTTTGACGGCCTGATCGACTGCGTTACAAACATGAGCAGGACCCATGATGCGTTCACTGAAGGAGGCGACGTCGCTGAAAACCCGATCGAGATCGATGTCTTGCTGGTAATGGGTGCCTATCAAATCGTGGAACGTGTGACCCGTGATGGCCAACACCGGTTGCCCGTCGAATTTGGCGTCATACAAGCCGTTGAGAAGATGAATTCCACCGGGACCCGACGTGGCCAAGCACACTCCCAACCTTCGCGTAAATTTCGCGTACCCGCATGCCGCCAACGCCGCCGCTTCCTCATGGCGGACTTGTATCACTCGAATGGCGTCTTGACGGGTTCGCAAGGCTTCATAGAGACCATTGATCCCGTCGCCCGGCAGGGCAAAGATGGTATCCACGTTCCAATCGATGAGCCGATCCACCAGGATATCCGCAACTGTCGCCGCCATGTTTCTCCCTTTCCACCAACTATAGCCATGCAGCGCGGTGTACACCTCACGGCATGATCAGTCGTTTCAGCTCCTTCGCGTTCTTCACGGCATAGGCCGGCTCCTCACTGTGCCGCCGCGTTCTTGGTCGCCTGATAGGCACGAAGCACTTCGGCAACACTCCAGGCCTGCGCAATGCATCCGCGCGGAGCGTAGGGAGGATCGGCATCGAATATTTCACTGATCGTGCCGATCCCATCGTCCGCCAAGTGACCATCGAAGGCGCTCAACATCCGACGGCATTCATCGCGATGTACCCCTGCTTTGAGAGAGGCATCGATGAAGTGGCCGATCAGCCAGGTCCACACGGTGCCTTGATGGTATGCGGCGTCCCGAGCGCGAAGATCTCCGAAGTACATGGCTTTATAGTCTCGATGGCCGGGTGCCAAGCTGCGCAGGCCGAACGGAGTCAAGAGTTTGTCGTGCACCACACCGAGGACAGGTGCCCATCGGTCCTGCTGCAAGATCGGATATCGCAGTGACATCGTGAGAATTTGATTGGGCCGGAGACTATGGTCGTCACCCGCCTCACCGTCCACGACATCGTAAAGAAACCCACCGGATGCGTACCAAAAACGTGCATTGAAAGAATCCTTGATCTGCTTTGCCCATGCATCCCATCGGTCCGATCCTTCTCCCAATTCGTCGGCCCATTGGCCCATTAACCGAATGGCGTTGTACCATAATCCCTGTATCTCCACCGGCTTACCTCGCCGCGGAGTAACCACCCAGTCCTCCACCTTGGCATCCATCCATGTCAATGCATAGCCCGTCGCGCCGGCCTTCAGGAGACCGTCCTTGGTATCCATGCCGATACCGAAACGCGTTCCGTTCAGATGATGTTCGATGATGCCCTTGAGAGCCGGATACAGCACCATGAGTGTGTCTCGGTCTTTCGTCACTTCGTAATATCGATCCAGCGCGTGGAAGTACCAAAGCGTGGCATCGGCCGTATGATACAAGCCCGTTCGTTTCCCTTCAGGAAACAAGTTCGGCAAGAGGCCGTCACGGATGTACTGCGCGAACGTGCGCAGAATCGCGCGGGCTTCCCGATGTCGTCCGGTGCACAGCGTGAGCCCCTCGAGACTGATCATGGTGTCTCGTCCCCAGTCCGTAAACCAGTGGTATCCGGCAATGATCGTCCGTGCTTCGTCGCCTGAGGCCAATGCCAACGCGTGCTCCTCCATACGACTACCCGGAAAAACGATGAACTGATCCGCGGCGAGGGCAAGTTTTGTTTCGAAGGAGTCGGCGACTTCAGCCTGAGGAACCAGTTTCAGCAACCGAGTGCGCTCGGCATCGAAAATGACACCGGGGTCGTACTGAAGATTTTCCCAAGCCTCCATGCTGGCCACGAACGCGACCGGATGATCCGTCCGCAATTCCACGGTGAAATAGCCAAGACTCTCGAGATCTTCGACATAGAAGGAGCCGCGATCTCGGTCGACCCGATATGACACGTCATGGCTGATTTGCGAATCCATCACAAACACCCCGGCATGCGGCCTCAAACCGAGTTTCAAGGGAGCCACTCCTTCACAGACCTGTACCTCATAACGGTCTCTCATGACCGTGAGAAGAAATGGTCCTCGGCGTGCCTCATCGAGTTGCGCATCTGGCATGCGAAAAGTGATGAAGGGCCGCAGCCGCAAGGTGACGGGCTCTCCGTCGTGCAGCCGATATTCCACGTACACGGTATTCTGCCCGTACGGCATGACAACGCGCTTGTGCACCTCGCGGCCATGACATGAGAACGTCCATAGGGGAGTCTGCCATTCCCGACGAAATGCCGTCAGATGCTCGAAGATGTCCGTGTCCAATCGGCCGTCGGCATGCTCCGCACCGCTCAGCCGAATGGTCGTCCCGCCGACATCGAGTTCTTCATCGAGTCTGGGAATGATCACGGTACGGCCCCTCGGCGACGGCAAATCGGGAACGAATAGTCCGTGATAGCGGCGCGTCGCAATTTGCATGACCGTGCTGGAGGAATACCCCCCTAACCCGTTTGTCACCAGCCACTCGAGAGACATGAATCCATTCACATCCCCGTTTCGTTTCCATGGCAGGGTGATGACCGGTTCGGATAGCGGCGGTGACTGAACCATGTCGTCGTTCATGGGTTCACTCATGGGTGACTGCTGCAACATCCTCCTCGATCCAAAACACCGACGCGGATTCGGCTGGAATATGCCATCCCTCATCGGTCAATGGATTGACGATCCCTGGTCCTCCGTATTGAGGATGATCGCTCGACCACTGAAGCACCCACGATCCGTTCGGCGGAGGAGCCAGCAACGGCTCGGGAGCAGGAACGAAGTGAAGATCCGCTCCCAAATTGATCACCACGAGACGGTCATGGTCAGCTTGTTCAACATAGCGGACAACGAAGGCATGCTGACTCAGAACGGCCCCATCGATGTTCTCGCGTGACTGCGCGGAGAACACCGGGTCTTCACGACGCAGCCGTAACAAGTCTTCACAAAGCCGGTAGAGCGGTCCATGGGCGATCCGTTCGCCCCGGTCGAGCTTGGATCGTTCGAACGTCATCGGATCATTCGGATCGAACATCGATTTTTTTGCTTCATCCGAAGCAAAGCTGGGGAATTGGCTTAAGAACTCTTGCCGCCCTTGCCGGACCTTGAACCCGAGCTCCTGGCCGCCGAAGTCCACGAAATAGAGAAAAGGGGTCGAGGCGCCGTACTCCTGTCCCATGAACAACATGGGGGTCTGAGGGGCCAGCAAATTGACCGCCGTCAGAACTCGATACCGCCCGGGGCTCGTCAACGTATGGAGGCGGTTGCCGGTAAGCGTATTCCCGATCTGATCGTGGTTTTGTATAAAGAACACGAAGCTGCTGGCCGGCTCCTGATCGACGACCGTTCCCCTGGCCTTGCGTTGCCAGTGGTACCGCTGCCCTTGATACAAAAATCCGCGTTTCAAGGCCGAGAGAAATTCTTGTGGCGCGCCCCGATAGTCCGTGTAGTACGCTTCGCTACGTTCCGTGGCTGCCACCCGTGACACATGATGGAAATCTTCGCACCAAATGGCATCAAGGCCCCACCCGCCCTGTTCCACAGGTCGAACCGCACGAATCTCCTGCGCCTCGTTTTCGGCGATCAATACGATGGAGCGCCGTCCCGCAACTCGCCGGGCCTCTGCGGACAGTTCAGCTAAAATATGTCGGTCTCCGGCATCGTGGATGGCATGCGTCGCGTCGATCCTCAGACCGTCGAGATGAAATTCTTCGATCCAATAACAGGCATTCTGCACGACGAATTCACGCATTCCCTCCGAGCCAGGTCCATCGAAATTGAGGGCTTGTCCCCACTCATTCGGATATCGATCGGTGACATAATCATCGCTGAAGACTGATAGGTAGTTTCCATCCGGTCCAAAATGGTTGTAGACGACGTCTAAAATGACTCCCAGTCCCTTGTCATGGGCAGCGTCCACGAAACGCTTGAACGCATCATAATCGCCATACCGATGGGAGGGAGCGAACAGGCAGACCCCGTCGTATCCCCAGTTCCACCGGCCGGCGAATTCTGCGACCGGCATGATTTCCAACAGCGTAACTCCCAGACGTTTCAGCCCATCGAACTCACGGATCGCTGCGTCGAACGTCCCTGCTTCGGTGAAGGCGCCAAGATGGAGCTCATAGATGACTTGTCCCGCCATGCGGACACCGGGCCAATCGTGATCTCCCCAGCGGTACACGGAGGAGCTCACGATCTGCGAAGGTCCATGGGGGCCCTCCGGCTGGAAACGGGAACAAGGATCCGGATAATCCTTTTCCCCATCCAATCGATAGCGATAGGTCGTCCCCGGACCCGCATCTGAAATGATGCCGCTGAAGTACCCTTTTTCATCTTTCTCGAGCGAGAGTGAGGCGCCGGTTCCAAGCAGAACGTCAACGGATTTGACCTTGGGAGCCCAGACTCTAAAATGCACGCCCTCTTCCACAACCTGCGCTCCGAGCGGAATCGTATCGGCCATAGTGCCAAGCCTTGAGCTTCTACGCATTATTCAATTTGTGAAATGTAAACTGCTTGATGCCTCTCTATGTCCAGTACAACGAACAGTAAAACGCGCGCTCATGACGTAGAGATAGGTACCTAACTATATGGTCCACAGCATGGCTCGAACTGGGAAGAGCCCTAGAAGAGCCCTGGAGGTGAAACAGCGCGGAGACGCGTGTTAAGGACCGACCGGAGGATCGAGACGCTCTCAAAGATAAGTGAATTATTTGAAATCGGGTGCCTCACTCCACAATTGTCGAATCTTTGTTTGCCAAATCGCTGCGGCATCGGGCGCGATGGCTCCCACAGCATCCACCAACGAAAGTACACCGACGAGATCGTTTTTATCATTGATGACGGGAATATATCGTAGGCGGTGATTCAGCATTGCAGATATGGCATCGGCCAGAATGACGTCCTCCCGACATCGGATAATGGTACGATTCTGGATCTGCTCACGGAGGGTGACCGCATCATCATGGCTGTCAGGCAATCCAATCAGGGCCAGATCATATTCCGTGACAGCAAAAGCCGGCTCGGATTCTAAACATACGACCAGCACGGGAACGTTTCGGTTTCGGATGACTTCAATCGCTGCTTTGGCGGTGATGGAGGCCGGAATGATAGAGACCTCCTGCGTCATAATGTCTTTTACGAGACGGTCTTCACCGGGAAGTACGCCGTATGCTTCATCATTGGTCGATTCGCCAAAAATTCCAGATCGAGGGCGGGGGGACACCGTAAACATGGATGGTTCATAAGGGATCCTTTCGCAACGTCATACTAGGAGGATCCCCAACTTTGGGAACCAGGCTGAACTACCCTGTCACGCGGAGGGTTTCACGCTCCTGCATAAAGAACCGCGGAGCACCATCGAATTTCAATAGCGTCTACTTTTTCTCTGTAGCGTTACTTGAAGAATGATCATGGCGATCATCTCGACGATCAGGAGAGCTGACTGACAATGCATGATTCTGCTCATTTATCATCGCCTCGATCGTTACGCCGTTCATGTTTTTATCATCGGCTTTTTGAGGGGACCTTCGAGTCGTTTGATCGACGTGTAACTGTATTTCCTTGCCTCGCGCATCCTTAATGAACCATTTTTCGCCGTCAACACGTACCACTTCGCCCTTTACGGTCTTACTGCTCGTTGCTTGGTCATTTTGTATATTTGCAGGGCTCTGCTCGTGAGTTTCTTCTTTGCCTTGCCTTCGGTCGGTTTGGTCGGCAGCTACCGCGGATCCCGGGGCGGTGACCAACCCGATCCCAAAAAGCACGGCACAGGATATGGCACCGACTTTTTGTTCAATCCTCATCATGTGCAACCTCCATTCGTGAGCAGTAAGCTGCATTATCAAATTAAGCTTATGCGCCGTTCTTATAGCGTTTATTGGACCGCTTGAATAGACAGCGCATGATTCTGATCGTTGACCTGTGCTTTTATGTGATCGCCTTTTTTGATCTTTCCTTTCATGTTGGTGGTCTTGTCGGTGTGTAAACGAACTTCGGACCCATCCTTGGCCTTGACGTAATAATTGGCGTCATCCACGCGGAACAATTCCCCGACGATGGTCTTCACATTAGCCTTCGACCCGCGCGGAGTAGCCGTGTCACTTTTATCATTCTGCTGCTTATCGTCATCGGCTTGAAAATTGTACTTTTGGGCATCCGTCAAGGAATCGGTTTTCATGGTGTCTGAAGGGCTCGGTGAATGCTCAGCCAGTGCAGTCGTCGACCACCCTAGAGACAATGCAACACCGCACACGATAAGCGTAACTCCTACAATTAGACCACGTAGTTTCATACGAGCCTCCTCACGGTTCTCGGTTTAAGCTCCAGCCGACTATTCTCCCCACACGCCTAGGAAATAACCCGAACGGACAAGTTTTCCATCTAGGAATTCCCCCAGTCATCGACGGACCGGATGCCTTGTCCATCTACTCAGTCTGTCTGAAAGTTCTTCTGGTTCTCGTCATAGTTTCGATCGACGGTATTCGGACAACCATGATTCCTATGCAATTAAGGATCGGGCAACTTCCCCCGTTTCTTAATGAGATAGAGAGCCTGTATTTTGCATCGAAGCTTGAGACACATGCTCCCTAACTTCTATCGGAGGGACTCTATGAGGATAGGCCAGGCGTGCCCGTACATGTTGGCGATGGGAGGAATGAGGAGATTGCCCCGAGTTACGTCCTCATGGCGTCGGACAACGCATCCTATATGATCGGACAGGTCCTCCATCCGAACGGAAGGACAGTCGTGAACGGCTAAACGGTCATCAGAATGAGGGAAATGCTGCTGCGCAGAGCGCGTACGGCGGCGAGGTCTTTGCTTTTCTGTTCTAACAGGCTGTCGAAACACTCGGTGAATGCCAACAATTTGCAGGAGGCTCAAAAAGGCTTCTCATCTCACCCACCCAACCCCGGCGCTCCAAGACGCGCCGTTCCACGGGCAAGGCCGCAGCGAGGTCCGCGACGCGAAGAATAATGAGGCGCACGGCGCGATGAATAAAGAGCGCCACGTTTGTGCGCGCCGGCGAGACGGTGAGGCGGCTGTGTCCCGCGAGAACCCCGCTGGCGGACTTTTTCAGCATCCTGCTAGGAGGTGCTGGGCAACGGATCTCTGGTGAGCAAGGCGCGATCGATCGCTTCGTACAGCTCTTCCGTGACGGACCCCTTGGATACAAAGGATGCTGCACCGGCATCCCTCATCGCTTGAATGATTTGACGGTCGTCATGGACCGACAGTGCAACGATGACCGTCTCGGGGCGATCTTTAAGGATGAGGCCTGTCGCCGTGATTCCGTCCATCACGGGAAGATTGACGTCCATGACCACGACATCCGGCCGCAGCTCAATCGTCAAATCGACGGCTTGTTTTCCATCGGAGGCCTCCCCGACTACCTGGAAGTTTTCATGCCCGTCGAGAAGGCTTTTGATTCCACGTCGAACCATGACATGATCATCAACAAGGAGTACGCGAATCGTGGTCCGATCTTGTGGCGGCTTCGTAGCGGAATCGGATCGCAAATTCGGCTGGAGCGGATCCTTTTCTCCGGCTGGTCCCTCGCCGCCGATGTCGGGCAGCCCGGCTACCGCAGGCAACGGCAAGTAGGGAAGAATCATCAAAGCTCTCGTTCCCCGGCCTGGTGTAGAACTGATTTCAAATCGTCCTCCCATCGCGCTCATCCGTTCATAAATGCTGAACAGCCCGAATCTGGAGGACGATGAATCCGGAGTGGCGATCGCCATGCTATCGAAGCCTTGTCCGCCATCGGTCACCGTTATACGTAGTTCGGTTGGAGTCGTCTCTACTGCAACCATCGCGCGATTGGTTCCCGCATGCTTCACGATATTGAGCAGCAATTCCCGTGCGGACTGAAAGACCAAAATCGCCTGATCGTCCGGCAAATTGATTCGGTCCGATCCAACCTGTACGTCCACGGTGAGCCCCTGAGTACGCATGTGTTCGGACAGCCATTGAAATGCATGAGACAATCCGAATTCTTGCAGCGAAGGCGGCGCGAGGTCGGCAATGAGAGTGCGTGTATACCGCAAGGATTCGTCAAAGATTTGGTCCAATTCGGCGAGGAGACGCGCTCCGGGGTCTTTGGAAACGTGGGTGATAACTTGCCGCAGTTTCATTCGCCCTGCGACCAGCAATTGAGCCAGATAGTCATGAAGATCGCTGGCCAACTTGCGGCGCTCCCGCTGCTCCGTCAACGTCAGGTCACTGGCGAGTGCGCGCAATCGTTCGCGAGAAAGCATGAGTTCTTTTGTCCGCGCCTGCAGCGCGGCATGGGCGGCTTGGTTGTCGCCGCGCAATCGCTTTCGCTCGAGCGCTTGATTGACGGCGGATCCCAGCCGATCGATGCGATCCTTCATGATGTAATCCGCAGCCCCGTGATGCAGCAAGGTAACGGCTTGCTCTTCACCGATGGAACCGGACACGATGACAAATGGAATATCGAGCTGTCGCTCCCGCAAGTATATGAGAGCCCTCAACGCGTCGAAGGACGGCATCGTATTGTCGGAAAGAATTAAGTCATATGGCCGATCGAGACACCGCAGCAGCTCTTCTTCCGTATCGACCCGATCCCAAACCGGATCGAATCCGGCGCGTTTCAACTCACGCACCATCAATTCGGCATCCGTGTCCAGATCTTCTAACAACAAGACGCGCAACGGTTGAGGCATACACCCTCCACATCTCCATATCCATCGGCTATTTCGAAGTCTCGATGAATCACTCCGGTCCTTGATTGAGGATTAACCAATATAAATTCAGCTGCTTGACGGCCTCGACGAATTGATGAAAATCCACCGGCTTGACGATATAGCTGTTGACGCCCAACTTGTAACTTTCGATCACGTCCTGTTCTTCACGCGACGACGTCAAGACGACGATGGGAATAGTTTTCGTTCGGTCATGGCTCTTGCAGCGGCGGAGAACCTCCAGTCCGTCGACTTTCGGCAGCTTGAGGTCCAACAGGATCAATTTGGTTTGGGCGCACAGGTTCCGCGTTTCATAGGCGCCTGAACTGAAGAGACAATCAAGAGCTTCCGCGCCGTCACGCACAACATGGATATGATTGGCGAGATGATACTGCCGGAATACCCGCAGCGTCAGTTCCGCGTCATCGTCATTATCCTCGACCAACAAGACCGAGATGTTTTCCGGCACTTTCATGGTCATGCACCTTCTCCAGTGTGAAATAAAATGTGGCGCCCTCGTCCAGCCGCCCTTCGGCCCACACCCGTCCCCCGTGGCGTTGGACGATTCGGTGCACCAGCGCAAGCCCCACACCCGTCCCTTCAAATTCGTCCGCCCGGTGCAGCCGCTGGAACACGCCGAACAGTTTGCTTACATATTGCTGATCGAATCCCACCCCGTTGTCTCGGATCCAATACACGACGTTGCCGGGCTGCTGCTCATCCTCCTGCCATCCGATTTCGATCCGGGATTCCTGGCGTGAGCGGGAATATTTCAGCGCATTGGAAAGCAGGTTGATCCACACCTGCTTGATCAGACGCCGATCGGCCTGACATTCCGGCACCTCACCGACAATCAATTCGGCAGTTCGATCCGGATCATCTCGCCGCAACTCGAGCCACACTTCACGGATAAGCCGCCTCATGTCCACCACTTGTCGATTCAGAGCCGATCGGGACAGTCGCGAAAACTCCAGCAGATCGTCGATCAGTTCGCCCATACGGCGAGCGCTCTTTTGAATGATATTCAAACAACGGCGCGCTTCTTGAGGTAAGGATTGGCCGAAATCCTCGACCAGCATCTTGGCAAATCCGTTGATCGAACGCAGCGGCGCGCGCAGGTCATGGGAGACGGAATAACTGAAAGCCTCCAGTTCTTTATTGGCCTCCCGTAGGGCCCGATCGGTCTGTTTGCGTTCCGTGATATCGCGAGCGATGGAAGAGACGCCGAGAACGGCCCCCGAAGCATCCATGATGGGCGACACCGTCAGCGACACATCTATCGCGTACCCGCTTCTGTGCCGCCGCACGGTTTCGCGTTGATCGATGCGTTCGCCCGATCGAATACGGTCAAGGATGTGCGCTTCCTCCTGCACGCGATCGGGAAACATCAGGCGAGTCACCGGTTGCCCGATGATTTCTTCCGCCCTGTATCCAAAAAGCCCTTCGGCGCCGGCATTCCAGGTCATAATGGTCCCATCGAGACTTTTGCTGAGGATGGCATCGACCGAAGAGGTGACGATTGCAGCCAGGTGCGCCGTCGCCCGTTCGGCACGCTTTCGCTCCGTCACATCGCGAATCACCACCGCATGAACCGGCGACGCCGATTTTTCATCCCGAAGGGCGGTGATCATGATATTGGCGATGAACCGTGTGCCGGTTTTTTTGACCAACGGCCGATCGATTCCGGTCCTCGCCGCCTCTCTCGTGACTGCCTCGATGGCCTGTTTCAGGTCGTTGTCCGGCTGACCCGATGCGACTTCTTCCAGAGGATAAAAGCATGCGTAGGGCTGGCCTATAATTTCTTCCGTGTGGTATCCCGTAAGACGCTCCGCCCCGCTGTTCCAGGTGGCGACCTTGCCGTCAACGTCCACCAAAAAGATCGCATAATCTTCGATCCCCTCGACCAGCAGGCGAAATCGTTCCTCGCTTTGTCGACGCGCCTGTTGCTTCGCCCATTCCCGCAGCTGAAACAATTCCACGAACGCATCGACCTTGTGTCGAAGAATATCGGACTGGACCGGCTTGACCAAATAGTCGATAGCCCCGCTCGAGAGTCCTCGCACGACGTGGGCATCCATGGTGTCGACGCCCGAGAGGAAAATGATGGGCGTGAATCGGGAACGGTCCCGTTGCCGGATCAGAGTGGCCAATTCGAAACCATCCATCTGCGGCATCCGAACGTCGAGGATGATGACCGCACAATCATGACGCAACAGATGCCGCAACGCGTCCTGACCCGTTTGCGCAGTCAGGACCGTGCGGCCGGGACCGTCAAGGAGTGTCGCCATGGCGATGAGAATGCGGGGATCATCATCGACGAGAAGAATATGCGTAGGGATTGCCGACAGTGTGGCAATATCCGGCATGGTCAGCGCCCCACTTTTTTCTTACCGAAGAGCCAGATGCGCATGAGCGCCAGGAGTTCTTCAGTATTGACCGGTTTGGCGATGTAATCGGATGCTCCTGCTTGCAAACACCGCTCCCGGTCTCCCTTCATGGCCTTGGCCGTCAACGCCAGGATCGGAAGCAATCGATGCGCCGGATTGCTGCGGATTCTGCGAATCGTTTCGTATCCGTCCATTTCCGGCATCATGATGTCCATGAGGACCATATCGAGTTCTGCATCCGATTCGACGCGCTGAACGGCTTCTTGTCCCGTTTCACAACTCGTCACCGCGATACCATGCAGCTCGAGCAGACTCGTCAGGGCGAAGATGTTGCGCACGTCGTCGTCCACGACCAAGATATTTTTCCCAATGAGCGAGTCGTCGCTCTGCCGGACCCGTTGGAGCATCGCCTTTTTCTCCGGCGGCAACTGCACCGTGAGCAGATGGAGAAAGAGGGTCGCCTCGTCCAGCAACCGTTCCGGCGACTGAACGCCTTTGAGCACGATGCTCTGCGACAGGTCCCGAAGCCGCAGCTCCTCTTCTTCGGTCAATTCCTTTCCAGTCGACACGATGACCGGTAAATCATGGAATGAGGACTCCTGGCGGAGGCGCTCGAGGAGATCGAATCCCGACATGTCCGGCAGCCGCAAATCGAGCACGACACAGTCAAACGATTGCGCGGTAAGAGCGCTCCAGGCCTGTGCTCCATCCGCGGCCATCGTAATGTCCACCTCACTATGTCCGAGAAGCACCGCCAAACTGTTGCGCTCGATCTCATCGTCCTCCACGAGCAACAATTGCTTGCGGCGCGGTTGCGTAAACGTCACCAATCGATCGAAGGCGTCTCCCAACTCTTGCGTCGTCGACGGCTTCAAAATATAGGCATACGCGCCGTGGCCGAGCCCGTGAATCCGCTCTTCCTCCACGGTCAGAATCTGAACCGGAATGTGACGCGTCTCCGGATCTTGTTTGAGATGGCTCAACACCGTCCAGCCCAACATGTCGGGCAGAAAGATATCGAGCGTGATGGCCAACGGATTGTATTGACGAGCCAATGTGAGCGCCAATCGTCCGTGCGCGGTTACGACTCCCTTGAAGCCTTTTTCCCGCACCAAGCCGAGGAGCACCCTCGCGTAGTGAGGGTCGTCTTCCACGATCAAAATGGTCGGTTCGCCCGAAAGCAGCGTTTCGCGGTCATCGGGTATGTCGTCGAATCGTTCGGTCTGTTGGACCAAGACTTGTTGGACCAGCGAAGAAGCCGGTGGGTAGGGTCTGGGTGCCCCGCGAACCGAACTGACCGTGTCCCCCATGTACGCCTCGGGCAAATATAACGTAAACGTACTGCCTTCATCGGGCACGCTGTTGAGCCGGATTTCACCCCCGAGCAGCATAGCCAATTCCCGGCTGATGGCGAGGCCGAGGCCGGTGCCTCCGTACCGCCGGCTCGTACCGGCTTCAGCCTGCTGAAACGCCTCGAAAATGATCTTTTGTTTTTCCTGCGGGATCCCGATTCCGGTGTCTTGCACCTCGAACGCAATCACGGACGGCACGTTCGTGAGAACATGATGATCCAAACTCCATCCGGTCATCGCCCGCCTGATTCGAAAGGTCACATGCCCTTGTGACGTAAATTTGAAGGCGTTGGACAACAAATTCTTCAGCACCTGCTGCAAACGCTTGAAGTCGGTGACCATATTGCGCGGAAGCTTTGCATCGATCTCGACGTTGAACGTCAAATGCCGAGACTCGGCCACGTGCCGAAAACTCCGATCCACTGCCTCGCGAACTCTCATAAACGGCACCTGCTCCGGCTCGACCGTAACCGTACCCGACTCGATCTTGGAGAGATCGAGAATGTCGCTGATCAAATTCATCAAATCCGCGCCGGCAGCATGGATATTCTTGGAAAACTCCACCTGCTTCGGCGTGAGATTGCGCTCAGGATTGTCCCCAAGCTGCTGCGCGAGAATGAGGATGCTGTTGAGGGGAGTTCGCAGCTCGTGGGACATGTTCGCGAGGAACTCGGATTTATACTTCGAGGCAAGGGCGAGCTCACCCGCTTTTTCTTCCAGTGCGTACCTGGCTTGTTCGATTTCGCGGTTCTTTCGTTCGACTTCGGCGTTCTGCTCCGCCAACTGTTGCGCTTTACTGGCCAATTCTTCGTTGGTTTGCTGAAGCTCTCCCTGCTGCGTTTGCAGCTCACCGGCCAACTTTTGCGATTGTTGCAGCAATCCCTCGGTTCTCATGGTGGCTTCGATCGTATTGACGACCACTCCGATGGTTTCCGTCAATTGACCGATCAGCGCCAGATGTGGGGGTGTAAACTCCGTCAGCGAGGCCAATTCTATGACCGCTTTCGTCTGTCCTTCGAACAAGACGGGCAACACGACCAGCGTCCTCGGGGTCGCCTCCCCTAAGCCGGATCGGATCGTCACGTAGTTTGGAGGAATATCCGTCAACAGCAGCCGGCGTTTCTCCAAGGCGCACTGGCCGACCAGCCCGTTTCCGAGGGACACGTCGCACACCGTGTTCAACGGCTGATCGGCGGCGTAGCTCGCTAACGGTTTGAGTGCCGACGTGCCGTTCATCGTTTCCATTTGATACACGACACCGTATTGTGCGTTCACGAGTTGAGTCAATTCCGACAACAACATCTGTGCCACGGTGACCAAGTCCCGCTGGCCTTGCATCATGCGGGTGAACTTGGCCAAGTTGGTTTTCAGCCAATCCTGCTCGGTATTCTGATCGGTCGTGGCGCGAAGCGTTCGAATCATCGCGTTGATATTGTCCTTCAACTCGGCCACTTCTCCGCGGGCCTGCACTTGGATGGAGCGCGTCAAGTCCCCCTGGGTCACGGAGGTCGCAACTTCGGCGATGGCGCGGACCTGCGTGGTCAAGTTGGCAGCGAGAAGATTGACGCTCTCCGTCAAATCCTTCCAGGTTCCCGCCACACCGGGCACCGCCGCCTGGCCGCCCAGCTTGCCTTCCGTCCCCACTTCGCGCGCCACACGGGTCACTTCCGACGCGAATCCGCCGAGCTGATCGACCATAAGATTGATGACGTCTTTGATCTGTAATATCTCTCCGCGCACTTCGACCGTCACCTTTCGTGTCAAATCGCCGGTCGCGATCGCCGTCGCGACTTTGGACATGTCCCGCAGCTGCACGGTCAAGTTACTGGCCATGGCATTGACGTTGTCGGTCAGGTCCTTCCAGGTTCCGGCGACACCCGGCACGACCGCCTGCCCGCCGAGTTTGCCTTCCGTTCCCACTTCCCGCGCCACCCGCGTCACTTCCGCGCCGAAGCTCCGCAATTGATCCACCATCGTATTGATCGCTTCTTTGAGCTGGAGAATCTCCCCCCGCACGTCGGCCGTGATCTTCTTGGACAAATCGCCGCTGGCCACCGCAAAGGTGACATCGGCAATGTTCCGCACTTGGCCGGTCAAATTGCTGGCCATGGAATTGACGCTGTCCGTCAGATCCTTCCAGGTGCCGGCGACGCCGGGAACGGCAGCTTGGCCGCCCAACTTCCCCTCCGTTCCCACTTCCCGGGCCACCCGCGTGACCTCCGCCGCAAAGGCGTTCAATTGATCCAGCATCGTGTTGATCGTGTCCTTCAATTGGAGAATCTCCCCGCGGACATCCACCGTGATCTTCTTCGAGAGGTCGCCGTTCGCCACCGCGGTGGTGACTTCTGCGATATTGCGCACTTGGCCGGTCAAATTGCTGGCCATGGAATTGACGCTGTCCGTGAGGTCTTTCCAAACACCGCTCACGTCGCTCACTTGCGCCTGCCCGCCCAACTTGCCTTCCGTTCCCACTTCCCGAGCCACCCGGGTGACTTCTGCGGCGAAACTGCGCAGCTGATCCACCATCGTGTTGATGGCTTCCTTCAACTGAAGAATCTCGCCATGAACGTCGACCGTGATCTTCTTCGAGAGGTCACCGTTCGCCACGGCGATCGTCACGTCTGCGATGTTTCTGACCTGGCCGGTAAGATTACCGGCCATCAAATTGACGCTTTCGGTCAGGTCCTTCCAGACACCGCTCACGTCGCGAACCTGCGCCTGTCCGCCCAACTTGCCTTCCGTCCCCACTTCCCGCGCCACCCGCGTCACTTCCGCGCCGAAGCTCCGCAACTGGTCCACCATCGTATTGATCGCTTCTTTGAGCTGAAGGATTTCCCCACGCACGTCGGCGGTGATTTTTTTCGACAAGTCGCCGTTCGCCACCGCAGTGGTCACCTCCGCGATGTTGCGCACTTGATTGGTGAGGTTGCTCGCCATGGAATTGACGTTTTCAGTGAGATCCTTCCAGGTGCCGGCGACGCCCGGCACGACCGCTTGCCCGCCCAGCTTGCCTTCAGTCCCTACTTCCTTCGCCACTCGCGTCACTTCCGCGGCAAAGCTGCGGAGCTGGTCCACCATCGTATTGATGGTGTCTTTGAGTTGGAGGATCTCACCTCGCACATCGACCGTGATTTTCTTCGACAGGTCGCCGCTGGCCACAGCGATCGTGACCTCTGCAATATTTCGTACTTGGCCGGTCAAGTTGCTCGCCATGGAATTGACGCTGTCCGTCAGGTCTTTCCAGGTACCGGCGACGCCCGGCACGACCGCCTGCCCGCCCAGCTTGCCTTCCGTTCCCACTTCCCGCGCCACCCGGGTGACTTCCGACCCGAAGCTCCGCAACTGGTCCACCATCGTGTTGATCGCTTCTTTGAGCTGAAGGATTTCCCCGCGCACGTCGGCGGTGATCTTTTTCGACAAATCGCCGCTGGCCACGGCGGTGGTGACTTCGGCAATGTTCCGCACTTGGCCGGTCAGATTGCTGGCCATGGAATTGACGCTGTCCGTCAGGTCTTTCCAGACACCGCTCACGTCGCTCACTTGCGCCTGCCCGCCCAACTTGCCTTCCGTTCCCA
>CAZPNQ010000025.1:0-22782 GCA_964587955.1 uncultured Nitrospira sp.
ATACCATTGTAGTCTGTCTAGAAGATCGTCGAATGGTACTTCCAGTTGAGCAGCTCCTCGATTTGAAGGCGATGGGAATGGACGTTCTTGATGGACATCAATTGTTCGAAGATGTCTCGGGTCGTCTCTCGGTCGATTCCCTTCGCCCGAGCGCCGTAATCTTTTCGACCGGGTTTAAACGGCGCAAAGTGTCCCGTATTACGAAGCGGTTTGTGGACATGCTGATGTCAGTCGGCGGCTTGCTGATGCTGTTGCCATTGTTCCTGCTCGTTGCATTGTTCATTAAGGTTGATTCACCAGGACCGGTTATTTATCGTCAAGTACGTGTCGGGTTGCGCGGACGACCCTTTGAGATCTGGAAGTTTCGATCGATGCGGCAAGATGCTGAAAAGTCTGGGCCTCAATGGGCTCAAGCGGATGATCCTCGAATCTCACGCATCGGATGGTGGCTGCGAAAGACACGCATTGATGAGTTTCCACAGCTGATCAACGTATTGAAAGGGGAGATGAGTCTTGTCGGACCACGTCCTGAACGACCGATATTCGTGCAAGACTTGAGAAAAATCATTCCCTATTATGATTTAAGGCACACGGTTCAACCCGGCATCACGGGGTGGGCGCAGGTCAAATTTCGCTATGGTGCTTCTGCGGAAGATGCCCATATGAAGCTGCAATATGACCTCTACTATGTCAAGCGGCTGTCGTTCGTACTTGATATGAATATTATCGCGCAGACAGTGCGAGTGATGTTGATCGGGGAAGGGGCGCAGTAATGATCTCTAGACAACTTCGTCCAGAGATGAGTGGGCCTCATGTTCTCTCGTTTGATGTCGAAGAGCATTTTCAGGTGTCAGCTTTTTGGTCCGATGCCAGACGGCAACAATGGGATCGACTGGAAAGTCGCGTAGAGCAAAACACTCTTCGGCTTGCTGAGCTTCTGGCACGTGTTGAGACAAAAGCCACATTTTTTGTTCTTGGATGGGTGGCAGAACGACATCCAGGATTGGTTAAGGCATTGGCACAGCAAGGACATGAAATTGCATCACACGGTTACGGACACGAATTGGTCACCAATCAGACAGACAGTGAGTTCCGGGACGATGTCAGGCGGTCAAAGCGTATTCTGGAGGATTTGACGGGAAAGAGGGTGCTCGGCTATCGAGCACCCTCTTTTTCAATTACAGCTAGAACTCAGTGGGCGCTGCCGATCTTGGTTGAGGAAGGATATCTGTACGATTCGAGCATTTTCCCTGTCCGGCATGATCGTTATGGTATGCCCGGGGCTAATCCATGGTGTCATATCCAAAAAACCGAGGCTGGTGATTTATGGGAGGTCCCACCATCCACACTGAAAGTTGGGCCGCTTCGGATTCCAGTTGCCGGGGGAGGGTATTTTCGATTGTACCCATACACACTTTTGCGCCGATTTCTGTGCCGTGTTGCGAATCAAGGTCATCCGCTCATCATGTATCTCCACCCTTGGGAGCTTGATCCTGAACAGCCAAGGATGGAAGGGTCTTGGGTATCACAATTCCGTCATTATTTGAATTTACATAAGACAGAATCCCGCTTGCGTCGATTGATCAGCGACTTCAAGTTTGTTCCGATTCAACAAGCTGTGGACGGAATTCGAGCAGTTTGTGCCGTGAAAGACAATACGGGCGGCGTGGTGGAAGATGTTGTGCGTCCCGAGGAAGACATAAAACTCATCACCCAAAAATCAGCACGGTCGACATCTGCGACGCTACCAACGCCGCTGGCTGGTTGAGCGGTTCTTTGCCTAGTTTCCAGATATTGTCTCGGCTTTGTCCAGCCCGCCTACGTCACATCAAGGAATTGTCAATAGGGTCTCGAGATCTGGAAATGTTCCCTTTACGGCATGAGAGGCCTAGCGCGATTCACCGATTTCCCACGGAAAATAGTTTGTTCTTTACGCACTGCAAGGTCGACAGCATAGAGTGATTGCTCACCGTTTATAAGGTTTGCACGACGCTATGTGCGGAATAGCTGGATACGTGACACGGAACAGCAATGCCCCCGACAGTCGGGTGCTCCGGCGCATGATTGCTATGGTGAATCACCGTGGCCCTGATTATTCGGGATTTCATATGGACGGTTCGGTTGGATTTGCTCATGCGAGGCTGAGCATCCTCGATCTTGACGGGGGAAATCAGCCGATGAGTAACGAGGACAAGACTATCTGGATCATCTTCAATGGAGAGATTTTCAACTATGTCGAATTGCGGGATGATCTCATCAAGAAAGGGCATCGGTTCCTTACCCAGTCGGATACGGAAGTCATCGTCCATCTGTATGAAGAGAAGGGCGAGGACTGCGTTCGGGATCTGAATGGCCAGTGGGCGTTTGCCATCTGGGATTCAAACCATCAAAGATTATTCCTGTCTCGTGACAGGATGGGAGTCCGCCCGCTTTTCTATACCCACACCAACGACGGGTTCTTTTTTGGATCTGAAATCAAGTCACTGTTCGCCGTCCCCTCGGTGCGGCGGGCGATTGATGTGGAGGCGCTTGACGCGCTGTTTACGTTTTGGGTGACATTGTCTCCTCGAACGATTTTCTCCGGGATCTCCGAGCTTTCTCCCGGCCATTCTCTGGTGCTCGAGCGGGGCGAGGTGCGAATCCGGTCCTATTGGGAACCGGATTACAATTCTTCACTGGCCGTGAACAACGAAGAAGATGCCCGCGAGCAATTACTCGATCTCTTGCTTGACGCAACCCGCATTCGTTTGCGGTCGGATGTGCCTGTTGGCGCCTATCTGAGTGGCGGGCTCGATTCCACGGTGATTGCGGCTCTAGTAAAGAAACTTGGAACAACTCATTTGAGAACCTTTTCCGTGGCGTTTGAGGACAAAGAGTTCGACGAGAGTAGCTTCCAGAACGATGCCTGCGAGTTTCTCAAGACGGAGCACAGGCGCATACACTGTTCGTCACAGGACATCGGTCGGGTGTTTCCTGAGGTTATATGGCATACGGAAAAACCGGTGCTGAGAACAGCCCCGGCGCCGATGTTTCTGCTGTCCAAGCTTGTGCGAGAGCACGGGTATAAAGTCGTCCTTACCGGCGAAGGGTCCGATGAGATCTTGGGTGGGTACGACATTTTCAAAGAGGCCAAGATTCGTCGGTTCTGGGCCAAGTATCCGCATTCGAAAATCCGTCCGATTCTTCTGAGGCGGCTCTATCCCTACATGAAGAACTTACAATCGCAACCAGACGCTTACTTGCGCGCGTTCTTCAATGTCAGAAAGGACGATCTGGCCAGCCCATTGTTCTCGCATCTGCCTCGCTGGAATATGACGTCGAAGCTCAAGATGTTTTTCTCGAAAGACACCAAGGAACAGCTCAAGCACTGCAATGCGATGGGGAATCTTGAAGCGGAACTGCCTTTCCGCTTTCGACAGTGGGACAGCTTCTCACAATCGCAGTACCTCGAAGCCGCCTATCTGCTGCCGGGTTATATCTTATCGTCGCAGGGTGACCGGATGGCAATGGCTCATTCCGTCGAAGGTCGGTTCCCGTTTCTCGATTACCGGGTTGTTGAGTTTGCATCACGCCTGTCGCCGGACCTCAAAATGAAGGTCTTAAACGAAAAGTATTTGTTGAAGGAGGCGGTCGGTGCATTGATTCCCGAGGTGATTCGTAAACGTCACAAGCAGCCCTATCGCGCGCCTGACAGCCAGAGTTTTCTGACAGGGGGGCGTCATAACGCGATGCTGGACTATGCCGAAGAGTTGCTCGCCCCGTGTGCGATTTCAGAAGCCGGCCTCTTCGACGCCGAGAGGGTCGGGAAATTGGTCGCGAAGGCGCGAGAGGGACAGGCGATCGGGATCAAGGACAATATGGCCTTCGTCGGTATCTTGTCGGCGCAGCTGGTAGTGGAACGGTTTATTAAGAACTTTCCCAAGGAGTATGCACATGATGACAATCGAGACTGAAGTAAGGCAGTACATCACGGAAAAACTGTTGTTCGGGCGGTCGGATGTCGTCGTCGGGGGTGACACATCGTTCTTGGAGTCCGGTCTTATTGACTCGACCGGCGTGTTGGAGTTAGTCGCATTTCTCGAAGAGAAATTCAAGATTAAGGTTGAGGATGAAGACCTTATCCCGGCGAACTTGGACTCGGTGAATGCGCTCATTCGGTTTGTGGAGGCAAAGTTGGCGGTGCCTACGAGCAGTCGGAGGTAAGCGTCCATGCAGGTCGAGGAATTCTTAGAGGTGAGCGCGGCTCGGTTTCCCGATAAGGTCGCTCTCGTTGCAGGGGAGCGGAGGGTATCCTATCGGGAACTTGATGAGCGCGCGAATGCCCTGGCCCATTCATTGATCGGGCTGGGTGTCCGCCGTCACGATCGAGTGGCTATTTGCCTGGATAACTGCGTGGATGCGGTGCTCGCCATCTTCGGAGTACTGAAGGCCGGGGGAGTGTTCGTCGTCCTGAGTCCTGCAACCAAGACCGAGAAATTACTGTATGTGCTGAACCAGTGTCAGGCCAGTGGGCTTGTCATATCACGGAAGCGTCTGAGCGAAGTCGGTGCTGCGGTGGAACGGCTTCCGCATCTCAGGATAGTAGTCGGAACAGGAACGGTCGTAGAAGGGCGACTGAACAAATCGTTGCAAATCGCATCCTTCGACACGTGTGTACGTGAGGGAAATCGTTCCTGTCCTCCTCCCAGACAGAATATCGATGTGGACCTAGCCGCACTGATCTATACCTCGGCCTCTACCGGCGGCGCCAAGGGAGTCATGCTGACCCACCTGAATATGGTGTCGGCCGCCACCTCGATCTTGGCGTATCTGAAGTACACAGAGGACGATGTCATCCTCAACGTTCTCCCATTGTCATTCGACTATGGTCTCTATCAAGTATTGATGAGTTTTAAGGTCGGCGCCAGGATCATTCTCGAAACCACATTCGCCTACCCTCATAGAGTATTCAAGCAGATCACGCAAGAACACGTCACTGTGCTTCCCCTTGTGCCAACCCTTGCCGCGGCGTTTCTCGAAACTGACCGAAACACCTATGACTTCGCATCGATTCGATGTATTACCAACACCGGGGCGGCATTGCCGACAGACCATATCAGACAATTGCGTGAACGGTTCCCGCAGGCGGAATTGTTTTCGATGTACGGCCTCACCGAATGTAAACGGGTATCGTATCTTCCTCCGGCTCAGTTGGATCGAAAGCCCATGTCTGTCGGAAAGGGTATGCCGAATCAAGAAATCTATCTCGTCGATCCAGATGGGAATCGAGTTGGGGCAGGGACGGTCGGGGAGCTGGTGGTAAGAGGTGCTCATGTGATGAAGGGTTATTGGGACATGCCTGAAGAATCCGCCTGCGTGCTGAAGCCGGGGTCTTGTGAGGGCGAGCGCGTACTGTTCACCGGGGATTTGTTCCGCATGGATGACGAAGGATATCTCTACTTCATCGGACGTAAGGATGACATGATCAAAACGGGTGGAAGAAAGGTCAGTCCGCGGGAAGTGGAAAACGTATTGCACAGCATGCAGGGAATTGCCGAAGCCACCGTAATCGGGTCCTCAGATCCTCGGCTGGGACAGTCCGTCAAAGCCTATGTGCGGGTACACCATGGGGCCAAAGTTGAAGTCGTGGACATCGTGAGCCACTGTGCCACACATCTGGAAGATTATGAGGTACCAAAGATTATTGAAGTCGTTGACGTGCTGCCGAAGACGGAAAATGGGAAGGTCGACAAGAGGGTATTGGGGCAATCCACTCAATCCATGCAGAGTTACGGTAGGGCGGCACCTGTGGACACAATCCTACAGACAGGCGAGAACAGATTGTCTGCGGAGCTCCGCGTTGAGCAAGTGATTGGCCATGTGATGAGGTCACACCCCGAGAAGGCGGCTGTCATGTATAGGGGGCGCCGCTACACCTATGCTGATTTACGTGTCCTCGTCGATACGCAAAAGGCGCGGTTGATAAACGCCGGATTGACCGAAAAGAGCCGGGCGATCGTCTGGATGGAGAACTCGCCCGAGTATGTGGCGACTTATTTAGCGGTGTTGGAAGTCAAAGGAATTGTCGTGGGGCTCCATCCGCAGACGACTGCAGAGGAAGTGGGGCGGATCGTCCGCCATGTTGATGCTACGGGTTTGATCGTGTCTCCCGCTGTGAAACAGTGGACGATGGGTGATTTCGAGTCAGCCGGTCTCCGGTTCCTACTTGCCGGAGAAGACTTGTATCGCATGCAGTATCGAAGTTCGGGACAGATGGCTCCGGAGGGCGTGGCACAGATTATTTACACATCGGGATCGACCGGGCGACCAAAGGGCGTAGTGCTGACGCATCAGAATTTGGTTGCGAATACACACTCGATTCTCGGGTATTTGCAACTGACTACCGGCGATTCCGTGATGGCTGTGTTGCCGTTCGTGTACGCCTATGGCAACTCGGTCATGCTGACACATTTGTTTGTGGGGGGCACACTCGTGATCGAGAACAACATGCTGTACCCACACGTTGTTCTGGACAGCATGATCAAGGCGGGAGTCACAGGATTGTCAGGAGTGTCCACGACCTATGCATTGTTGCTGAATCGCTCGAACCTGAAATCGTATGCTCTTCCATCCTTGCGCTATCTGACGCACGCCGGAGGACCGATGCCTTCTGAATTGTTGGCTCGGATACGTACAGTATTTCCAGATTCGCGCATTTTTCTCATGTACGGTCAGACAGAGGCCTCAGCGCGTCTGACGTTTCTGCCACCTGAGCTCCTCGAGGTGAAAAAGGGGTCTGCAGGGCGTGCGATTCCCGGTGTGGCTTTGAAGATTGTCAAAGACGGAGGTGAGATGGCAGAGTCCGGTGAGATGGGAGAAGTCTGGGCCTGCGGTGAAAACATCATGCAGGGGTATTGGCAAGATCCGGAACTGACTGCCGAGGTTCTTCGGGATGGATGGTTACATACGGGAGATTTGGGACGATTGGACGCGGATGGGTATCTGACGATCGAAGGGCGCAATAATGAGATGATCAAATCCGGCGCCTATCGAATCAGTCCCACCGAAATTGAAGATGTCCTACTGCAGCATGAGCAAATCCAGGAGGCCGGGGTGGTGGGCATTGACGATCCGATCTTGGGTCAGAAGATTTGCGCTGTCGTCGCGCTCAAAGAAGCTGTGGCGCTGACCGATCAAGACGTGATGGCCTACTGTGCGCGGCGGCTGGTGCAATACAAGCGGCCCAAAGTAATCGCGATCGTACCCGCCTTGCCTAAATCGCCTTCTGGAAAGATCCTGCGGCAACACCTGAAGGAAATCGGCGTGCTCGCCGCCTCGGCACCGGCTCCTGTAGCTTCGTAGCTGGTAGCCGATCCGTGTCCCTGAAGTAGGACAATGGTGAAAAGCGTTGCGGGGCTAATGTGTCGGTATGTCGAGCATTCGCTGAGTAACGAGTGAGGAGGAACGACATGGGCGAAGAAGTCAATAAGCTGAGGACGGATATAATGAAATTGGATGCCGGAGCAGAGGTGGAGCGAATTGCCGCGCACATCCGGGACGGTGTCTTCACGCAGCTCCGGAGAAAGGGGTTGGTTGTCGGACTTTCCGGAGGCATCGACAGCAGCACGGTCGCCGCCTTAGCCGTGCGCGCCTTGGGACCTGATCGGGTCATTGGCATCTTCATGCCGGAGTCAGACTCTTCGGATGACAGCTTGCGTTTGGGGGAATTGTTGGCTAAGAAGCTCGGCATCCGGACGTTTGAGGAAAATATTTCAGGCATTCTCAAAGGGGCTGACTGTTATCGACGGCGTGATGAAGCGATTCAAGCCGTGGTGCCTGAGTATCACTCGGGGTACAAGTCCAAGCTGGTACTCTCGTCACTCGACAGCTCGGAATTCCGCATCTCCTATGTGGTGGTTCAGTCCCCGGACGGAGTGCAGAGCAAGGTGCGTCTGACAGGCGACGCCTTCCTGGCGCTGGTAGCCGCGACAAATTTCAAGCAGCGCACAAGGAAGATGATGGAATACTACTATGCCGACCGCTTTTTGTATGCCGTGGCCGGAACCCCAAATCGCTTGGAATATGACCAAGGATTCTTCGTAAAGAACGGCGATGGTTCCGCCGACATCAAGCCGATCGCACATCTCTACAAATCACAGGTGTATCAACTGGCGGCGTTCCTCGGCGTCCCGGAAGAAATCCTCACGCGGCCTCCGACCACGGACACCTACTCACTGGCGCAATCTCAGGAAGAGTTCTATTTCTCTCTCCCCTACGACAAAATGGATCTTTGCCTCTACGGGAAGAATCACAAACTTTCTGCCACAGAGGTAGCGAGGACTCTGGGGCTCACCGAGGCCCAAGTCGGACGGGTGTACCGTGACATCGATGCCAAGCGCGCAGTCGCCCGGTATCTGCATATGGAACCGTTGCTTGCACAAAGCATCCGCGACCCATCTGTCTAACTAGAATAGAACCTATCTCAAAAGTAAGAACTGACGTTCCGATCGACCCCAAGCGCCTGCTCCCAACAGGCCAATACGCCTCTTTTCGGTCAACGCAACCCCTCGTTGCAAGACACCGCCCACCTCGCGTTTCACCATGGCAGTGCACATTATTTGTCAATCCTCAAGTTCTCGTTAGTGTAGAGCACGTATGGAGGTTCGATCATTTCACGATACGGATGCAGTGCGGTGGGATGAGTTTGTGAAGTCATCTCCAACGGGCAATTGCTACCAACTTGCAGGATGGAAGAAGGTTATAGAGGAGAGTTTCGGCCACAAGACATTTTACATGCTTTGCCAGAACGGGGATGGAAGAATAACGGGTATTGTGCCCATCGTGCATCTCAAGAGTTGGCTGTTCGGTAGTTTTATGGTGTCGCTTCCATATTTCAACTATGGCGGCATCTGTGCGGAGGATGAGGAGTCGTACGAACTGCTGCTGAAGGAGGCGACAGCTCTCGCAGGTCGTGAAAAGGCTGGGCACATTGAGTTTCGTGAGCATCGTCTCATCCAAAATGGGCTTCAAGCAAAAGAGTCGAAGGTGTCGATGGTGCTTCCACTTCCTGAGTCGGCAGCGGATCTATGGAAGTCCTTAGGCTCAAAAGTGCGCAACCAGGTCAAGAGACCTGAGCGGGAAGGAATCTACGCTTGCATAGGACAGGAGGAATTGCTTGATCAATTCTATGAGGTGTTTTCTGAAAACATGAGAGATCTTGGTACACCTGTGTACTCCAAAGCTTTTTTTGAAAATATCTTGCGAACGTTTCCTGCTACATCTCGGATTTGTGTCGTGTACACGAAAGAAACCAGACCCATTGCAGCCGGTTTATTGGTTGGATTCAAGCATACGCTGGAGATCCCCTGGGCGTCATCGTTGAGGGCATACAATCACTATGCGCCCAATATGCTGATGTATTGGATGTGTTTGAAGTTTGCCTGTGAGTCAGGCTACAAGCAGTTCGATTTCGGACGTTCCACGCCACACGAGGGAAGCTATCGTTTTAAACAACAGTGGGGGGCGCAACCGCAGCAGCTCTACTGGTATTACTGGACGTTGTCGGGGCGGCATCTTCCTGAATTGAATCCGCATAATCCGAAATTTACGGCGGCGATTAACATGTGGAGAAGACTTCCGCTTAGCATTACACGGTTGATGGGGCCAATGATAGTGAAGAATCTCCCATGAAAATTCAACGAACACTACCGCCAACCGCCACGCTATTGGGTTGGAGTGATCTCTGGGATGGAGTGAGGGCATGGGCAGCAGGAGGTGGAGAGCTGAGGCAGCGAGAGATGGAATTCAGCACATACTTCGGAGTCAAGCATGTCTTTTTGGTTTCTTCCGGAAAGGCCGCCTTGTATCTCATCCTTCGTGGCCTTCAATCCCTCAATCCAGGCCGGGATCAGGTGGTGATTCAGGCTTATACCTGTTTCTCCGTGCCGTCAGCTATTGTGAAAACTGGCTTGACGGTCATGCCATGCGATATCAATCCGCATACGTTCGATTTCGATCATAGCCAGCTTGAAAGTCTGATCGGTCCTCGTACGCTATGCGTGGTTATTGGCCATTTGTTCGGCATCCCGTCGGATATCGAGGGCATAAAACGATTGTGTCATCCGCGTGGAATTGTCGTGATTGAGGATGCGGCGCAGGCGATGGGAGGAACTGTTTGCGACATGAAGTTGGGGACAATGGGTGATGTTGGGTTCTTCAGCTTTGGGAGAGGGAAAAATATAACGTGTGGCACAGGGGGCGGGATTCTCACCGATTCAGAGACCATCGCAACGATGATTGGCAAGGAATATGGAAGTACTTCCTCACCATCTACAATGGATGAGTTGATTGAATTGTTTAAATTGCTGATGCAGATGCTACTGATTAGGCCAAACTTGTATTGGATCCCTGCAGCGTTGCCGTTCTTAAGATTAGGTGAGACGGTGTTTTACAAGGATTTTCCGGTTCGCAAACTCTCTGAATGCAAAGCTGGGATTCTCCGGCGGTGGCGGCAACGTCTTGAACATTCAAACTGCCTTCGTAAGGAAAATGCATATGCAATTTGTAAGACGGCGAAGATAAATCCAACAGTGAAGGCGTGGGAAAGCATAGCCTTCTTGCGACTTCCACTTCTCATGAGAGATAGGGAGACCCGGGATAGGCTCTTTCGTAAAAGCCAGGAAACGGGAGCCGGTTTCAGCCGGATGTATCCTGTTCCAGTAAACGAGATTGATGAGATTAAGGATCAGATGGAAGGCATGAATTTCCCTGTGGCAAAAAGTGTGGCTGATCGGCTGGTGAACTTCCCAACGCATTGGCTGCTCTTGAAAAGCGACAGAGAAAGTATTTGCGAATTGCTGAGCAACCCGGATGTTCGTCAGTAGAGGGGGATGATGCCATGGCGATAAGAGTGCTTACCTTAGTGGCGGGCCTTTTGTTCTTCATAACTGTTAGCAACAGTCTAGGGGGAGAAATGCAAGAGAGTAAGAATGCATCATCACAATCCGAGGGGGGCGTGTCGGGTGGTATGCTGCAAAAAGTGGCTGGAAAGAGAATCTATTTTGGTCACCAATCAGTAGGGCTTAACATCATAGATGGAATAAACGACATTCTGAAAGAGCACCAAGGCGTTGAACTGAAAATAACGAAAACCGCGGACCCACATGTATTGAATGGTCCGGTGTTTGCTCATTCAATGGTCGGTGAGAACGAGGATCCTATTTCAAAAATCAACGATTTCGCACACTCCATGGATAACGGTATTGGCGGGAAGGCAGATATTGCATTTTTCAAGTTTTGCTATGTTGACATTACGAGAAATACGGATGTCGAAGAGGTCTTTACTGCTTATAAAACTGCCATGCAACGTCTCAAAGATAAGTATCCGAACACCCGGTTTGTCCATTTTACTGCTCCGCTATCATTATCTGCTCCTTCGGTAAAAGGATGGATCAAGGGTGTGCTTGGCAGAGAAGACAACAATATTAAGAAGAACGTCTTTAACGAAATGCTGAGACGTGAGTACGAGGGAAGAGATCCGCTGTTTGATTTGGCGACAATTGAGTCCACGTATCCTGATGGCAGTAGGGCTAGCTTCACGAGTAACGGAACTACATACTATTCTCTCGTGCCACACTATACAAGCGACAGTGGGCACTTGAATGAAACTGGAAGAAAAATCATGGCGGGACAGCTGCTCAAGTTTTTGTCAAAGCTGTAGTGGGTGGCTTACGTAACTGACCTGATCCACCTTCAGGTTACGGATCATTCTCAGCATGACAGTAAATTCCATGGAACAGCCCGTTCTTCGGTCTATGAGTAAGGAAGGTATCGCCTTCTTTACGTCGGTCTGCGTGGCCGCGACAATCTTTGTGCTGCTGTATTTCGAGACACTCTCGGAGATTGTTGCAATGTGGGGTACGTATCGGGGATCACATGGCCCCGTGATACTGGCAATCAGTCTCTACATGATCTGGTTAAACGGAGACAAGCTCAAACAGATTCCATCGGCGCCGCATTACTTGTTGGGGATCGTGGTAACGATGTTTGGATGTTTCCTCCTTGCCGCAGGACGAGTCGGTAGTGTGCTGTTATTGCAATATCTCTCCCTCGTGGTGAGTCTTTGGGGGCTGATTCTGTTGATTGGTGGGGATAGATTCTTTGGAATTCTCTGGTACCCTGTTGGCTATCTGGGATTCATGTTCCCAATCTTTAGTGAGGTGCTGGATAAGTTCAGCATCTATTTGCAGACAACTGCTGCTTGGATAGCAGCGACAATAATGAGTGTGGCCGGGATAGCTGTCTACCAGCATGGACATGTCCTGGATTTGCCGATGATTACACTTGATGTAGCCAAAGAGTGCAACGGCGTCAACCACATTATGGCATTGGTCAGTCTCGCCATTCCGCTCGCCTATTGGTCGCAGCAAACATGGATAAAAAGGGCCATATTGATCGCCCTGGCTTTTCCTATCGGAGTCATTGCCAATGGGCTGCGTGTGAGCGTCATTGGCCTCTATGCCTATTACCAGCCGGGTGATCCTGTTCATGGACCGTATGATCTGTTCTATGTTTCATTTATTTTCTTCTTTGGGATGGGCGCTCTCATAGGACTGAGTCGTCTTCTTCGTAGCAAGGAGCCTCGTGGAGATGAGGGTAAACTATGTGAAGCCTCTACATTATCTTACAGGACTCAGAGCCTGCTTAGACAGGGCGTGGCATTCGCCGTAGCGATTAGTATTCTTCTGTCAACCTGGATGTATGTTGTGATGTTTAAGCCAGAGGTTGTAGCGCTTGCGCAGCCGATCGAAACATTTCCTTATGAGATTAACAGATGGAAAGGGCAGGATCTTGCTGACAAGGAATCTATGTTCGGAGAATTTCTAGCCGATATCGAATTGCAAAGAGTGTATTTCGATAAAGAAGGCGGACAATTCAAGCTTTACATCGGTTATTTCCCCGTTCAGAGCCAAGACAAAGAAGTGGTGCACTATCGATTTGATTCTTTACAGGAAAACGCTAAACCGTTCTCACTGAGGGCAGATGGTTCGGTAACCATCAAAATGACGAGCGGGAGAGAATCGAGCGAAGAAAGGACCGCATGCTTCTGGTATGTCATACATGATGCAGTTATAACGGATAGGTACGCAGCAAAGCTTGCCACCATCAGTGGAGCACTTCTACACAGGAAGACAAATGCCGCAATCGTCGTTATCGAGTTTCCTGGTGAAGAATTTGATCAATCAGATATTGCGGTTGTCGAAGGATTGTTTCCGGTTATTCAGAGTCATCTGAGGACAGGGTGAAGTGTCCAAAAATAACAGGCACGTGAGTTAGGTGGCAGACTCCTACTGTTCGAACTCCCCGGACTTCGATAGCCGAGCGCATGATGTTGGCGCTGACGGTTATAAAACCCCTCCATACATTTTTGAATCTCATGCCGGGTTTCCGCGCGATGTATCCTTCAACCACCCAAACGCGCCGCGATGTTAAACTCGCGAGCGATCTCTGACACTGGTTGACTGCTATTCTCGAAGAACTGCACCCCTTCGCACCTGAACTCCGTCGAGAACCGACTCAGGAGATGAACCAAAAATACATGAAGTGCTGTCCAGTGACTGGCGCCTTAACTGTAGGATTGCATGTTGGGATAAACACACGGCCGACCGCATTGTTACCAGTATGTATATTTATGGTGCTGTGAACTGAGTAGAAGGAGCCCACGTGTTGGCAATTGTTCTCAGGATTATTCGGCAAGCTGTTCGTGATCCATGGGAATTCGGGGTCCAACTGACAGCTTTCTTAAGAGGGCTATACTATATCCTTTACTACCGTATTGTCCGAGATAATGTTCGGATCGGATTTCCGTTCAGCGCATTTGCAGCAGTGAAGATTGTAGGGCCGGGGCAGGTAGCTATAGGGAGAGGGTGCTATGCTGCCAAGAACGTATTCAAAGGCTGGACCATCATTACTCATTCACCTAACGCGTCGGTCACAATCGGGGACCGTTGCGTCATGGGTGGGATCACGATTCGAGCTTTGCAACATGTTCAGATTGGTGAGAAGACGATGTCGGCGAACTCGTTGATTCAAGATTATTGGTGGCTGGACTGTGAACGGGTTCGGACACAGACTAGCACCCCTGCGCTACCTGCAGCCAAGCCAATCGTAATTGGAGAAAACGTGTGGTTGGGGGCTCAGTGTACCGTCACCTGTGGGAGCCGGATCGGCAAGGATAGTGTTTTGTCGGCTGGGGCAGGCTGTTACGACATGCAGGTCGATGACTATTGTCTTGTGATAGGGAGTCCGGCCAAGAAGCCGCTGCCAATTGATAAACTTTTGAAGCTCAAAGGCGAAGCATGAAGGATTATTTGGCTCGCCTCAGAGGCATGTTCTTCGCCCTTCAATGTCAGCTCTTGAGAAAGAGCGTAAGAATCGGCAGTGGGCTGAAGCTTTATAAGAAATTAACGATTGAGGGGCCGGGCCATGTGGAACTCGGTGATAACTGTGTGGTTGCCGGAGTGCCTGGTGATGGAGCGCAGTATGTATCTATGGATACCCAGACTCCAAATGCGCGAATCACAATCGGCGATAACGTGGTGTTATGCGCCGCCCGCATTTCGGCCCGGTATGCCATCGCCATAGGCAACAATGTTGTGATTGAGGAGTCCGGCGTCGTGGATACAGATTTCCATTCGATCAAAAGGAATCGGGATAGTGATCTGAGTGAAGTGCCAGAAAAGTGTAAGATCGTCATTGGGAATGGTGTCCTGATTGGGGCACGAAGTTTTGTTTCCAAGGGAGTTGTTATCGGCGAGAACACGGTGGCGGCTCCTGGATCTATCATCTCTTCCTCACTGAAAGCAGGTCTAGTGGTCTGCGGTAATCCTGCGCGCCCGATGCTCTGATGGCAATGTCTGTATTAAAACCAGCGATGTAGCAGTTTTCTCGGATCACGCCGCTCGTTCCCAATGGATTTGCAGGGGGGACATGCAGTTTCGATATCTCAAACATGACTTGTACCGGTACTTCTATCCAGACGATGCGGTGCTTAAAGTCAGCCTTTGGACGAAATTGAAGCAGGTTGTGTTTACACAGGCGATATGGGCGATTGTGGTACATCGGTTCCAACGATGGGTTATGTTTGAATGCCGGATTCCGGTTGTAAAGCATGTTTTGAGCGTCGCATCGGCGCCAGTGGAGTTACTGGTACAGACCCTCACCGGCATCAACATTCAAGCTGGCTGTGAGATTGGTCCGGGGCTCTATATAGGCCATTACGGGACCATCTTCATTCATGGAGATGTCAAGTTGGGAAAATTTTGTAACATTAGCCAAGAGAATACCTTCGGCGTTGCTGGAAGAGGAGACAAACGAGGGGTCCCGGAAATCGGAGACTTTGTTTACATCGGACCAGGAGCCAAGATTATCGGCAAGGTCAAAGTTGGTAACCATGTAGCTATAGGGGCGAATGCCGTGGTGACGAAAGACGTTCCTGATTGCGCCGTCGTTGCTGGAGTTCCCGCAACGGTTCTCAGCTATAAATCCAGCAGGGATTTTGTAGAGTTCAACCGAGAGAAGCATAAGGAATTTGTCTGAGCAGCGGCACAAGGTGGCATGAAAAACGTCTTGATTGTGTCCTACCATTTTCCGCCCGATGGCGCCATTGGGGCGGTACGCGCTGCAGAATTGGCCAAGCGATTGCCCGAGTTTGGGTGGAAGGCCGTCGTGTTATCAGTACAAGCCCGCTATTATGACCAAGTTGATGCCGTGAGATATCGGGAGTTATCGGTAGATGTGGAGCGAACAGTCAAGATGGGGAGTGTCAATACTCTCTATCTTTACATTAAGTCTTGGATGGCTTGCTTGAGGCGTCAAGCCAAAGCATCCGCTAAGGAAAAAGAATGGTTTCTCCCGAAGCAGAAGAGTGAGGGGATAAAGGATCGGATTTTACGCTATTACAATTCCCTCCTGATTTACTTGCCAGATAAGGAACTGGGGTGGCTGCCATTTGCAGTTTGGAGAGGCGTAGGGCTTATCAGGCAACGAGGCATTGATGCGATCGTTACCACGAGTCCTCCACACTCTGCCCAACTCATCGGGTTGTTGTTGAAGTGGCTGACAGGGCGAGTGTGGATTGTTGATTTCCGCGATCCCTGGGAAGTCGAATTGAAACCAAACCGGTCAAGATCAAGGGTATCAGATTGTATTGAGCGATGCATGGAGCAGGCAGTCATTTCCGCTTGTGACTGGGTCGTATGTGTAACGGACACCATGACGAGACGATTGGAGGAGATCTATCCGGATTTTAAAAGTAAGTTCATCTCCGTTCCTAATGGATACGATTCTGAAGCGCTAGCGTGTTACCAATGCGAACGCAAATATCCCGTCTTTACCATCACCTATGTGGGCTCTCTCTACTTCGGTCGAAGCCCGTTGACGTTCTTGGCAGCCATTGCAGAGTTGATCGTAGAGAAGAAGATCGGGAGCGACGCAATCCAGATTCGCTTTGTTGGAAACTGTAAGACGAGTGACGGCAAATCTGTAGAAGAGATGGTGTGCTCGCTAGGTCTGAAGGATAACGTCCGGTTCGTTGACCCTGTTCCCCACGAGGAGTCCCTGCGGGAAATTGCTCGATCGCAGGTGGTCCTACTGATGGCTTCCTCCCAACCGCTTCAGATCCCTGGAAAGGTTTACGAATATATAGGATTAAGGGCCTCCATCTTGGCTGTATGCCAGGATGGCGCAACGAAAAACCTGCTCCGTCTGTATCCTCGCGCGCGTCTGGTTTCTCCTGACAGCGTCAGTGAGACGAAAGCTGCCATCCTGTCACTGTATAGAGAGAGTGAGGGCAACGGCGAGGCAGACCGGTTCCCATACGAAAAGTATGAGAGAACCGCCATAGCCAAGCAGATTGCCGATTTGTTAGTGATGGGTAATTGGAAAGTGAGAAAGACGGAATTCAGGCCAATCGGTTCAAATCGAACAGGAATTGTTGAGGGGAATGAGGGGGTGAGGGAACAGTGACAATCGATCATATCGGCATCGTGGTAGATCAATTGGAGAAGAATATCGAACATTGGTGCGTGATCTTCGGCTATAGACAGATGACCGAGCCGATTGTGAATACAAGACAAAAAGTTCGGGTGGTATTTTTGTGCAAAGAAGGTTCAGTTGATATCAAACTTATCGAGCCAGTTGACGAATCTTCTTCGGTATTTGCCTTTGCACGACGAGGAGGTGGGATGCACCATCTCTGTTTTAAATGCAAGGATCTCAACAGTCAATTGGCGGAGTGGCAAACCCAAGGGCTAAGGGTATTGACACCACCGCAGCCAGGTGAAGCTTTTGAGAACGAGGATATCGCTTTCGTTTTTGCTAAAAACGGCCTGAACATCGAACTTATCGCAACCGAGAAACGAGCGGGACGGCTACCTATATAGAGGCTGGTCGGTAGACTTCGAAGAATATGGGTGCTAGGCATGGTCAATTACAGCACAGTTCAACATGATTCGTCAGTCGGAAGGTCGGCGGGAAAAGAAGCATTGAATGAGTCTCCTGTGGAATGGCGACAGCGGATTGTCGAGCGATTACGGCCTCGGATCACCTCGTACTTTCCGGAAATGAACGGACAAGAGTTATCGATTACCTGTGTAAATATCGGAGGGGACTACGCCAAGACAGCTCAGCTCGAAATTTGTGCCGGCGAACTCAGGAAGGTGATTTTTTTCAAACAGTGCCCAATATTTGAGCGACTCAATCCAGGCATTTTAGAGTTCGACACCTTGCAGTTGCTCTACGACAGGCTTTCTAGGTCGGCCCCGCTCTGTGCCGTGGCGAGACCGCTCGATTTCTTTTCAGATTGGAATGCCTATGCGATGGAGTCTGTCACAGGGGAAAATTTCAAAGACCGTTTGCTTCGATTGAATTCGAGGTTTTCTAGCGCGACCGCACTTTCACAGCTTCGTGGGGCGGTGTCGAAGTGTGGTGAATGGTTGAAGGCCTTTCATGCTATTACACAATCATCAAAACCAAAGCCGTTTGTCACTGCGGAGTACGTGGCATCAATTCAAGAAGAGGTAGATCTCGCATCGTTGAGAGCCGTCCGCTTCAGTCGGTCTATGTTGGAAAAACTCGATACCGTACTGGCCTTATTGCCGCGATTGGATGGATATTCCATGCCATGTGCAAAGTGGCACTGGGACTATACGCCAGCACATGTGTTCTTGGATGGTGATCTGGTGAGCGTCATTGACATAACCGGATTAGACGATACACCAATTTATGAAGACGTGGGCCATTTTCTTTCAGCACTTGTGACCGTGAATAACTTGCCGCGGTTCCCATTTTATGATCGAAGAAGAGCTGACGGTTTATTGTGCGACACATTTCTGGAGGTTTACTGTGGAGGAGAAGTTAATGACAGGGCAACACTGTTTGCACATGTGTATAAGCTAAAAAGCTTGATTTTGTGGTTCCATGCTCAGCATTGTCACATAAGTAAAATATTCCCACCCCATGCCGCGAAAGTATTTACTGACTACCGCCTCGCAAGGATATTCGAGCCTCCTCTTTTGGGTGCAATCAAGAAGATTGAAACTGAGATGATGTCGGTTGCTCGTGTCACGTGAAAGGTGTGCAAAATAGATATGTTTTTGGTCTTATTTCTCGTGGCAATCTGGAGTGATGTATGCAAGGTCCAATTAATTGTTCCTGCATTGGCAGCGATCCAATTCCAGAAGATTGTCATATTGCTAGCTCTGTTTGGACTATTGATAGATCCTAAGAAATTGTCGTCGTCGTCGACGGTCCTAAGAACTTCCCATGGTAAAGCCATGCTGTTTCTTGTGGTTTGGATGCTTTTGTCCGTCCCATTCTCCATATGGCCTGGACGGAGCTTTGCCTTTATTACCGAGAGTGCATGGAAGTCAATTCTTGGGCTTGTCATGATGATTGCATACGGATCATCGGCAGCCTCCCTCGAAAAGATCATATGGGCTATGCTTGGGGCTGCGTCATTTTTGTCTGGAATGTTAATAATGTTTCCTCAAAGCAGTGGCTTGGCAATTCTTATGGAAGAGGCGTATGACCGCAATGAGCTGGCCTTCATCTTTGTGCTTGCGGTGCCCTTTGCCTATTGGAAGAGCAGACAGCATGGGAAAGTTCTAAAGATAGTGTTGTGGTTATTGTGCCTCCTGTTCATAGGAGGGATTGTTGCCACGCAATCTCGTGGAGCCTTCTTGGGGTTACTAGCGGTGATTGTTGCTAGTAGTCTCCATGCAGGAGGATCATCGGTCAAGAAACTCCTGTTGGCGTCGGTAATTCTCATCGGTGTTATCACAACAGTCCTTATTCTTGGACAAGGCGGATATCTTGACAGGGTGGCGTCGATCACTGATACGGAGAATAACTACAACTATACCTCGGAATCTGGGAGAATTGCGGTATGGCAGAGAGGTCTCAGGATGATGTGGGAGAACCCTTTCTTCGGCGTTGGCATTAATGCTTATGAAGCTGCAGATGGGGCAATGGTCAGGGTCGGAAAGTGGAGTGCAGCGCACAACTCCCTGATACAGATTGGAGCCGAGTTGGGAGTGCCGGGCTTGCTGGCATATTGTATTATGGTGATAGGGTTGTTGAGGCGTTCTAGCAAATTGGCAAGTTCCGTAGGGAAGAGGGATGATTTCTATTGGTATACTGGCGTGGCAATAAGTTGCAGTCTGTTAGGCTATGTGGTCAATGGATTTTTTCTTTCTATGGCCTATTCGAATCTTGCCTTTCTAATCTTTGGGATTGCTTTCGCTTTTATCAATCTTGCAAGTCAGAAGAATGGCTCTGAGCAAATAGTGGGGGCGCCGCAAATTCTGACAGTAAAGAGTAGACGACCGCTTCGAGGCGCTGTTCTGCCTGACGCTGGATAGCGCTGCTGATTGTAATCCGAGTCGATGATCGCTTCGGCCTCGGCCAGCGAGGCGAACTGATACACGTTCGAACACTCCTCCGGTATGCCTGTTAAACCATTCGCGAAGAGCATTTTCACGGGTTTTACGGGTTGATGGCAATTCAACGCTGACCGGTATAGTCTTCCAGGCCTACAATTGGAGTTCCTGTAGTGCTCCCCTGAAATCAACTCAGGTAACTTGATTTCAGGGGAGCACTACATGTTTTCGGGGAAGACGGAACAATGTCTTCGATATGATGGGTTGGATCCCGTGTGAGTTTTAGTGCCAGTGAATTGGGAATATAGTGAAATCTATCTGCGTAATTGGTGGAGGGCTTGCCGGTGGCATCCTTGCTTCAACGTTGGCTGCGAGAGGCCATTCCGTTAGCCTTGTGGAGTTAGGCGATGCGCCAAAACCTTTCGTTCCCAGTAATGAAGAATGGGATCCTGCAGCTCTCAAGATGCCTTTCACTAGGGGAAGTGGTCTTGGTGGAACATCTAATTTCTGGCATGGCGGACTGACTGTTCTTGACAGGACGGATATCGAGGGGGCGTCCGTCCATGATAGGCGCACACGTGCTCCTATCACATACGATCAGTTACGTAACTATTATGCTCAAGCTATAACTCTCATACGCGGCGAAGGGTCATACTCGCTGGACGACATCGAAGCGCCTCTAGATCATTCGATCAACGGTTTTGGCGATACAGGGGATACGTTCAAATTAAAGGCGCTTCTATACCCGAACAAGCCATTTTCCAGCCTACCGCTGATTCGGCGTGCGCAGGAGCTATATGGATTACAAGTAATCTCCAATATTGAAATTAAGAGGTTGGTGACGTCCGGTATTCGCCGGGTCAGCTGTGCAGAAGGGATTGATCATAAGAGTGGGAATCTTAGAAAATTTTCGGCCGACCTTTTTATCTTGAGTGCAGGAGGGTTAGGTTCTCCAAAGATTCTTCTTCGTTCCACAACAGATTGTCCTCCGCTTGCACAACTCCCGATCGGAAAATTCATTATAGACCATCCGACCGGCTTCGTATTCAAGGCGAAACTACGGAACCGTATGACCTTGAAGCCACTATTTGGTTTGGCTCGGAAGGACTATAAGCTTCGGTACGGGTTTTCACTAAAACCGGACTGTCTGGGCAAGGTGAACTTTCGGAATCACATCCTGTATTTACGGCCCGCTATCTCAATGAAGGATCCAGGCACATACGACGTCCTAAAGCGTAAACTGGTCACGTATAAGGGAAGATTTCTCAGCCCCGTGGATATGGTTCATCTAGTACAGCACGCTGATCTGCTATTCGATGCCCTCAACTTTAAATATGGATTGTCATGTTCAACGAAGTACGTGTCAGGATTGGTGTTTTCCGAGCAGTTTCCTGAAGACGGTTCAGAAATGCGAGAAATTGATAATGGAAGGTTCAAAATCAAATGGACCTTGTCGGGGAGAGATGTTCAGTCCCTGGAAAAGTTTCTGGCCTTGTTCTTTGAGAAGTACGATGAACAGTTCGAGAGCATTAAGATATTTCCGGATTTCGGAAATAGATTGGACAGCGCTGGGCATCACTCAGGGGCGTGTCGAATGGCGATGAATGACTCGGATGGTGTTGTCAATGAGAACCTGCAAGTATTTGGAGTCGATAACCTGTTTATAGCTGATGGGTCTGTGTTGGCCTATCAAGGTCATGCAAATACCGGCCTATCCATTGCGGCGCTAGCGTTGAAATGTTGCGATGCGGTGACTGCTTAGTAGGGAAAACAGAGCATCCTTATCGCCTCAGTTTTCTCTTGAATGGCGATGCTTTCAGGCCCTGACTCGATGCTTTTGTGAAAGATTCTCCACAAGTGACGGCAAATCAAACCAACGTGCTTGTAACCGGTGCCACGGGATTTCTTGGAAAACGGCTTGTGAAACGATTGGTCGACGAAGGATATAAAGTAAAGGCTCTAGCGCGCAAGACCTCCAGCATCGAGGCGCTAAATAGATGCGGAGTGGAAACAGTATGGGGCGATTTAGGAGATCAATCATCGGTTGTAGGGGCTGCGAAAGACGCCGAAATCTTGGTCCATGCTGCGGCAGGTACGAGCGGGACGGCGCACGACTCAGAGATTGCAACCATAGATGGCACACGAAATGTCATCGAAGCATGTAGGAAAAATGGTGTCAAAAAACTTGTTTACATCAGTTCATGCAATGTCTACGAAGTGGCGGGGTATGCTGAGAACCAGGTCGTGACAGAGGAGGCACAGATCGAGCGCTTTCCTCTACGTCGAGGTTCCTATTCTGCCGCAAAACTGCGAGCGGAAACCCTAGTCACTGAGGTTCTGAACCGCGACGGTTATTCTACGGTGGTGTTAAGGCCTGGAACCTTTTACGGGCCTGGAGCTGAGGTCTATACGCCAATGATAGGTCTCTCACTCGCGCGACGAATCTTTGTCATATTTGGCGACGGGCAAGGCGGCTTGCCGCTCGTTCACGTGGACAATGTAGTGGATTCAATCATCCAGTGTATAAGAAACAACGCGGCGGACAATCAGGTGTTTAATGTGGTGGATCAGGATCTGGTTACGAAGGAGATGTACATCGAGCAAATAATTAAGCCGATGTATCCGAAGGCGATTGTGATCTATTGTCCGATGTCCTTGCTTCTTCTTGTGGCCTGGATTCAGGAAAAACTGTTTGCGATCGTTGGGAAACAACCGATCCTCTCTAGATACAGACTGATGTCATCGCAGAAACGTGTCCGATATAGCGCGGGGAAAATCGAAAACGCGATCGGTTGGCAGTCACGCATCACGTTCGACCAAGGCGCCGAGCAAGTGCGTATGTGGCACAAACGGCTAGCCGTTCCAG
>CAZPNQ010000025.1:22792-40828 GCA_964587955.1 uncultured Nitrospira sp.
GGCGAATTGTCGCGTCATGATGCGAGCGTGTGAAGCCAGACCCCGGAGGGAGTAACAAACAGTGTTCATGAGGGGCAACTCAAGGGAGCTATCGTCATAATGTGCGGCATATTCGGCGTTGCTTCAACGACAGATCTTCGAGAATTTCCTTTAGAAGCGATTACAAGCACGCTCTCTCATCGGGGGCCTGATGATTGGGGGTACTACCATGACAAGAATGTGGGGCTCGGACATAGAAGACTGAGTATCATAGATGTCGAGGGTGGGCACCAGCCGGTTTTTAATGAGGATAAGACAAAGTGCATTGTTTTTAATGGAGAAATATATAACTTTTTAGAATTACGGGAACAGTTGGTCTCCAGTGGGTATCGATTTGTAACAAAAAGCGATACCGAGACCATTCTTCATGCCTATGAAGAATGGGGGGAACATTGCGTCGATCACTTAAGCGGAATGTTCGCGTTCGCCATTTGGGACAGGAGAGAGCAAACGCTATTTGTCGCGCGAGACCGCTTGGGAATTAAGCCTCTGTTTTTTGCCGAGCATGATGGGGTGTTCTACTGTGCGTCGGAGATGAAAGCGATCTTGGGATCTCCACATTTCCCACGGGATATTGATCAGGAAGCGATGGGGTGTTACTTCTCGCTGTCGTATATTCCTGCACCGCTGACGATCTACACAAAGATTCGCAAACTGCTCCCGGGTCACTCATTGACGTGGAAGAATGGACACGTCACGCTTCGGCAATACTGGGATCTTGAATTCCGTCCAGATTACTCGAAGAGCGAATCGTATTTCATCGATCGCTTCATGGAACTGTTCCGGCAGGCGGTCGACTCTCATCTGATCAGCGAAGTGCCGTTGGGAGCTTTCTTGAGTGGAGGAGTCGATTCAAGTTTGGCTGTGGCGTTGATGCGGCCTCAAGGGCCGATCAATACCTTCACAATCGGTTTCGGAGGCAATGCGGGAGGATATCTCGACGAGCGTGGGTATGCGCGGACAATCGCCCGTCGATACGGCACGAACCACAAGGAGTACGAAGTTGTTCCAAAGATGGATGGGTTGCTGGACGCAATCGTCCAGGCGTTTGATGAGCCGTTCGCCGACGACTCGACGATCCCATCCTATTATGTGTGTAAGACTGCCAAGGAAAATGTCACGGTGGCTTTGTCTGGTCTTGGAGGGGACGAATTGTTCGCTGGGTATGAACGGTATCTCGGACTAAAATTGCAGGGGATCTATCATTGTGTCCCTTCGTTCTTGCAGCGAATGCTTACTGGTTTCATCGGAGTCTTGCCTGAACGTTCTGACGGACATTATACGATCAACCACCTGAAACGGTTCATGCGTGCCAGTTCCGGGGATCCTGCTGCTTGCTATACCGGGTATCTGTCGAGCATGAGTTCCGGCATCAAAACGTCGCTGTTTGCGGATGTCGGAACTTTTGGGAAACATGCGCAGTTTTGTAACGAGCTTCTCCGGGGATACTTCAACTCTGCTAGGGTTTACGGAGAAGCAGGATCTGTTGATCGTGCATTGTATTGCGACATAAAGACGTATTTGCCGGAAGATATCCTGGCTGTGACAGACCGGATGAGCATGCAGCACAGTCTTGAGGTGCGTGTACCATTCCTCGATCATGCCGTGGTGGAATTTTGTGCCACGATTCCACCAGAACTTCGGATGAAAGGGTTTACAAAGAAGTACCTTCTGAAGAAGGCGGCGAAGGATCTCTTACCGACGGAAATCATTCAGCACCGCAAGCAAGGTTTTGTGGGACCGACGTCGCGCTGGTTGCAAACGGACATGCGGGCAGATGTTGAACACATTCTCGATAAGCAATCCCTCGGGATTCATGGGTTTTTCAATCAGAGCACCATTGATCGCCTGCTGACGGAGCATTTCTCCGGTAAGGAGATTCATGACAAAATTCTCTGGTCGTTGGTGATGTTTCAGAAGTGGTTCCATATGTATGTCGACAAACGGACGAATGCATAGTGAGCATGCCGTAAGCTGAAAAGAGGAAACGTGGCGCAGTTGCGAACCGCAGTGCTGTCCTCGTTGGCATGGACGGCGAGTACCAAATACATCGCCCAAGGATTCTCGTGGCTCTGTTTCTTACTGGTCGTCAGAATCCTCGACCCCGCAGATTTCGGGTTGATGGCAGAGGCCAGTCTTACGATTGGATTTTTCTCCATGATGGGCGAATTGGGCGTTGGGGCAGCCCTGATTCAGAAAGATAATCTGTCGACCGATGAAATTGCGCGTAATTACGGATTTATCCTGGTTGTGAACGGGGCGCTGTGTGTGCTGTTGCTGGCCGGAGCGTCGCTGATTGCGAGTTATTTCAACGAGCCTCGCCTCGTTCCCATGCTCCAGGCGATGAGCGCTGTCTTTATTCTGATGGCGCTGTATGCGCTGCCACAATCTGCGCTGATGCGAGAGATGGAATTCAAAACACGATCACTTATCGAGTTGATGGCCACGGTGGTTTCAAGCTTAACCACTGTAACAGCTGCGTATTTGGGGGCTGGGGTCTGGGCGCTTGTTTGGGGTAGCCTCGCGCTTCATGCAATGTTTATGGTTGGATACTGCGCGGCTTCTCCCCAACGAATATGGCCTCAGTTTTCGCTCGTAGGGATGAATAGGTTCATTTCTTTCGGTGGCTATTTCACCGCGGAGCGGATGGTTTGGTATTTTTCGACGAAAGCCGATATTTTCATTGGCGGGAAGTTTCTGCTGAGCAATGCCTTGGGTATCTATTCTGTTGCCATGAGTCTGGCTTCGCTTCCGCTTGAAAAACTGACACCAATATTGACCCAGGTGGCCTTTCCCGCGTTTGCCAAGATTCAGAATGACTCCCAGAAAGTGGGTGCCTATTTCCTTAAAGCGGTGCGATTATTCGCGAACGTTGTATTTCCTGTGTGCGGTGGCATCATCATCGCAGCTCCTGAAGGAGTTCGCCTCGTGTTAGGCGATAAATGGCTCGGGGTCGTTGTGCCACTTCAGCTGCTTGCGCTCATAGTTCCCTTGCGGTGTATTGGAGTACTGTACTCTCCCGCGCTGAACGGTCTTGGCATGCCACGGGTAGCATTCATGAATGTTGTCGCGAATGCGTCCATTATAGGGGTGGCGTTTTTGGCTGGAGCGTGGTCTGCCGGCCTGTTGGGGCTCTGTTACGCCTGGGTGATCGGCTACCTCATCGTGTTTATCGTGATAAGTGGACCCTCGCTTAGATGTCTTGGTCTGTCGAACGGCCAGTTGTATGCCGCATTGTTCTTCCCCTGTATCGCCACGATTATCATGATGGTGACCGTGTTTGGTGTCGCTCATTTGCTAAGTGATCAACCCGATGTACTTGTGTTGGGAGTGAAGGTGTTTCTTGGGATACTACTCTATCTGGCATTGATAGTTTCCTTTCAAGGGGCATTGATCGACGAGCTGAGGGGATTGGTTAAACGGGATCAACCGGTAGCCCAAAGCGCCTAATAGTTGGTGCACGAGGGGCAAGCAGGGAAAGCGCAGTTTGTTAGCAGAGCCATTTGGCGCATGAAACGCGTCGCACATTTTATCGATAGTGACGATCCAGGGGGGGCCGAAACACTCGTTGTTCAACTATGCCGAAGTCTTGACGAATATGGATACTGTCCGGAAGTGTGGCATTTGGGGAACCCGTGGCTGGTTGAACAGTGCCGACGGCATAGCATCGTTTGCCGGCACCTTCCTGGGCGCCGCTTGTACAAATCTTACAAGACATTGCCGTTGTTCGTTCTTCTATTGGCCGCTTCGATCCGTCTACATAAGATCAATCTTCTGCATTCCCACCTTGTTGATGCAGTAGCAGCTGGGGCGATCGCTGCATTCCTCGCTCGAGTGCCACACATTGGGACCCTTCACGATATCTACAGCCTCGTTGATGATGTGCGAAAGCTGCGGCTGCTTCGAATGGCATCTTTTTTACGAACGAAGATCGTGGCTGTGTCCGCTCAGATCAAAACGTCAATCGAGCGATCAAGTGCATGTAAGGGGGTTACGGTATACGTCATTCTCAACGGAACAGATCTTGAGGAATTTTCTCGAAATGTTCCATGGCAAGATGCTTGCTCCGGTCTAGGAATCCGGCACGGTGAAGTTGTGCTCATCTCGGTTGGCCGTCTTGTCAGTATAAAGGGCTTTGAGGACCTTATTGAGGCTGTAGGGCGTCTTATCTCGGATGGTGTGCTGGCTAAACTTTTGATTGTGGGAGATGGGCCTGATCGATCACGCTATGAAGAACTTATCCGGGAAAAGGCGCTCTCTGCTTATATTCGGCTATTGGGACAGAGAGACGATGTCCCCGATCTGCTCAGATCCAGTGATTGTTTTGTATTGGCTTCACGGTCGGAGGGATTATCCTGCAGCATCATCGAAGCCATGGCTGCAGGACTTCCAGTGGTGGCGACGGATGTAGGGGGAAACTGTGAATTGGTCCAGGAAGGTGTGTCGGGATACTTAGTGCCCTACGGAGATCTCGAGGCGTTGGTCTCTCGGTTAAAGCAGATCGTAGTGGATGCCGATCAACGAATCCAGTTCGGACAGGCTGGAGCAGGCCTCGCTGCACAGCGGTTTTCGTTGAGAGGAATGGTGGCCCGATATGTCGCCCTTTATGAGCCAGCCAGCATTGTAGCCGGAGAAGAATAGTGAGCGAAGGTCTCTGTGTGACTCCCCTGGATAACGGAGTGGTGAGAAGGTAAAACAGGTGACGAGCCGCTTACGCATTCTGTTTTTGACGAATCGATTTCCTTATCCGATCGTTGATGGCCAGTCGCGTCGGACTTATAACATTCTCAAGGGATTGTGTCGAAACCATGAGGTGGTGCTGCTTTCATTGTTCGACGAAAGTGCGCCTGTGGAACCGCATGCACTCGAGCACATCAAACAGTGGTGTGGCGTAGTCGAGTTGTTTCCTATCCCATCAAAAACACTGAGTGTTTCCATGGTATCGCGTCTCTTACGCAGCCTGGCATCAATGGATCCATACACGATCTGGAGGCATCGCTCGGATCCGTTTCTTATGCGGGTGGAAGCGTTGGCCAAGGGAGGAAGGTTCGATCTTGTGCATTGCGACATTTTGCCGGTTGTCTATGCCATCAGAAACCTGGGGGGAATCTATCGGGCATTTACGGACCACGATGTGAGTTTCTTGAAGGCGCAACGAATGGCAGATACGAGCCGAAATCCTTTGCTCAAGCTGTTACATCGGTTAGAAGCCATGAAGCTGAAGCGGTTGGAGGGCCGAATTTTCCATCAGGTGGATCTCGGAGTCGCAGTTTCAAATGTTGACCGGAGCATTCTGAGCCGACTCTGTCCGGAGGCGAATGTGTGCGTGGTAGCGAACGGAGTTGATGCGGAGGAGTTCGAGCCATCTCATGGGAAGGAACGTGAGGGGTCGTTGGTTTGGGTCGGTGGATTCGACAATTATCCAAATCGAGAAGGAATAGATTTCTTCTTTGACGAAGTGTATTCCTCCATCAAGGATCGTGTGCCACAGGTGCAGATTGACGTGATTGGTGGTGGAGTGACGCCAACGCTTCGAGGGCGTGCAGCTGCGGATTCGTCGATACAGATCCATGGTTATGTGAATGATCCGGTTCCCTATATCCAGAGTGCTGCCGTCTTCATTGTCCCAATACTCAGTGGAAGCGGCACGAGGCTCAAACTCTTGGAAGCCATGGCAACCGGCAAGGCAATCGTCACGACAACGATTGGGTGTGAAGGGATCGAAGGAGAACACGGAGTTCACTACCTGGTTGCCGACGATCCCGGTCTATTTGCTGAGAGTGTGGGGATTCTTTTGTCTGATACGGCTTTGAGAGAAAAACTGGGAAAGAACGCGCGGCAGCTCGCAGTGGAGAAGTACGACTGGAAAAAACTTTGTGAAAAGATGGAAATTATTTACCAAACCGCTTGTGAAGAGGGGCGAGTGGGTAAAGAAATGGCGATGAGATAATCGCGTAATGGTCTGATGCAGATGATTTCGCGTGATGACCATTGTGTCGAGGCAATATAACTGCCCAGGGTAAATATTCAAGATCAACGCCCAGTGCACGAGGAACCAGTTGGTACAGTTGAGCTATCGGTCAGCAAGATTGCCCAATTCTCCAAACACAATGCAGGTGCTGTGTTAACGCTTTCATGATGAGGGAGTGCTTCGTGTTTCGTCCTGTATTGCTGCAGAGTGATGTTAGCTGAGGGTTACGAGGGGAAATTTTATCTGTGGTGCATTCAGTGAAGAGGATCATTAAAGGTTTGAGTGGAGCTGCGTTCAAAGCATTATTTTTTTCATGGGGAGTGCCAAATGATGCTCGAATCATTCTTACGTATCACCGTGTACTGAACGAAGTTCCACGCTATCCGTACGATCCAGCCATGTATGTCACGGCAGCGACCCTGGAAATGCACATTCGGGAGTTGGGGCGGTCGTTCGAGTTTGTCCCAGTCGATGACATTCTCGGTGATGGAAACGCTAGAGGAAGGAGATGCGCCATCACCTTCGACGATGGATGGCTGGATAACTATACGAATGCGCTCCCTATCTTGCGAGAATACCGAGTCCCCGCGACGGTGTTTATTCCCCTCGGCATGATTGGAACGAATAAACGGTTTTGGTTTCATGAAATATGGGAGATCGTTCGGCAGGTGTCAGGAACATCGCGTGAGCAAAGAGCGATCCAGCATTTCGCTCAGGAAATATCCGAATGGAAGGGACAAGCCCTCGATGTTGATAGCGTCTGCGATCTTATCGGTTGGCTGAAACATCGCTCAGCCGACCAATTAGACGAGGTTGTGGCGCGTGCTTATGACACCTTGGAGCTGCGACAGAACCCAACTCGCTATCTTGTGAACTGGGATCAGATAGGTGAGATGGGAGCGCAAGGCATTCGGTTTGGTTCTCATGGTTTATACCACTATATTCTGCCTCGCATTGCGTGCGACTTGAAGACCAAAGAAGTGCGCGGTTCCTATGCTCTGCTGCAAGGCTTGAATACCCCCATCAGCCACGTCTTTTGTTATCCGAACAGCGATTTGGATGCTGAATCCATTGCGTGTGTCAAAGAAGCGGGTTATATGGGAGCGGTCGGTGGAAGTCTTGGCTACGTTGGCCCGCGAAGCCATCCTTTTGTGCTCAACAGAATCCCGCTGCACAACGATATCAGTTGCACTCCATCCCTATTGTGGTTTCGCCTGTTTCAGGCACACGTTGCACACTAGTCCGGTCTCTCTGTGACGAGCCACAAGCCGTGAAAATTTTGCACGTTATTGACAGCTCCGGTGTCTATGGGGCTGAAGTGATGCTGTTAAATTTGATGATGGAACAACAAACGATGGGGCATGTTCCGGTTCTGGTCAGCCTCGAAATGGACGGAGGCAGTGTGATGTCCGAAGGAGGCTTGCCCGATGAAGCTCGGAAGAGGCAGGTGGATGTCATTCGCTATCCATCAGGGCGAGGGTATAGCTGGAGTATCGCGAAAGGGCTGTTTCGTTTGGCAAAAACTCAGGAAGCTGCCATCCTCCACAGTCACGGGTACAAGGGCAATATTCTGCTTGGATCTGTGCCGCGCAGACTGCGTGCAGTGCCAATCATCAGTACGATCCATGGGTGGACAGCGGTCCGCCGATTGTCTCGGTTGTGGTGGTATGTGGTGCTGGATAAATTCTTTCTCGGACGGATGGATGCGACTGTCAGCGTCAGTCCAGCGGCGTGTGTTCGGACCCGAATGACAGAGTCGTTCGTCGTCCCCAATGGAATGGCACCCCTGAAATTCCCTGACCGCTGTATTTGGGCAGACAGTGAGCCGGAGATCATGAGGTTTTGCAGCGATGCGTTCGTGGTTGGAGTGATCTCGAGGCTGTCCGATGAGAAGGGACTGGATTACTTGATTGATGCAGTGGAGGAGTTGGTGCAGTCTGGCCGCAACCTGAAAGCGGTGATATTCGGGGAGGGGCCACTACGAGAGAGTCTGCAAAGACGGCTTGACTCGGGGAAATTGGCTGATCGCGTGCTGCTTGCCGGCTACAAATCCCAGGCCCATCGGTATTTGCCGTTGTTCGACGCCTTTGTTCTTCCATCTCTGACCGAAGGATTACCCATGACGTTGTTGGAGGCAATGCAGGCCGGCGTGCCGATTGTTGCGAGTCGTGTGGGAGGCATCCCAGGGTTGCTTAAGGAAGGGGCTTTGGGCTTGCTGGTCGAACCGGGCGATACAAAAGGCATCCGAACCGCTATTGATCAGCTGTATGCAGATCGGGCTAGAGGCGCCAGCATGGTGGCTGCCGCACGCGAAGAGGCAGTGTCGAATTACTCGAGCCGGCGCATGGCCGAACGGTACGCCAATATCTATACAACGGTGATTCAGAAGTGGACGCGTTAAAAGTGCTTTTTTATGTGCTTATTGTGCTCGCGATGTATTCCTACGCCGTTTATCCACTGCTGTTGAGTTTGCTGTCTTCACTGGTGAAAAAACCGTTGCGTACATCGGAGACATTCACTCCATTGATTACACTGATTATCTCGGCTTTCAACGAAGAATCGGTGATTGGAGAAAAGCTCGAGAATGCCTTGGCGATCGAATATCCTCAAGATCTGTTGGAGATTCTGGTTGTTTCGGATTGTTCAACAGACAGGACTGACGCCATTGTCAAATCATATGCCAACCGCGGTGTGACACTGTTACCCCAGCTGATCCGTAAAGGAAAGACTGCCGGTCTCAATGTGGCAGTTCGGCAGGCGAAGGGCGAGGTGTTGGTATTTTCCGATGCGGATTCGATGTATGAGCGGACCACCTTTCGAAAAGTAGCGGATTATTTAAGCGATCCATCCGTGGGCCTTGTCACAGGCATGACCAAGTATACCGTGTCACGGGATGCTCAGATCACGGAGACGAGCGGGGTCTACACCCGACTGGAACGATTCATCAAGCGCCATGAGAGCTTGGTTGGGTCCTGCATCGGAGCAGATGGCGCAATCTTCGCCATGCGTAAGTCTCTGTACATCCCACTCAGAGAAGACGACATAAATGATCTTGTCATTCCGTTGAATGTCGTTCGGCAGGGGCATCGGGTCGTTCTGCATCCTGAGCTTCACTGCACAGAGACGTCGTCGCCTGACTCCTCAAGCGAATACGAACGTCAGATCCGCATTACCACTCGTACATTGCGAGCGTTATTCCGTTACGCCGACCTCTTGAATCCTGTGAAATATTCTGTGTTCAGTTGGGAGATTGTCTCTCACAAATGGCTGCGCTTCAGCGTGCCGTGGTTCATGCTCGTCTTAATTCCTGTAAGTGGGAGCGTGTGGGGAGAAGGATGGGTCTATAAGGCAGGTGTACTTGCCCAGATCGTGTTCTATGGCGGCGCTCTAGTGGGATATTGGCGGGAAATGAGAGGTTTGTCTGGAGGTCGATTGCATTTACTCTATCATTTTGTACTGGTCAATGTGTCTGTGTTGATCGGGTGGTGGAAATATCTTGCTGGACAGAGGGTTGTGACATGGAATGCCCGTTGAACGACTGGAGCGCGAGGTAACCTTCTATGTGTGGTATTGCAGCTGTTGTTGAATCCCATGGGGGTAGCCCCGATGCGGGTATGCTGAAGCGTATGATGGATAGTTTGTTTCATCGCGGCCCTGACGATGAGGGTATGTATCTCGATGGGTCGGTTGGCCTGGGGTTCCGGCGTTTAGCGATCATTGATGTGTCTCTCGATTCTCATCAGCCGATGATGAGTGATGATCAGGGGCTTGTGATCGTATTCAACGGGGAAATCTATAACTATATAGAATTGCGGGAAGAATTGATCGAACATGGGCACGTATTTAGAACGCAGGGCGATACGGAAGTACTTCTGCATGCATATCTGCAATGGGGGAAAGATTGCCTTCGAAGGCTTAACGGAATGTGGGCCTTTCTCATTCATGATCGGCGCCGACGAATTGTGTTTGGAGCTCGTGATCGGTTCGGGGTCAAGCCGTTGTACTATTTTAAAACCCCGCAACAGATCCTATTCGCATCGGAGATCAAGGGGATTCGAGTCTCAGGAGTGTATGGATCTGATCATGATATCCATTGGCCAACGGCAGCAAAATTCCTTCTATCTGGGGAACTGGATTCATCTCCGTGCAGTTTTTATGAGGGAATTCAGCAAATTCCAGCTGGTTCAATGTTCGAGCTTCAGATGGACGGGCAGATGAGGCTTGAGCGCTATTGGAACTTGCTGGATACCGAGGCCTCTCCCGCACATGACCCTTATGGCGCCTACGCGGATTTATTTAGGGATGCGGTCAAGCTTAGAATGCGAAGTGATGTTCCAGTGGGAGTCTGCCTTTCGGGTGGACTTGATTCCTCGTCGATTATTTGTGAAATGGCGCGCTTGTCTTCATCAAAGGTACAGGCCTTTTCCTATATAGCGTCTGAGTTCGACGAATCACGGTATATCAAGGATACGGTCGAACAAACCGGTGCAGTGCTGAATCTCGTGGATGAGTCAAAGCTCAACTTGTGGACTGCCTTGATGAATGTGCTGAAGTACCATGACGAACCGGTTCATTCTATCAATCTCGTCATCATGTTTGAGTTAATGAGGCTTGCCGCGTCGAAGGGAGTCAAGGTTGTTCTGAACGGACAGGGATCAGACGAAACCGCCGCAGGTTACTCCAGTTATTTCAATGAGTATTGGGCATCTCTCATACGGCGGGCACGGCTAATTGCAGCCTGGCGGGAGATGAGTCCCTATGCCGCAGTGCACCACGTAAGTAAAGCACGGTTGTACAAGGAGGCGGGGCTGAGAGCGGTTGCCACGGAGCTGGCATCGTGGCCGTTGTATCGGTCGGTAAAGGATATGATCGCTCCGAAGCGGCCTGTAACGAGTGAGTGGTTTGATACAGACTTTGTGAGGGCATATCAGTCGGCCCATAAGCCTCCGGCGCCGCAGTCATTGACGGAGGTGTTGCGCTATGCTGTCGAGCATAGCCCTCTGCCGCTCTACCTGCGCTATGAAGATCGTAATTCGATGGGAAATTCGGTGGAGAGTCGATTGCCATTTATGGACTACCGGTTGGTATCTTTCCTTTTTTCCATGCCAGATGAATACAAATTGCGAGGGGAATGGAATAAGTACATTCAGCGGCGCGCCTTGATGGGGAAAATTCCGGAGTCCGTCCGTATGCGGGCTGACAAAATGGGGTTTCCGGTTCCGGTGAAAAAGTGGATGGCAAGAGAAATGCTGGAGCCGGTCGTAGATACGTTGCACAGCCGGCCCTGTCGGGAACGTGGCATTTATAATTGGTCTGCTCTGTCAAATGACATTGATAAACATCGTCGGGGAGAGGGCGGCGATGTTTCGCTTGGGCTCTTTTCCGTTGGGCAGTTTGAGATGTGGTCGCAAACGATTCGTCGGTAACTCAGATGCAAATTGTTCATGACGGCTAACCTGAGGGAGGCGCTGACTTTCAGAGCCTCCCTCAGGTTTTGTCGACTACGAGTGGTCTCTAGTTGGTCACTCTGAGATTTTGTGGAGAGTCGGGACGAACAACTCCTCCCCCACCACCTTGGGAGGAGGGATAACCGATGACAAGGGAGTCATTTGTGTAAGCTCCGAGATGTTCTTGATTCCGCCCTGATCCGCGTACGGGTGAATTGGTGGCCAGTTTGAAGTCCGTAACCGTATTCAATGATCCGCTACTGTTTTGGAATTGGGGATTTGATGTGACCGAATTCGATTCTCTACCTGTAACCGACCGCCATGCCGCAAGAGATGTACTTGTGGTGCTGTTGCGGGTCCAACTCGGCGAGCCCGCAGAATTATAGTAAAGGTTGTGATCCAATGCAGTTGGGAAAGCGGAAGAACTCGTATTGTCATAAATTTCCATGAAACGTGTGGACCCACCTACGTAGAAAATATTGTTATAAAACTCCGTATTCCTTCCTCCCTGGACGCCACGATCCATGCCGTAGAAGATTCCGCGTCCTGTCATTGATCCACTATGGTAGACCGTGTTGTTGTATACTTTGAGGTTGTAGTAAGTGGTCGCAGGGGAGTCTTCCGCATCTAGAAACCGAAAAGCATTTCGCACGACATTGTGATGGACGAACATATCCGTCGTTCCATTCATCTCAATGGTTGGAAAGAAGGCGGCTCTGCTGATGTTGTAAAGATAGTTATTGTGGATATTGATGCGATTCGGTCCTGTTTTCCAGGCGATACCATTGTGACAATTGTAAATAGTGTTGTTGTAGACATAAGTTTCATTCGTTTCGAACACATAAATTGCAGAAGAGTTGACGGCCGCCTCTACTGGATTTGTGGCCTGAGTTTGGTCGTGGAAGATGTTGTTGTAAACTCGGTTTCCTGTCCCGCCATGAATTGAAACGATTGTGCCGTTGGTATGGTAACGGTGGGCAACTCCAGTGCCATCCATATTCCGAATCGTATTGTAATTACCGTCGGTAATGATGGCTATAGAGGAAGCGTATCGGCCAGTATCTTTGTCCTTGATCAGTCTAAAGCCATCCCAGATGATATAGTTTCTCAGATATGCCCCGATCGCCCCGTTACCATTTGTCGCCGCGTCAGCAGCGTCGAGAATCGTAGCGCCATGGAGGGTATCGCTAATAAAAGTGATGGGGTTACTAGAAGTGCCGCTGTTTGATGGATTCCAAGCAGGCGCCTCCCATCTGACGGTACTGGGCGGCTGATAAGTACCGGGTAGAAACCGTACCACATCGCCCGCGACTGCGGACCTCATACCTGTAGAAACAGGGCACGGTGTACTCCTATTAGTGCAAGACGACCAGCTGGCATCTCCCGTGGGGGAAACGTAATAAGTTGCTCCATCAGAAGCAAATGGAGCAATAATTCCTGCACCCAGAAACAAAAGTCCGAACGTCAAAAGCTTGCTTTTTCTCATGTACGAGCCCCTTTGGAATTAAAGTAAGTATAGTGTCTTCACTTGCCCCTCTACGTCGATTTTTGAACTCCAGCGTGAGTTCACCGACTAGGTGCTTCCAACCCCGCATTCTCGCTGAAGGCGTGCGCCACGTCCCTCTGCCGAACTATCTCGGATGATGTCGGCACTTTCGCAACGAACTGATCGCGTCACTGGTAATACCCGGCCTGACTGATCTGATAGTGCTGAAAATGATTCCCACTGGCTTGAGGTGCTCAGGACAATGATGACTTTGTCTTGGCATCCCGCTCCCGCCTTCTCATGGCTGGTTGCTCCTGTCGGGCTGGCCATAACCTACCCAGTTTAGGTCTCCCTGGTTTTAGAGGGCGCAAGGTATAAGAAAACTAATACATCTTTATAGCCGAGACAGTTGCAGCAATAATGATGCCATTTATTCCGGCAGCTATTGGTCCAAAGTAAATTTGCGCAAACCCTTATAATCTCGGCAAAGACGTCATGTCGTGCATTTTATTCTCGTGCTACTTTAGTTAGCCTATGTATGCTTAAACAAACAGATTTTCGTCCTCCCACCATTTCCTGTGACTCACATTATCGGGCAATCTTGAGGTGCCTCCGTTTGGTTGGACAGTTTGTGATCACTCTCAGCCAAATAAGTTCTGATCACGTCAATGGCGTGGGAAGGAAGAAGGTGCTCACCCACCACATGATGTTGGCTAACAGAACAAATGACCTAACGCGAATAGTTAAACAGGGAGGCCATCTAATATTCAGCATTACGGGAGAAGAACTCAGAGTGGACGGTGGTGATTTCTGTCCTTCAAGTAGTGCCTGACGGTGTGTGTGCTAGACTGGAAAAGTGGACGCCTCCAACAATACTCTGAGGTCTGCAGGTGGGGAGGACTGGTTAACGCGACCAGCATAGGAGGAGTTCCGGGCTGGAGTTCGAACGACGTATCGGTAAGTTTTAACTTCGTGTCCACGCGGGCTAGCCCAAGCCATGGTTGCCATGAACTTAGGAGAGTTTAGATGCTGAGATTCGCGAAGCAATCGGTAAAGAATTTGTTAAACCGTTATGTGCAATCTCTATGCAAGCAAGAGTATGAATCTCAAATCTTCACGCGATTCAATGAAAGACCGATTGAGTTCGGATTTGTCTTTCGAAAGATCGGGGAAATATATCCACGTACAATTCTTGATGTGGGAACTGGCACTACCGCACTCCCACACGTGATGCGCAATTGTGGACATTTGGTGACAGCAATAGATAACGTTCGCGACTACTGGCCTGCTGGAATGCTAAATCGGCATTACCACGTCATTGATGATGACATTGTCAAGACTCGTCTTTCTGAAAAATTTGATCTCATTACGTGCATAAGCGTCTTGGAGCATATTCAAAATTCAGACGATGCTCTCAAGAACATCTTTTCTTTATTGAATCCTCATGGCCACATGATATTGACGTTTCCTTATAGCGAGAGGAACTTCGTGAAAAACGTCTATGAGTTACCAGGGTCGAGTTACGGTAAGGGAGAGCCGTATGTCACGCAATCATATTCACGAAAAGAGGTTGCGCGATGGCTTCGGGAAAACAATTGCGTAATCCTTGAACAAGAGTACTGGCAGTTCTGGGATGGGGAGTATTGGACGGTAGGCGCTCAAGTCATTCCACCGAAGAAGGTTACTGCAGACGATAAGCATCAACTCACATGTATCCACATGCGGAGAGCCTAACCGGACACCTCGACGTACGCTATCCAGCCGCACGCCACTCCAATCCCACGATTTCCTTGGGACACGGAGGTATTGATCTTCCTCAAAAGCAATGCAGAGGCATGTCAATAGGCAGGCCTCTCGGCCTATTCACTCCTGTTACGCTGACACACTTTTCCTACACCTCTTGAAATTGAGATCACCCCTACGGTATGGTCCTGAGCGGGCAGGCTAAGGTATTAAGGTATTATGAAGCTCCTTGAAGTGGTTTCATCGCTGCACCGGCGACTGCGGAATTCGGGTTTAACCATTACTCAGGGTTATTTGATCGGCTTGACCCTGATTGTCCTATCGCTCACTGGTTGTGGAGCTGGTGGCGAGCAAGGAATTCCCACCCGTGCTGAAGCGACAGTTAACTTGATTTGGGACCCTGTCAATGATCCAAGCATAGTTGGTTATTATATTCACTATGGAAAGCAATCTCCTAACCAGTCTGGATCGTGCGCGTACGATCGAGCGATATTTGTTCCCTCTCATCAAGGCATTGTGACCGACTTAGACTTGGGATCGGCTTACTTCTTTGCAGTGAGCGCATATAACGGAGTGAGAGGTGATTGCTCAAATGAGGTCCACACTCAGACATAGCGTAGCGACCACCTGAAGATTAACCTTGGTCATTTCTGCTTTTGCACTTCACCTTGCCTTCGGCCGCATCACAGTGTCATCGCAGCATCGTAATCTCCGCCGCTGCTAAGATTGTAATGCCCTCCTGACTGATAGACCGTCGATCCTTGTGGGTGTGGTGCGAACGGGACCTCCTTAAACATCGGTATCTTCTAACTTTTCCCTAAAACCCAGACCACAGTTTGTGTCGTAAATGGGCCGTAGCAAGAGTGTCTTCCCCTCATACAGCTCTCTGTCGTGGCTCGTGTAACATAACGGAGCGTTAGACTATGACGACGCAACCTCTCTTACTCCTTGTTGTCGATGATGCTGCAATTCGCGACCAGATGAAATCCGAGCTCGCGTCCGACTACCAGGTCCTTGAGGTAGTGGATCGCGAGATTGCCCTGTCGAAAATTCGTCAGGTCATGCCGCCGCTCGTGTTGCTTGATCTGGGATTACCCTCCGACGTGGATGGGGCACCAGAGGGTTTGGCGATTCTGCGCGCTGCCCTTCAGCTGTATCCGACGACGAAAGTGATCGTTGTGATGTCCAATAACGATCGCGCGAACGCCATCGCCGCGTTTGAAAGCGGCGCATATGACATTCTCGAAAAGCCGGTCCGGATCGAGGTGTTGAAGGTAGTGTTGCAGCGGGCCACGTACCGCTCAAACTTGGAGCGGGAAAGTTGTGCCTTTCAGGAACAATCCGGCGAGACTCAATTTGAAGGTTTAGTGGGAAACAGCAAGCCGATGCAAGATGTATTTGGCCTCATCCGCCGTGTAGGGCCCTCTGACTTCCCGGTCCTGATCACCGGGGAGAGCGGGACGGGGAAAGAACTTGTGGCTCGAGCAATCCACCGACTGAGTGCGCGCAAAAAGTCCCACTTTGTCGCCATCAACTGCGGCGCAATTCCAGAGACGCTGCTGGAGAGCGAGCTGTTTGGTTATGAGAGGGGGGCATTTACCGGCGCGGTTCAGCAACGAAAAGGGCGGATTGAATCTGCGCAAGGCGGCACCCTCTTCTTGGATGAAGTAGGAGATATTCCCCTCAGCCTGCAGGTTAAGTTGCTGCGGTTTTTGCAAGATCATGAAATCTATCGATTGGGAGGGAAAGATAAGGTCTCAATCGATGTTCGGATTGTTGCTGCGACGAATATTGATCTGCAGGAGGCTATCGAGACTGGGCGATTCAGGGAAGACTTATTTTACAGACTTTGCGTGCTGACTATTCCTGTCTCTGCATTGAAGGTACGAGGTTCTGATATCACCCTCCTCGCAAAAGCGTTTCTCGTGAAGTTTGTGGAAGCACAAAGAAAAGTACTGCATGGTTTTACACCGCAAGCGATCGAAGCGCTGATGGCGCACAATTGGCCTGGGAATGTCCGAGAACTGGAAAACAGGGTCAAGCGAGCGGTCGTGATGGCAGAAGGGAAATACATCACTCCCGTGGATTTGGAATTGAAAGCCCCTTCCTTCGTGGATAGGAATTCTACGACACTTCGAGTCGCACGCGATCTCCGAGAAAAGGAGCTGGTGCAGTCGGTGCTGGAGAGAGCTGGCGGCAATCTGTCAAAGACAGCTCTTGAATTGGGGATCAGCCGTCCTACCCTTTATCACTTGCTGTCTCGGTATGGATTAAGATTGCCAAAGCTTACCGATACCTAAAAAAGAGGAGCGTAAGGCAGCGGCGAGTTATGTAAATCTATTTTACAGCGTGATTGTTTCGTGACGTGCTGAAAAAATTGAATAAAAATACAACATAACGTTCCCGTACGAGCTCGATGTAATTATTTTTGACACTCCATTATTGCTGTGTGGAAATGCATACATAAAACTGCAATGATCTCAATTGATTAAGAATACTATTCCTAGCATGACTTGTGCTTTAGCCATCGCCCAGCACAGTGAGAATAACCTGGGCCTATCTGGTGGGGGAAAACAAAATGAGGAAAAGAAGTAGGACTATTCACTCTCTTCTTCTAGGAGTTGCCATATTGATCCCAGGATTCTCTGGGAACCTGGCCGTGGCTCAGACGACTAATAACTTGACTATCCAGAGCACTAACCTTGATAGGTTTGTACGCCATGCTCGGCCTTCTAGACGAGTTCCTGAACCAGCCTCTTTGTTCTTGTTGGGTGCTGGGTTAGCTGGGCTTGGAATCTGGAAGCGGGCTTCACGGAAAGACTAGCCAACTCTTTGTCGAAAAGAGCGTGGAGTATTAGGGCCATGCCCCCAGTAGGGGGCTGGCCCTTTTTGTTTTTCCCACAAGAAACCTGTCGTGCCTCCTTCAATCATATCCTGCTCTCGCACGAAAAGGCGGCTGTCGATTCGAGTCCGCCAGCCCCTGACCGTCACCTCGAAGCCCAACGTGGTCTTATCCCGCTCCCTTTGTAATTGAGACCACCTCTACGACAAGGTCCTGTGTGGACCGAGGAAGTGGTAGTTGGCTTGAGAAGGTTCCGATCCGATTGAACGATGGACGGCTAAGCGCCGGGTAACCCTGGTCGTGAGTATTTTGAAGGGGGGAGACCTCCGTGGCGGAGGCGGCTCGCCACCATAGCCTCACGGTGGCCGAGATCAAGGAGTGGCGAGAGAAGTTTCTACTGGGGTCGAGAATGCGCTCCGGAGTCGCCCGGAGGATGAGGACGCCGTGAAGAACACGATATTTTACGGGAGGCGTTGAGGCCCTACCCTTTGGACCGGAAGACATCCGA
>CAZPNQ010000026.1:0-22487 GCA_964587955.1 uncultured Nitrospira sp.
GGCTTCAATCGAACATTGATGGCAATAGTCTTGTTCTGTGAATCACTCATGTGCTTGACCTCCTGGAATGATTACTGAGTGGGATTAACAAGTGTATTAACACTTAAAGTATATAAATTAGTTTATACTAATGATATATATCTCTTTTGAGGGGCCACCATTCCGGCTACCTGGCCGCAATTGAAGGAAAGTCATGATGCAGCCGACGCTTGATGGTCTATTGGGGCAAGTTTCTCTGCAGGGATTGTTGGTCAGATTACTGAATTTGTTCGGATAAAACTGGATCTGCTCGTGGTATCGGCGTCCCGATTCAAAGGAGAGTTCTTGTGAAATTTTGAACGTCACTGAATCTACCGATTTCCCGACGAAGCCGAGATCAGTCCGACAGTTTCGATAGGGATTGAGATACGCCTATGTTACACTAGCGCCATGTCGGACCTATCTTCACAACAGTCGTTCAAACTGCTGCCGGCGTATCTTGGTACGACCTCGATTGAGGAAGCCGTTCGAACTGCACGGGGCCGTCGGGTACTATGGTTGGAAATTTTATTGAACGACCGATTGGATCTGACACCCTGGCAGTCCGAACCGGCGGTGCAAGAAGCGTATAGGACGGCCTGTCGGTGGTATACCCACTACCGCCGTCTGCTGACCTATCTCTTCGACCGTGTCCCTCTGCCCATTGACTCCGGTCCGATCGACTTCCGTGAGTATCGAACGTTCGCCGAGGCGGTCTATTTTGCCTACGCTCACCGCTGAGTATCTCATTGAGCTTCTCACCCACTACGTGGCCGACATCGACACCGACGTAGACCTCCTTCTCGTCGGCGCCTTGGCTCTGCACGCCTATGGCGTTTCCACACGGGTAACGGTCGACGTCGACGCCGAATTGCAAGGCCCACTGGTACCACTGAGGGATTATCTGATCTCCAAAAACATTCCAGCCGATCTGACTCAAAATTTTTCTGGTTGGTCGGTGGTCGCCATGCCTCCGGGATATCGGGACCGTGGCATCGATCTCATCAAGCAACCTCGCCTTCGAGTCCGTGTCTTGTCGCCCGTGGATTTCGTGATTGCAAAGCTACGTCGTGGAACCGAAATCGATCTCGACGATGCATTCCTCGTGGCTCGACAATACCATCTCTCCACCGAGACCATTCAGGCTAGCGCTCTGGAAGCTCTCGACGCTTCACCGCAAGACACCGCCCTTTTTCTCTTTCAGAAAACGGTTGAGATATTCTGCACCAGCCTCTCTTCCTCAAATAGTTAAAATTACTTCGTAACACAGCACCTACGCGGGCGATAGGGGGACAGCTATACGCCTGTGATACACTGCCATGGTTGCGCGTTCGGAAAGGGATCTGATGGATTTCATCTCTCATGGACTCTGGGGTTCGATCGCGTTCGGGCGGAAGAGCCGATCCAGCTTCGGGCTGGCATTCGTCATCGGCATGGCGCCCGACCTCCTTTCATTTGGGGTCTTATACGTGGCGGCTGAATTCGGCCTGTCGCCGAAGCCCGATTTCAGTCGCGGCACTCCCCCGGAATCGACCATTCCTCAGTACGTTCATCATCTCTACAATTACACTCATAGCTTTGTCATCTTTCTTGCCGTCTTTTTCCTCCTATGGCTCTTGCTGAAACGGCCGGTCTGGGAACTCGGCGCGTGGGGCCTGCATGTGCTGGCTGACGTGCCCTTGCATTCATATGCCTTTTTTCCGACGCCGGTGCTGTGGCCCTTATCCGACTGGAAGTTCGACGGCTGGCAATGGATGACTCCGGGCGTTCTTATTTTCAACTTCGTGCTCTTATCGCTGCTCTATGCCTGGTTCATCCGATACCTCTATCTGGCCCAGAGGAAAGAGAAGATGCGACCGGGGATTGGTTATCCGGTTACTCGATTGTGAAGAAAATAACGAGAGAGGTTGACGTTCCGTGGATTCGCGATGTCGGCGAGTCAACTGAAGGTTTTAACGTGCGTCCTGGATCAAATCCCACACTCGAAACATATCGACGGTAAGAGTCGCGCCATAGGTCGGACCGTAGTCTCGCTCTACAATGTTTCCCATACTATCGTTCCAGGTTTCGAACCGCACCGGACCAGCAGAAGCTGCAATGGCCCATGCGAATTGCTCCTGGCTCCTCCCAACTGTATTCACAAAAATCCCGGAATCCCACATGAGGGCAAATTCGATTTCCCACGTCGGGATCGTTTCACCCTTCTCGGTCGTCCGATACTGACCAAAGGCAATGGAAGGCTGCACTAAGGCACCCGTATGTCTGATTGAATGGAGAACGGCTCCATTGTCCTGATAGCTGACCCGCCCTAACGCAGACGCCCGAAAATTCACGTCTCCCCACTTTTCACTATGATAAAAGCTCGGCGTGATCTGTAAACGCCGGATGCCGGCACGGAGAAACCCCTGCTGATAAATCGTTCCGACGGAAAACCCAGCGCCCGCAAATAGAGTCTTTGGTCCACCCCATAAAAAAGGAAACCAGCGGGTCACAGACCCATCGATCATTCCATCAGTCTCTTTGCGCGGGTTAGTTGTCGGAACCGCCGGAAGTTGGCGAAGTTGATGAACGAATTTATTCTGAAGAAAATTCGTAATTTCGTCACCGGTGGGGCCAATCCCAGCAGTGAGATTGGTACTCCAGCCCTGCCAGTTTCCCCCCCAATGCTGAGTCCAACTGAGTGTGATCAAGTTAAAGCCCAGTGTGTTTCCCACCGTGGAGTCATATCGGTTTCCCAAGCCGTCTGTGGGGGTGAATCGGTTGATGGTTAGCCCCCCTGTCAGTGTGGAATACTGGTCAGGAAACGACATGCTTCCCCAATGGACAGACGGGGCAGGAGTTTCACCCCATGCCGATATACCATCCACTCCGATAAGCAAGAGTGTGCCTAGGACCAATATCAATCGTCTTCGCCGGCACCAATACCTCGCCACTATAGAAAAGACTTTTATCATCGGCAGATCATCCTTTGATGAAAATATTTCGTCGAGCTGCTGCGTCTATCAGATCGCTATTCAGCGATCATATTTCGCTGCCAGAAAGTTACGTATTCTACACAATACCGATAGACGTGGCGACTCAAAATGTTCAACGATCGACGGAGAACAATACGTTATCGTTTGAGCGCGCGATTCTGATTTTCGTGCGGCGCTTCTCTCTCGACAGACCTTCTGATCCTATGCTAGCGTACGCATTCGTTTTTCTGCATTCCCGTCTTTCCACGTGAGAGCGTACAGGATTTAGACATGTTCAAGAAAATCTTAGTCGCCAATCGCGGTGAGATTGCCATGCGGATCATCCGCGCCTGCCGCGAATTGAACATCGCGACCGCTGCCATCTATTCCGAAGCGGATTCGACCGGAATCTATGTGAAGAAAGCGGACGAATCGTACATGGTCGGGCCGGGTCCGGTGAAGGGATTCCTGGATAGCAAACAGATCGTCGACTTGGCCACACGCATCGGCGCCGACGCGGTCCACCCTGGGTACGGATTTCTTTCTGAAAATGCCGAGTTCGCCGAGCTCTGCCAGGCTTTCGGCATTACGTTCATTGGCCCTTCCACCCAAGCCATTACGCTGATGGGCAGCAAGGTGAGGGCACGCGAACTCGCCGAATCAGCCGGTGTGCCCATCGTGCCAGGGACGGACGGCGCCATCACGAATGTGAAAGAGGGGCTCGCCTTCGCAAGGCAAGCAGGTTATCCCGTCATGATCAAGGCGAGCGCGGGCGGCGGAGGCCGCGGACTTCGCGTGGTCCGATCCGACGATGAACTGCGGGACAACATGGAAGTCGCCGCACGTGAAGCTCAAGCTTCCTTCGGAGACGGCAGCGTCTTCATTGAAAAATATATCGAGCGACCCCATCATATTGAATTTCAGATACTGGGAGATCGGCACGGGAATATCATTCATCTCGGGGAACGAGATTGCTCGATCCAGCGTCGGCATCAGAAACTGATTGAGATCGCCCCCTCGTTGATTCTGACACAGGAGCTTCGGGAAGAGATGGGCAACGCCGCCATCGCCATCGCGCGCGCGGTGAACTATGACAACGCGGGCACCGTAGAGTTTCTGCTCGATCAAGAAGGAAAGTTCTACTTCATCGAGATGAATCCGCGCCTCCAAGTTGAGCATACGGTGACGGAGCAGATTACGGCCATCGATATCGTGCGCAATCAGATTAAAAGCGCGGTGGGCCTGCCGCTCAGCGTTCAGCAAAAAGACGTCATCCTGCAAGGCCACGCCATCCAATGCCGAATCAATGCGGAAGATCCCAAAAACAATTTTCTGCCCTGCACCGGCACCGTGACGGCCTATCATTCTCCCGGTGGAATCGGCGTCCGGATGGACAGCGCGGTCTACAAAGATTACACTGTGCCGCCCTATTATGACGCCCTGCTGGCCAAGTTGACGGTTCGCGGCCGCACCTGGGAAGAAGCCGTGAGTCGCATGAGACGTTCGCTTGAAGAGTTCGTGCTCCGCGGAGTGAAAACAACGATTCCCTTCATGGAGGCGATCATGCAGGAACCGGACTTTATGGCCGGGCGGTTCGACACCTCCTATTTGGACACCCACCCTATCTTGTACTCGTATGACGAAATCCAGCAACCGGAAGATCTGGTGTTGGCCTTGTCTGCCGCGATCGCCGCCTACGAAGGACTGTAATCGGACCACCCCCAATACTGACTCCCACGGGATAGACGAGACATCATGGCGAAAAAACGACCACCAGCTAAGAAGCCGCAGAAAAAGACCAGATCGTCCGCTCCGGCGATCAAAACATCCAAGAGCGTCGTGTCTCGGCCCAGCGAGTTTTCGATCACGCCGGCCGCCGGTAAACCCGTGCTCATCACCGATGTCGCCCTGCGAGACGGGCATCAATCGTTGCTGGCCACACGTATGCGCACCGAGGATATGCTGCCCATTGCGCAGAAACTCGACGCAGTCGGCTACTGGTCGCTGGAGGTGTGGGGCGGAGCCACCTTCGACACCTGCCTGCGTTTTCTGAAAGAAGATCCCTGGGAACGGCTCAGGGCTCTGCGGGCCGCCATGCCCAACACCAAGCTGCAAATGCTGTTGCGCGGGCAAAATCTCGTCGGCTATCGCCATTACGCCGACGACGTGGTGGAGCGGTTCATCGAACGTTCGGCTGCGAACGGTATCGATGTGTTCCGCATCTTCGATGCCCTCAATGACGTGCGGAATATCGATCGTGCCATGAGTGAAGTGAAGGCCTGCGGCAAACATGCGGAAGGCACGATCTGTTATACCGTCAGCCCGGTCCATAGCATCGATCGGTTCGTGGATCTTGCAAAGAAGCTCGAAGACCTCGGCACCGACACCATTTGTATCAAGGACATGGCCGGACTTCTGGCGCCGCTCGACGCGTATCATCTGGTGCGTCGCCTGAAAGCCGCCGTCAAAGTCCCGCTGCATCTTCACTCGCACTACACCTCCGGAATGGCCTCTATGGCCTCCCTGATGGCGATTCTCGGCGGCCTCGACATGTTGGATACCTCCATTTCGCCGCTGGCAGGCGGAACATCCCATCCTGCAACGGAAACGCTAGTCGCCGCGCTCCAGAACACCCCTTACGACACCGGACTGGAGCTTGCCTCCTTCCAGCCGATCACCGAACACTTCCGAACGGTTCGCCGTAAATATCGCCAGTTCGAGAGCGACTTTACCGGCGTCGATGCAGAAATCCTCATGTCGCAGATTCCCGGTGGTATGCTGTCGAACTTGGCGGCCCAGCTGACGGAGCAGAATGCTCTGGACAGGATGAAAGAGGTCCTCGACGAAGTTCCGCGCGTGCGAAAGGAGATGGGTTATCCGCCGCTCGTCACCCCAACCAGCCAGATCGTCGGCACTCAGGCGACACTGAATGTGCTGACCGGTGAACGATACAAAGTCATCACCACCGAAACGAAGAACTATTTCTTGGGACTGTATGGCCGTGCCCCCGGGCAGGTCGACCTCGACATCATGGCACGAGCAACCGGCGATGAAACACCGATCAAAACCAGACCGGCCGATCGCCTTGAACCGGAGTTTGATGACGCGAAGAAAGAATTGCCCGCATCGGCCCAGACGCTCGAGGATCAACTATCGTTCGTCCTCTTCCCCGCTATTGCACAAGACTTTTTCGAAGCCCGAGAGAAGGGCGATTTGACTCCCGAACCGCTTGAATTGGGAATGATGGCAAAAGGGCCCGCCACCGCGCACGAACTGCACTTGGCTCCCGTGGAATTCAACGTGACCGTGCATGGCGAGACCTATCATGTGAAGGTCTCGGGTTCCGGTCGAAAAGTCGACGGACGTAAACCCTACTACATCCGTGTCAACGACAAGCTTGAAGAAGTGTCGCTCGAACCCATCCAGGAAGTGCTCGCCGGAGTCCCCGAGTCTCAAGAGGCGGAACCGGGAGGAAAGCCCAAACGTCCCAGACCTTCAAAACCGGGTGATGTCGCTCCGCCTATGCCTGGTCGAGTGGTGAAAATCATGGTCTCAGTTGACGATTGTGTCAAGGCCGGCGATCCCCTGTTGATCATCGAAGCGATGAAGATGGAAAGCCGTGTGCCTGCGCCCATCGACGGCCGAGTCGCCGCGATCTTGACGGCCGAGGGTGACAATGTAAAGACGGATGAAACGGTCATTCAGCTGGAGTAATCCCATCACCGGCTCGATTCTCTTCCCATGCCGGCACCGGCAACTTGCGCTGCTCGGTCTCTGCCTCGTATCGTACCTGATGGTCGCCTGTGCCCCACACGTGCACATTCCACCCTATTTTGAAACGTTGGAACGCATCCCGATCAAGACCGTTCTCGTCCATGATCAGCGGATCGCGTATCTCGATATCGGCGATGGCCCGCCGGTCATCTTGATTCATGGATTCGGCGGGTCCATGTGGCAATGGGAACATCAACAACATGCCTTATCTCAACATTTCCGTACCATAACGCCCGATCTATTGGGTTCCGGATTGTCCGACAAACCGGATATCGACTATTCGCCGGCTCAGATGTTGGACTTTTGTATCGGATTCATGGACGCCCTCCAGATTCCTCACGCCACACTGGTCGGCAATTCCATGGGTGCCGGGTTGGCCATCGGAATGGCATTAACCCACCCCACCCGCGTCGACAAACTCGTGCTCATCAGCGGATTACCGTCTGATGTCATGGCCAAGCTCACGAGCCGGTCATTCAGGCAAGCTCTGGGATCTCGCGCCCCTTCCTTGCTGGTCGCCTTCGGGAACTGGCTGTTCGGCGGGCTGGTCACTGAGTCTGTGCTGAAAGAAATCGTCCACGATCACACGCTTCTCACACCGGCCGTCATCGAACGATCCAACCACAATCGTCGACGCCCCGGCATCATCAAACCCATCATGGCTGCCAGAAACGCCCTCCCTTCCTGGGAAACCGATTTTGCTCCACACGTCAGTGCCATCACACCTCCGACCATGATCATCTGGGGTGAATACGACCGGCTGTTTCCTTTGGCCGTGGGTGAAGAACTTCACCAGAGGATTCGTGGATCGAAGTTCGTACAGATCCCGAATGCCGGTCATATGCCGCAATGGGAACGCCCGGATCTGGTCAACCGATCGCTGATCGCGTATATTCAATCATCACCCTGAATACAGAGCCCGAGGAGAATACCCTTCACACATTTCAGAAAGGAGCCTTCGATGAGGACGAGACATGTTGGTTTTATCGGCACCATGCTGTGCCTGTCCCTTGGCCTCGTCGGATGCCAGACGCTGGGAAGATCGTCCGGCGCCGGCTTCTCCTACAAAAATATGCCCGTGGCTGACGGAAGCGCAAGTGCAGGCGAAGGCAACACGGTCCTGTTCAAAGGCAACGCACTCGCACTTGAAGGCAACGGAGTAAAGATCGGCGACATGCTCCGCGATGTCAAAGTGACGCAGAACGATTTGTCCCTCGTGAACATCGTGCAGACGAAAGGTGCGGGGAAAGTCCGCATCATCAGCGTGGTCCCCTCGCTGGATACCCCCGTGTGTGAACAACAAACGCATCATCTGAGTGAGCTGAATAAAGGCATCGATAAGATGGTGGAACTCATCACCGTGAGTGTCGATACGCCCTTCGCTCAGAAACGATTTGCCCGAGAATCGAAGATCGCCAACGTCACCTTTTTATCAGACTATCGGGGAGCCGAATTCGGGAAAACCCATGGTCTCTTCTTGGACGGTCCGAACATTTTGGCGAGAGCGGTCATGGTCGTCGACAAGACGAACACGATTCGTTATCTTCAAATCACTCCGGAACTCTCCCAATTGCCCGACATGGAAGAAGCCTTCAAATTTGCTCGCCGATTGGTGACGGAAAGCTGATACGATTAACAGGTCGAGGTTGTGGCGCGGTGAGCCGGGGACGATGGAGGTTTGAGGCCTGAAGTAGCGACCTCTAACCTCGCACCTCAAACAACTTAGCTTCAGCCTAAACCTTCCCCACCCATGGCTCATTACGATCTACTCGTCATCGGTACGGGACCTGCCGGCCAAAAGGCTGCGATTCAGGCAGCCAAGCTCAGCAAGAAGGTTGGGATCATCGAGCGAAGAACGGTTGTCGGAGGAGTCTGCATCAATACCGGAACCATTCCGAGCAAATCCTTCCGCGAAGCGGTACTCTACCTCTCCGGATTTCGTCAGCGCAGCATCTACGGGGGGGCGTACCGGTTAAAAAAGAAAATTACGATCGAGGACCTTGCCTTCCGAACCAATCATATCATCACGCACGAGATTCAGACCGTACAGAATCAGATGGCTCGGAATCAGGTCGATATGTTTTTCGGCTCTGCCAGCTTTCTGGATCCACATCGTCTGCACATTCAACAGGATCACGGGGCGTTCGAGCTCACGGCGGATTTCATCGTCGTCGCGGCGGGAACGGAACCTGCTCGGCCTCCGGACATTCCGTTCGACGGCAACACCGTCATCGACACGGACGGTCTCCTTTCTCTGAAGCACATCCCGAATTCCATCGTCATCGTCGGAGGTGGGGTGATCGGGACGGAGTACGCCTCAGTTCTCGCCGCGCTGGGAATCCCTGTCACACTCATCGATAAACGCCCGCGGCTGATGGAATTCGTCGATGCTGAGATCATTGAAACGCTCCAGCAACACATGCAGAACCTGGGAGTCACGCTCTATCACGATGAAGAAGTTCTCGGGATCGAGAAAGTATGGACTAAGTCCATCCACGTGTCCCTTCGCCACAACCATTCGATTCAAACCTCAACCCTCATGTACGCAATCGGGCGGATCGGCGCGACACAATCGTTGAATCTCCAAGTCATCGCGTTGAAATCCGATGAGCGCGGACGCTTGACCGTCAACGAACACTTTCAAACCGCGATTCCACACATCTATGCGGTCGGCGACGTCATCGGCTTTCCAGCCCTCGCATCGACGTCAATGCAGCAGGGCCGCCACGCCGCCTGCCACGCCTTCGGCTATCCGGACCGTACAGACACCTCGCTTCTTCCCTACGGCATCTATGCCATTCCGGAAATCTCCATGGTGGGTCGAACCGAGGAAGAGCTCAAACAGGCAGAAGTGCCCTACGGAGTCGGCATCGCCCGCTATAAAGAAATCGCCCGTGGACAACTCATCGGCGATGAAACCGGCATGTTGAAGATACTGTTTCATCGACACACCAGACATCTCTTAGGCGTTCATGTCATTGGCGAGGGAGCCACGGAACTGATTCACATCGGCCAGGCAGTCATGGCCTTTCACGGCAAGATCGACTACTTTATCGATACGGTCTTCAACTATCCGACGTTGGCGGAATGTTACAAGGTCGCCGCCCTCGACGGCATGAATCGTACATCGAGGCCTTGGATTCCGTACGTTTAGTGTTCTGAACAAGTTTTGGGTTTCGGGTTTTGCGTGCTGAGTGTGCACTGGAACTCGGCACATATGATTCAATACTGAAAGGTTTTCAGTCTCAGGGGAGGAACTCCATGTCATTTTCAAGTCACCTTCGCAAACTCGCAACTTCCGTCTGGGAAGCTCAACTAAGTCATCCCTTTGTCGTGGCGCTCGGTAACGGCACACTGCCTGAACATAAATTCAAGTATTACATCCTGCAGGACGCGCGGTTTCTTGGCGATCTGGCGCGTGTGTTTTCTGCTGCCGCAGTAAAGGCTCCTGACTCGGACACAGCCTTGCGACTCAACAAGCTGGCAGAAGACACGATCGTCGTAGAGCGGAGCCTGCATGAGAGCTATGGAAAGAAATGGGAGCTGACGGCCAAGCAAATGACATCCGTGCCGATGGCACCGACGAACCATGCGTACACCAGACATATGCTGGCCGTGGCTGCTTCAGGAACCGCAGCAGAGATCACGGTCGTCGCTCTTCCCTGCGCGTGGGTCTACTGCGTGGTCGGACAACATCTCTTGAAGAAAGGCCCACCACATAAGCATCATCCCTACCGTGACTGGCTGATGCTCTATGCTTCACCGGAATTTGCCGAAGTCCAGCTATGGATGCGGAAGAAAGTCGATCAATGGGCCAAGACGGCCGGGAAAGAAGAAAAACAGCGAATGGAAGAATCCTTCATCATCAGCTCGAGGTACGAGTGGATGTTTTGGGAAATGGCGTGGAACGAGGAGAAATGGCCGGTGTAGAAAATGGACGGAAGCATGCTGCTGGGATTGACGGCCGGAACACTGACGACGGTCGCCTTTATTCCTCAACTCGCGAAGGCATGGAAATCCAGATCAACCGGCGATCTGTCCTGGGGGATGATCGTGACCTTCAGCACGGGCGTGCTGTTGTGGCTGATCTATGGAATCTGGATTGATTCTCTGCCTGTGATTCTTGCCAATGCGGTGACGCTTCTTCTTCAGATCGGTATCGTGTCATTGAAAATCAAATACGGATAGCAGTCGTATTGAATCTACAGTCGACGAAAAGTGGTGAGCTTCGCAGTCCCCTGATCCAACGTGACCGTGGTCTCACAGCCTGCGTTTCGATTCTTGACACCGATCAAGCAATCCGCAAAATCGGCCTGTGAGGTTCGATAGTCAGCAACTGCAGCCCACACCGACGGCTTGTCTTCGATGACGAACTGTTTGGTGGCAAGGAGTCGATCCAACACATCGACCAGAGCAGCTTTGGGAAACCCGTAACTGTAGCTGAGCACCCAGACACACTCACAGAGAACGATCTGATTGAGAAACAAGGATTCGTCCTGATCCTTTGCAGCCGCGAAACACCGCTGCACCCGCCGAGTTTGGTTCTGGATCGTCCTTCGTGAGGAACCGCACAAGAACATTCGTATCGATCGTGACTATCTGGCGTGTCGGGTCGCCCCTTTCAAAATCCCGCGCTGCATTTCTTCAATCGAGAGTACCTTTTTGCCCTTTTGACGCAAGAGGCCAGCGAGATCCATCACGTCGATGGTGGCGGGGCGCAAGGTCACACGCCCGTCAGACTCAATGACAAAATCGAGTTGATCTCCGGCATGCAGGCCGAGATGGTCTCGAATCGGTTTGGGAATGGTCGTTTGTCCCTTCCTGTTGAGCGTGACGATCATGACCGTTCCTTTCTTACACTTGTATGCCATACCTTAGCGTACGGAATTAATTCCGTCGACATGGCGAGCGGGCTGACATCATCGGATCAGTTGACTGCCCGTATGAAAGGGAGGCACTACGACTTCTGTCTCGCCTTTGCTAACGCCAGGGCCATGGCACCGATCGGCTGAGGCGCTCGTGAGGGTGCCTGGCCGGATGCCGACGGCCTACGACCGCGCGAGTCACGTGCGGCTTCGCTTCCGAGCTGTGCCGAAGTAGACGGGCGGTTTGCCGTATCCTCCAGACGCATAGTCAGCGAAATCCGCTGGCGCTTGAGATCGACGTCGATCACCTTCACCTTGACGACCTGTCCCGGCTTGACAACCTCGTGAGGATCTTTGACGAATCTATTGGCCAGCGCTGATACGTGCACAAGCCCATCCTGATGCACCCCGATATCGACGAAGGCACCGAACGCCGCGACATTCGTGATCACGCCTTCCAACACCATGCCGGGCTGTAAGTCACTCAAGGACTCGACTCCCTCGCGGAAGACTGCCGTCTTGAATTCAGGACGTGGGTCGCGCCCTGGTTTTTCAAGCTCTGTGAGAATGTCTTGCACCGTCGGCAAGCCGAACTTCTCATCGATAAAATCAGCCGGCGACAATCCCTTCAAGGCAGTCGGTTGGCGCATCAGCTCGGCGATTCCGCTTCCAAGTTTCATGAGAATACGTTCGACCACAGGATAGGCCTCCGGATGCACCGCGGACCGATCTAAGGGATTGTCGCCATCAGGAATCCGCAAGAAGCCTGCCGCCTGCTCAAAAGTTTTTTCACCAAGACGCGGGACTTTGCGGATGGCAGTCCGGTTTGGAAAGGGTCCGTTCGCATTCCGATAGTCCACAATATTCTTGGCCAATGCCTTATTGAGGCCCGACACCCGTTCCAACAATGGCACCGATGCCGTATTGACATTCACGCCGACGGCATTTACACAATCTTCGACCGTCGCATCGAGTGACCGCGCCAAAGCCCGCTGATCGACATCGTGCTGATATTGACCGACTCCGATCGCCTTCGGCTCAATTTTGACCAACTCGGCCAATGGATCTTGTAAGCGTCTGGCAATAGACACCGCCCCCCGCAAACTGACATCCAACTCGGGAAACTCTGCTGCGGCAAAGGCCGATGCCGAATACACCGAGGCGCCTGCTTCACTCACCACTATTTTTTCCAGTTTGCACTCAGGCTTCTGCCCCGCGATCAGCTTGATCACTTCGCCCGCCAATTTCTCCGTCTCCCGGCTCGCCGTCCCGTTACCGATCGCCAATAATTCCACGCCGTGGCGAATGACAAGACGAACGAGCGTTTCCACCGCTCCCTTCCAGTCGTTTCGAGGCTGGTGCGGATAGATCGTTTCCGTCGCCAATAATCTTCCGGTGGTCTCGACCACGGCCACTTTACAGCCGGTGCGAATGCCGGGATCCAAGCCGAGAATGACCTTGGGTCCGGCCGGCGCCGCCAATAACAATTCATGGAGATTTCTGGCAAAAATTTTGATCGCTTCGGCCTCGGCCGCGTCGCGCAATTGCACCAACAGTTCAGTACTGAGCTGTAGATGAATCTTGACGCGCCACGTCCATTCGCATATGCCGGCCAGCCATCTGTCCGCAGGGCGACCGCGATCTTCGATGCGTGCATGAGCAGCGATCATCGCGACGCAGGGATGAGGGACCATCGCCTCAAGTGTCTCTCCCAAACCTAACTCCAGCCTCAAGACTCCCAGGGTACGGCCTCGGAACAGCGCGAGTGCACGATGTGACGGGATCGTCTTGATCGGCTCCGCATAGGCATAGTAATCGCGGAACTTCTCTTCTTCGGCTGTTTCCTTGTCTTTCATGACCGTCGAGGTCAGAATCCCTTGGTCCCACAGCCGCGTTCGGAGCGTCGCCAACAAGCCGGCCGTTTCTGAGAACCGCTCCATCAGAATGTCCCGCGCCCCTTCCATTGCCGTTTTTGCATCGGGCACATTGATCGCCTCTATCCCTTCGGCAGCCGGTATGACGCGAATGTACCGAAGCGCTTCCTGTTCCGGATGCAACATGGGATCGGCCAACAGGCCATCCGCCAACGGCTCCAGTCCTGCCTCGCGTGCAATCTGCGCGCGCGTGCGCCGTTTAGGCTTGAAGGGCAGGTACAGATCTTCAACGGCTTGCTTGGTCGTGGCGGAGTCGATACTCGCACGCAATGCGTCAGTCAGCTTGCCTTGCTCCTCAATCGAGGACAGAACGGCGGCACGCCGCTCTTCCAATTCGCGAAGATAGCGCAGTCGATCTTCCAGCAAACGCAGTTGTGTATCGTCCAGATTGCCGGTCGTCTCTTTCCGATAGCGCGCGATGAATGGAACCGTGGCTCCGCCATCGAGCAGCGTCACGGCGGCACTCACCTGATGGGTTCCGACACCGAGCTCTTTGGCAATGATCGGAATAATCTTGAGTTGCGCCGTGTCCGTCGAAGTCTGCATTGATTCAGTTGTCATCGGTATGCATCGCCTATTTCCGAACGCGTTCTTAGTCCGCGTTCTCTGAGAAGAAAAGATGGGATCGCCATGCTGACAATAGGGGTTGTTCAAGCTCAGAAGGACATGATGGACATGATGGAAGCCGGCATATGCGTTAACGGGCAAGAGTTCCAAAAGCGGCAAACAATCGTCCCGCCAGGTAATACGTCCCCTTGGTGTCCCCTACGTGCTTGCGCCGTAGGAAATCGTTTATGACTCGTCCGTCCGCAGCCTTGTGTGCGTCGGGGGACTTGAGATTCATCCGATATCGTTGAATCCCCGCGGAAACCGAACTGACGAACACCACGGTGCCGTCCCCATCCACCTTTTCAACGACACCCACATGCGTGAGCGGGTCGTTCGGCAATCCGTCCCGATTGAAATCCCACGTGTTGTGAAAAAAGACCAAATCGCCAGGATGGACGGTCGGGCCATAATGAATTCGTCCATGTTGCATCACATGGGTGAAGATACGCCCGACGCCGTTGCCCCCATCGAGCTCGCCCAACCCATCATACAAATCGACACGCTGCGAGGCATAGACACCCCGGACAAAGCCGGAGCAATCCGGAGCATAGTTCCGTCCGCCTACCTGAACGCGGGACTGTCCGACAAATCGCACCGCTGTCTTTGCCAGTTCCGTCTGCCGCGGGATTCCCTTGGCCAAGGCGCAGCAATGTGCCGCCCGTGTGCCCATGGTGGGAATTATGCTCTTTTCATCTTGCACCGATTGTCGTCCTGTTGTGGTACATCCGGAGAGCACACCGGAAACCTGCAACACCAGAAGGCCGATCATGAATGGATGACTGGCGACGGCGGAACTCATGATGTTTCAGTATACAGACCGACTGCCGTAAGGCAATACCTGCTTGTCGTCCGGCTATCCTCCCGCACTTCCCACCGGCCCGCCTGGTTCCGTCATGCGCCAGGGATCGAGGAGTTCGGCCAAACGTTTGTCGGATAGGACCTTCTGATCTTTCGCCACCTGCCTCACCGTCTTTCCGGATTTATACGCGTCCTTGGCCAGTTTCGCCGCTGCCTCGTAGCCGATCTCCGGAGCCAGAGCCGTACACATGGCCAGGCTTTCTTCGATGAGGCTCTTGCAGCGTTCTTCGTTCGCCTTGATCCCTTCAATACACTTGGCCGAGAAATTATTGGAGGCCGTTGCAAGAAGCTCGATGGATTGCAAGAGATTGTATGCCATGACCGGCATCATCACGATGAGCTCAAAATTTGCTGCCTGACCTCCGACCGTGACCGTGACATCGTTCCCAATCACCTGGGCACAGACCATCGTGACGGATTCGGCGATGACAGGATTGACCTTCCCCGGCATGATCGACGAACCGGGCTGCGTCTCGGGCAGATTGATTTCGCCGAGTCCACAGCGTGGCCCGGACCCTAGCCAGCGAATATCATTGGCGATCTTCATGAGACTGACTGCAAGGGTCCGTAAGTGTCCACTGGCTTCCACCAGTGAATCCTGCGCCGACTGCGCCTCAAAATGATTCTTGGCTTCTTTGAACGAGCAGCCGGTTTCTCTTGAAACGATAGCCATGACCTTGGCAGAAAACTTCGGATGGCAGTTCAAACCCGTACCGACGGCGGTGCCTCCCAAGGCCACCTCGCTTAACGCCTCTTGCGCCTGTCTGACCCTCTGGATACCAAGTTCGATCTGTCGAGCGTAGCCGCTGAATTCCTGCCCGAGTCGAACCGGCGTGGCGTCTTGCAAATGGGTGCGTCCGATCTTCACGATCTTATCGAACTCCCTGGCCTTGCCCTTCAATGCCTTGTGCAATCGAGTCAGTGACGGCAAGAGCTGCTGCTGCATCAATTCTGACGCAGCAATGTGAATAGCCGTGGGAATGACGTCGTTGCTCGATTGGCCCAAATTCACGTGGTCGTTCGGATGCACGAGCTTGCTGCCGCGCGCGCCACCGAGCAGTTCGGTCGCGCGGTTGGAGATCACCTCGTTCGTGTTCATGTTGGTGGACGTACCGGACCCCGTCTGGAAAATATCCACGGGAAACTCGGCATCCAGCTTGCCATCGACCACCTCGGTTGACGCCTGTTTGATCGCTTCAGCAGGCTTCTTGTCCAGCAATCCAAGAGAGTGGTTCACAGTGGCTGCGGCCCGCTTGACCATCCCCATAGCTCGAATAACCGACCGAGGCATACGGAGCGAGCTGATCGGGAAATTCTCGATCGCCCTCGCTGTCTGCACTCCATAATAGGCCTCAACGGGAACGGCCAGTTCTCCCATAGTATCCCGTTCAATTCGAGTCGATGCGGACGGATTGTGATGATCCTTTTTCATGCACGATGCTCCATGTGTAAGAGGTTCCAACTGCTAGCGGGCGTCATGATAAACTTACCCTGCCGACTTTCACAAGAGCATGAGGCAGACTCCTCCTGAATATCGACGAAGGGGCATGGGAATTGGTGATGCAGGAACGGGGGGTAGCGAGGAATAAATAGACCACCGAGTCATGCGACGTTGGGATGAGTTCTTCCTAAATTATCACATCCGAGTGACTTCTCCCTCAACTCCTTCAGTCGTATTGGTTTCCGGTTGGAACAGGAAGGTTGATTGAGATTTGACTATCTTGAACACTTGCAAGATGTCCATTCCCATGCCGGTCAATGCAAGGCACCATCCACTCACGATCATCCACCAAGCCAACGAAAACACGTCCGAAGGCTGGTCGAAATCGAAGACGGCCACGACACCCCCAAGCACCAGTGCCATTCCGACGGTCATCAGCGAATAGCTGAAAGCTTTCATTTTTGCCTCCTCAAACATGTGGGTGTTTGAACAGGTTCAACGGCTAGGCGGAAGGTCGACACGCCTTCCTAACTGATCTGTAACAGTGGCTACACCTCCTTTTCATGTGGTCAAAGCCGGCACTGGAAAAAGTTCTACCAATCCTAGAGGGAGGACTTTACTCGTTTTCTTTATAGACACAATCCCGCAAGATGTCTCTATCGAGTAGATCCAATTGGACCTTCGTGTTCGATATACGAAGTGGTACGGTCTTTCGGAATGTGAAAACGAAAAGGCCCGCCTGGTGAGGCGGGCCTTTGTTCGAAGAAATCTTTCGGACCAGCTTACGCCACCTTGACGTCGATGGCCCTTGGTTTCGCCTTCTCCGACTTCGGCAGGTGGAGGTTGAGCACTCCATCCTTGAACTCGGCTTTCACTTTCTCTTCATCAATCACGTCGGGTAAGGAGAACGTACGGACAAAGCTGCCGTAGGATCGCTCGATCCGATGGAACTTTTTCCCCTTTTCTTCCTTCTCGTGTTTGCGCTCGCCCTGAATGGTGAGCACACCGTCCTCAAGGATCACCTTCACGTCTTCTTTCTTCACATCCGGAATCTCGGCCTTAATCAGATATTCCCCTTCGGTCTCACTAATGTCGACCGACGGTGTCCAGTCCGCGACGATCATGGTTTCCTTACCGTTCCCATTCGTTCGCGCTGCAGGACGCGCAAACATCCGATTCAGCTGACTTGAAACTTCCTCCAACTCACGAAACGGATCCCATCGTACGAGTGTCATAACGACCTCCTTCGTATCTATATCTTTATGATTGTCTTGGTTAGCTTACTGGCGCGCCGCTCAACTGTCTGAGCTTTAGATAAATCGATCGATGGGAAAGTCAAGGAGGGAAAGGTTGAGGCTAAGTTGTTTGAGGCATGAGGTTAGAGGTCGCTGCTTCACGCCTCACACCTCCAACCTCCATCGTCCCGGCTCAACCTAGACCTTAACCTGAGCCTTTGACCCCAGCCTCACGCTGCTCGATGGGCACATAGGGCCGATTATGCTCGCCGGCGTAGATCTGGTCCGGTCTGAACAGTTTATTTTCGCGCAACTGTTCGAGCCAATGGGCCAACCAGCCTGACACCCGCGACATGGCAAAGAGCGGCGTAAACAGGTCGACGTCGATTCCCATCTTGTCGTAAATGATGCCGGAGTAAAAATCGACGTTGGGATAGATCCCTTTCTTGTCGAGCAACGTCCCTGCCGCCTTTTCCACTTCCAACGCAACTTCATACAGCGGCGAGCTTCCGCTCTCTTTGAACAAGCGTCGAGAGAGTTCCTGAAGAACCGTGGCCCGGGGGTCTTTCACCTTATAGACTCGATGGCCGAACCCCATGAGTTTCTTGTTATGTTGTAAAGTTCGTTCGACATACGGCCGCGCCTTATTCGGAGTGCCGATCTCCCTCAGCATCACCACTACTTCTTCGTTTGCGCCTCCGTGTAGTGGACCTTTCAAGGCGCCGATCGACGAAGCCACAACCGTATAGGGGTCGGCCAGAGTTGACGCGGTGACCAGTCCCGTAAAGGTTGAGGCATTCATGGTGTGTTCGGCGTGGAGGATCAGGCAATCATCGAAGACTTCAGCCCACAATGGCGGAGCCACGGACTCCGTCAGCATGTAGAAAAAATTTTCGCTAAACCCAAGATCGTCGCGAGGTGCGATTGGATCGTCACCGTGTCGAAGCCGCGCCCAGGCGGCGACAATCGTCGGCAGTTTGGCAACAAGTCGGACCGTGCTCCAATAATTATTCTCGACGTCTTTGACGTTGCGGCCCGGATAAAACATCCCGAGTGCCGCCACTGCAGCCTGAAGCGCATCCATGGGATGCCCCGACTCAGGTAGGATTTTCAACAAATCGATGATGCGGAACTTGACGCGCCGATGATGGGTGATGTCGATCACCCACCGTTGAAATTCAGTGGCTGACGGAAGATGTCCGAACAGAAGAAGATACGCGGTTTCCAGGTACGATGATTTCGAACACAGTGTTTCGACTCGAATCCCGCGGTACTCCAGCACGCCGCGTTGACCGTCGACATCGCTGATCGATGAGGTCGCGGCAGGAACACCGGCTAATCCCGGCATGAAATCATGGGGCATGGCTGACCTCGTACGAAACAAATGCTTCTGATGCTTCTCTTTAACCTACCATGGCTCTCCGCCATTCTTGCAATGGAAAATCGCGCTTGGCATACTCAGTGAGACATTGGCGAAGGAAGAAGATTGTCGCATGTTCGAGATGCTAGGAGCCTGTCCGACATTGCCGTTCGTGACGAGGTGAAGGAGGTGCCGGCAGATGCAAGACCACAGGTCACGAAAAACCGGAAGCGTATTCACTGAATACGTTGAGGATTTTTCGGGGCCGAGAACGAAGCAGATGCCGATACATCGTTCACCGCAGTAGAACGGTCAATGTCGGACAGGCTCCTAGGTAAGGGACAGAGACGTGGATGATACGACCAATGGTCATGGTGTGGTACGTCCTGTTCGTTCCGGCGGGAATCACCATGGCGTCGTCTGCCGTGGCAGACGACGCCATGATCGCATTCGCCATGGTCAGCGCTCCCCCCAAGGATAAGACTCGGATTGCGGCAAAGGTCGCGATCGAGGGGACGGTCACGGACATGACGTTGCTGGCATCCGACCAGATTCTCTCCAATTTAGTATGGAAGACCCTGGAAATCTGTCACGCCCTCAAACTCGAAGGGCAGAAATCTCCGGAGGGATTCCGTGTACACTCAGTGCGTGCCATCGATGCCGCCATGTTACCGATGGTATTGCAGGGGGTCGCGGGAGATTGCCTGCTGAAAAAGGCCCTGGAAGTGGCACCTTTTGTCGATTAACATCTACCAGGATGTTGAAAAGGACAATGTGATCTGCAAGTCTGGCAAAACAAGAGATCGAGTGGTCCGGGTCATCTCACAAGAGCTCGCAGGCTGGTCAAAAAGTCCGTCCAGCAAGGCCGCAGCGAGCGAAGGGGCGAGGCGTACGCTTCGGTACGTTGAGCCTCTGAGGTTCACGCCGCGCCGAATAAGGCGCGGCAAGTTTGTGAACGCCGCCGAGATGGTGAGGCGGCAGTGTCCCGCGAGAACGCCGCTGGCGGACTTTTTCAACAGCCTGCTAATCAGGCCGTGCAGTCCTGGCACTGCTCCGGCTCCTGGTCGGACTCCCGTTCATCCATGGTCAGAGGGAAAAGCGTCCCACAGGATCGGCATGGCCGAATTTCAAAATATGGAACACCGTGTTCATCGATTTCGGTAGGAAGAAGGAGCTCTTGAGGGTCGTACCCCAGGAGTCTCTCATCACTGAACTTCACGACGGCGAGCCGATCGTTGAAGGCTTCAAAGAGGGCTTCATGACCTTTGCGAGCGAGCACATGCCCAAGGACAAAAACCGGCTGCCCCTTCCGCTTGATACGGAGCTCCTTCAGCGTTCGCTGGGAGGCAGTGGCACAGGCAAACTGACCGGCGGAGCTGGTTCCAACCCACGGCATATGAGACCTTACTACGAGCGCATTACTGACCGGATCTAAACATAGACTGAAAAAAATCGTCAAGAGGCGTTTTCTCACCAAGGAGTGACTATGGCCGATATCACGATCTATCACAAACCGACCTGCACGACATGCCGACAAGCCGTACAATTGCTCAAGGACAGCGGGAAGCCTTTCACCGTCGTCAACTACTACGAGCGCTCGTTTACCAAAGCGCAGTTAAAAACGCTCCTGAAGAAGGCAGGCCTCTCTCCCAAAGACGTGCTTCGAACCAAAGAAGATCTGTACCGTGAGCTGAGCCTGGCAAAGCAGCAGCTCTCCGACGATGAGCTCCTCGATCTGATGGTGAAACACCCGGATCTTATTCAACGGCCGATCGTGGAGAAAGGTGACCAGGCCATACTCGCAAGACCGGCGGACTCGATCAAGAAGCTCCTGTAGGTAGATCAATGATCGATGGTCTGTTCGGACGGCGACCACCGAATCGACCGTGAACGTTGATCAACACTGAAGGCGACCTTCCCGTCCAGCGCATCGAGCAAGAGATCACCCACCAAGATTCGCCTCCACCCCTTCAAGAGCGGGAGGTCCAGAGCCGATCGATTCGTCTTGGCATCGACCAATTCCTGGAGGTCTGCCGTGGTTGCCAATAAGGTCGGCGCAATCTCTTCTTCGAGAGCTCGCGCCTTGACGATCGCCTGGAGCAGCTCGACAAGCCCATTCGATTCCGCCTCGGGCTTTCGCTCCTTGGTCATCGCAGGCCACGCCGAGGGGGGAAGCGCAAGCGCCGCTTGAATGGTGGCTAGAATCGATTCTCCATTGCGGTCGATTTCCGAAGTGTGGAGACCTCGCACTTTGCGCAACTCATCTTGATGTCGTGGAGGATGCCGCGCCAGCTGGAGCAGCACTTCGTCTCGCACGACCCGGCTTCGGGGCACGTTTCTCCGTTTCGCTTCCCCCTCTCGCCAGGCTGCAAGTTCCCGGAGCACCACGGCCGATTTTGGCTTCAGCTGATCCCATCCTCGTATGCGTTGGTAGCGCTCTTGAGGTTCCCGACGAGTCTCGCCGACCACACCTTCAAGACGAGAGAACTCTTCATGGACCCACTGGAGCCTTCCAAGTTTCGATAAGCGGCCGTACAGATGGTCGTGTATGGCCAGTAAAAACGTCACATCCTCCAGCGCATAGTCCAGTTGATCTTGGGACAATGGGCGGGCACTCCAGTTCGTAAAGGTATGCGCTTTGTCCAGCCTCTTTCCGTGCACTCGTTGGACCAGGTTGGCATAGGCGACTTGAGGCCCGAAGCCGACCATCGCCGCGGCGATCTGGGTGTCGAAGAAGGGTTTCGGAATTTGCCCGGCGTGGACTGCGAAGAGATCCAGGTCTTGCCGTCCTGCATGCACCACCTTCTGAATCCTCGAATCGCAGACAATCTCCCAGAACCCGTCGAGGGCTCCTCCCGACAGAACGGCTGGAAAATCGATGATGGCCGCCGTGCGCTCGGTTGCAACTTGAATGAGTTCAAGCTTCGGGACAAAGGTCTCTTCGCCCACAAACTCCGTATCGAGCGCCAAGCGCGGGCTGTCCCGTAACTGCTCGCATAATTCACCTAGGGCGGTCGCGTTCGTGATGTACTGATGTGGAATAGACATCGTCACGGGTGCCTCACTCGGATGGGCTGTAGGAACGACCGGGAGGCGCCATAGGTTCCGTATTGCTGAGACTGAGATATTCCTTCAAGAACTGATAGGCTTCCAGCATGCGGCGGAGTTCCGGTTCAGAGCTGCGATCGCCGTTATTGGCATCAGGATGGAGCTGTTTCGCCTTGGTCCGAAATGCTGCGGTGACATCGGCGAGAGAGCTGCCGAACTCGACACCCATAATCGCATAGGCGTCCAACGCGTTATTCACCGCGTGAGGGCTTTCTGACAGCTGTCCAGTTCCACTGGCGGCTTTGAGCATATCGGCGAGACTGACTCGCTTGCGGCGCCGCCGGGGACGTTCACGAATTTCGCTGTCGAACTCATCCCATCGCTCTTCGAC
>CAZPNQ010000026.1:22497-39890 GCA_964587955.1 uncultured Nitrospira sp.
GAGTTACCGGGCTTTGGCGGCACCTACGCCGAAGCGCTGGACATCAACGACCAGTCGCTCTTCGACGAACTCCAGCCGAGACTCCAGACGCATGGCACCGGCCAAATCCCGAATCGTCTCCAATTCTTCCTCGATTTCGACGAGCGACTTGATGATTTCCTCGAGTCCCTGTTCCACCTGAAAGAAACCGTCGACGCGTTCTTCCATCATCGTCTCGACGGCACATTCCAGACTGTCTTCAGTCTTTACACGCAGTGATCCGATGCGCTTCTGCATCCCGCTTCGGAATTTTAGAAATTTTGCGGTCGAAAACGGCATAGCTTCCTCGGCCCTCAGGAAGGCGCATTGTACCACAGCCATATCGGCAGCCTGAAGGCTGTAGGAGACTGTTTATTTTCAGTAAAGCTTATTCCACGATGGAGGGATCGTCCGCCTTGGCCCGTCTTCTGGCCACACCGCTGACTCGCGCGGCAGCGGCGACCGCCCGTGCGACCCGCGGAACAACTTCCTTATCGAACACGCTGGGGATGATATAGTCCTCGCTCAACGTGCCTTCCGGAATCACGTGCGCGATGGCCTCCGCCGCGGCCAATTTCATAGCCTCGTTGATCTCGCTGGCCTGAACATCGAGCGCGCCACGGAAGATACCGGGAAACGCAAGCGCATTGTTGATCTGATTCGGATAATCCGATCGCCCGGTCGCAAAGATCGCGGCGTGAACGATTCCCAGCTCCGGCGGAATCTCCGGATCGGGGTTGGCCAACGCAAAGACGATTCGATCGGCAACCATCAAATCGAGATCGGCCGCAGTCAGCACATTGCCGACGGACAACCCGATAAAGACATCGGCACCCTTCAACGCATCCCGCAACGTTCCTTTCGGCCTGTCACGCGTCAAACAGGCACGAAGATCGGTTCGACAGGCTCGTAATTGCTCGGCCTCGCCGTAGAGAATGATGCCCTCCTTGTCGCATCCCAGTACGTGAGCCGCGCCGGCAGCCAACAACATGCGGCAGCACGCCGTTCCCGCAGCGCCGAGACCATTGACGACGATTCGAACCTGTTCCAGCTGTTTGCCTGTCATCCTCAGCGCATTGGTCAACGCCGCCAAGAGGACCACGGCCGTGCCATGCTGATCGTCATGCATCACTGGAACATCAAGAACTTGTTTAAGTTTACGCTCGATCTCAAAGCACCGCGGGGAGCTGATGTCTTCCAAATTGATCCCGCCGAATCCTGGCGCAATTCCTTGAACGATTCGCACGATGTCGTCCGGATCTTGAGTACTCACACAGATCGGCCATGCATCGATACTCGCCAATTCTTTAAACAGCATCACCTTACCTTCCAGGACAGGGAGAGCCGCTTCCGGGCCAAGGTTACCCAGCCCCAATACCGCAGACCCGTCCGAGACGACCGCGACGCTGTTGCTCTTACTCGTAAAGGTATAGACTTTCGACTTATCTTTCGCGATTGCCTGAGACACGCGACCGACTCCCGGGGTATAGACCATTGAAAGGACGTTCCTCGTACTGATCGGCAACTTACTTTCCACTCGAATTTTTCCCCCAAGATGGAGAAGGAAGATACGATCGGACGCCGACAGCACGGTGACATCGGGCAGTTCACCCAGCCGTGCGAGAACTTTTTCGCCGTGTTCCTCATTCTGAACATCGAAGGTGATATCCCGAACCATGCGAGTCTTTGTCGCCGAGACGAGATCGACGGCTCCCAGATTGGCCTGTTCTTCCGCCAACAGCGCCGCAACTTTGGCAAAGATGCCGGGTGTATTCGCGAGTTCCAATCGGACAGTCAACCGGTAATTGGAGTAGGGACCGATCTCAGCCATATTCATCGTGGTCTCCCTATTCTCAAGCCTACCACAGATGTTCGTGAAGCGTAGCTCGTATCTCGCAAGCAAGGATGAACAACCCATTCTTTCCGTCCTGCGCTTCACGCTTCACGAAATACGCTTCACGAGTCTCCCTTCGCCGTTGACGCTGTTCTCATTGCGATGCTACGTTGATCCAATGTCTTCCGCTTCTGAGAAACGAACCCCCAATCGGCTCATTCATGAGACGAGTCCCTACTTGCTACAGCATGCCTACAACCCCGTAGATTGGTACCCGTGGGGGCCGGAGGCGCTGCAGGTCGCCAAAGAGAAGAATCGACCCATCTTGCTCTCGATCGGCTATTCCGCCTGCCATTGGTGCCATGTCATGGAACGGGAGTCGTTTGAGAATGAGGCCATTGCGGAACTCATGAATCGATGGTTTGTCTGCATCAAGGTAGACCGGGAGGAACGGCCTGATCTCGATGAAATCTACATGGCCGCCACGGTCACGATGAATCATGGTCAGGGCGGTTGGCCGATGACCGTGTTTCTCACGCCCGCTCAGGAGCCATTTTTTGCAGGCACGTATTTCCCTCCCGAAGACCGGTGGGGCCGGCCCGGCTTTGGTGCCGTCCTCAAAAAGATCGCCGACTATTGGGAAACACATCCTTCGGAGGTCCTGGAGCAGGCCAAAGAGCTGACGGCCCAGTTACAAGGATCGAGACAACTCCCCTCTCCCATCTCCATCAGCGAATCGGTGCTGGAAGAAGCGGTGGCTCAATTCAAAGACGATTTCGATGAAATCAATGGTGGATTCGGTACGGCGCCCAAGTTTCCTCCGGCCATGGGATTGTCGTTCTTACTCCGGAGCTACCGGCGCTCGGGAAATGCCCACACGCTCACGATGGTCACCAAGACTTTGGATATGATGGCCGCCGGAGGAATCTACGACCATATCGGCGGCGGCTTTGCCCGTTATTCAACCGACGCGCGATGGCTGGTGCCGCATTTTGAAAAAATGTTGTATGACAACGCGCTCCTTGCCCGCGTATACGTCGAGGCCTACCAAGTCACCGAGAAGCCTCTGTATCGTCAAGTGGCCACCGAGGTGCTCGACTATGTGCGCCGGGAAATGACCGGATCGGAAGGGGGATTTTATTCCTCGACGGATGCCGACTCCGAAGGGGTCGAAGGCAAGTTCTTTGTGTGGACTCCGGCCGATGTGCGAACCGTACTCAAACACGATGAAGAGACGCGACGGTTTTGCGCCCTCTACGACATCACGGAATCAGGCAATTGGGAGCACACGAACATCCCCAACCGATTACGTCCTCCCGAAGACGTGGCCAAACAACTGAATCTGACGGCGGACGAATTGACGGAGCTCGCGTCCCGGGTGAAACCCCTGCTCTACGAAACACGCCGGAAGCGCATCCCGCCCGGACTGGATGACAAGGTGATCACCGCGTGGAACGGCATGATGTTGTCGGCGATGGCCGAAGCAGCCCGAGTGTTTGGAAATGCCGCCTATCTCGAGAGCGCCCAGCGGACGGCCGACTTCCTGCTACGCAGTCATGCCAAACCGGACGGCCGGCTGCTGCGTACATCGCGAAGCGATCGCGCCCACCTCGACGCGTATCTTGAAGACTATGCATACCTGACAGAAGGATTGCTGGACCTCTATGAGGCTGGGTCCTCCGAATCGTACCTCCAGGCAGCCGCGCGCCTGGCGGAGTACCTGATCAGTGACTTTATGGACGAAGAACATGGCGGATTTTATACGACTGCGAAGCACCATGAATCGCTGATTCTCCGGCACCGGGAAGGCACCGATGGAGCCACACCCAGCGCGAACGCCGTCGCCGCATCGGCACTCGCCCGACTGTCTTTCCACTTTGACCGCGAAGATTGGCGCCGCGCCGCGGTCGCAGCCATACGCGCGTACGGCCGGCAAATGACCCGCTACCCGCGTGCGTTCGCCAAGAGTCTGACTGTGGTCGATTTTCTGACCGAAGGACCGGTGGAACTGGCCATCGTGAGTGATGGGCTGAGGGATGACCTTCACACCCTCCGTGAAGCGGTGGCACGCTGCTACCTTCCCAACCGTATCGTGGCGACCGGTTTTCACGGACAATCATCGTCTCTCCCACTCTTGAAAGACAGGCCGGCTGTTTCCGGCAAGCCGACACTGTACATCTGTCGAAATTACACCTGCCGGCAACCGATCACCGATCCCCGTTCCGTCGCAGAGGCATTGCAAAACGACCGCGTTGAATCGACGGATCGCCAAACCGAACCAAAACTACTGCAGGGTACCAGCCTCCCGGGAACCGCCACCGTTCAGGGTACGGCATCCTATGCTTCCCGGATGATGGCACGGAGCGGCGAACCGGGTTTGGCCAACGGCTTCACAGGACTCGGCACGACCGGCTTGACCACGACACGGTTGGGGTTTGGAACGTATCGTGTCGATATGCAGAACGCTGAGCACCGCGACGCGTTGAAAAAGGGGCTACGAGAAGCTTGCAACCTTATCGACACCTCGACGAATTACACCGACGGCGACAGTGAACGGCTGGTGGGATCCGTATTGGCCGAGTTGGTGGGTTCCGGCGAGGTTCGACGCGATGAAATCATCGTGGTCTCCAAGATCGGATATATCCAGGGGCAGAATCTCAAGCTCGCCGAAGCCAAAGAACAATCCGGCCGCCCCTACCCTGAGTTGGTGAAGTACGGGGACGGTATTTGGCATTGCATTCATCCGGATTTCTTGGCGGATCAGCTGGCGATGTCCTTGGATCGTCTGGGACTTGCAGCGCTCGATATTTGCCTTTTGCACAATCCCGAATATTTTTTGTCAGAAGCAGCGCATCGTAGCGACACAGACTTAGAGAAACTTCGCACAGACTTCTATGGTCGACTCGAACGCGCGTTTGTCTACTTTGAAACCCAGGTCTCGGCAGGGCGCCTTCGATATTACGGCGTGTCGTCCAACACCGTCACCTCTGCAGCCGACGATCCGGAAGCGACGTCGCTCGCTCGGATGGTGCAAGCCGCCGAAGCCGCAGCCCGGTCGGTCGGCGTGTCCGGCCATCATTTTAGAGTGATTCAATGTCCGATGAATCTCTTCGAGGCCGGAGCCGCCAGGACCGCCAACACCGGCACCACTCAATCGCAAACCGTTCTCGAGTACGCGCGCCTCAACAACATCGCGGTGTTGGTGAATCGGCCCTTGAATGCCATGGTGGAACCGAACCGGATGTTGCGGCTGGCAGACCTCCCGCTTGACGGCCAACCTATCGATATCGATCCACAGTTGAGCACGGTGGGCACTCTCGAGCAGGAATACCGGACGTCTCTTGCGCCGAACATCCCATCGTCCGGCACAGGGACGCCACCGGCCGAATACTTCAATTGGTCCGCGGAACTGCATCGTATTCGACCGCAGATTCAGGGGCTCGAACATTGGGAACAAATCGAGCACCGTATGATTGCGCCACATATCAATCAGGTCTTACAGCTGCTTCCACGCCAGCTTTCCGGGGACATAGCCGAGCAATGGGAAGGATGGCGTCAACGCTACATTCCTGAGCTGCTGACGTTGCTACGTGGATTCCAACGGGAAGCCGTTCTCAAAAGCCGAGCTCAGACCGAACGGGTCGCGCGAATGATCGACCCCCTGCTGCCGGCATCACACCGCGCGGCTTCGCTCTCCCAAAAAATGCTGTGGCTCCTCGCGAGTACGCCGGGAGTCACCTGCGTGTTGAACGGGATGCGAACGCCGAGATACGTTGATGATTCGCTGGCCATCATGAAGTGGAAACCGATCACAGACACCGGGCCGATTTATGAAGAAGCGGTAACGCTTGCTAGCCAGCATTATTCATGACGGTTCGTGACGAAATCGCGCAGTCGCGTCGCGAGGTCCACGGTGCGAAGAATAATGAGCGCCACGTTTGTGGACGCCGCCGAGTTAGTGAGGCGGCGGTGTCTTGCACGCGGAGCCTCAAGGAGCCGAGGTATATTTGAAAAAATATGTCGAGGTTACGAGAGGCGAGCCTGCCCGCCGGCCACGAGAAACCGTGGCCAGGCTCGTCGCAGCAGCGAATTCGCGATTGCAGTAGACGCGTTCATGGATAATGCTGGCTGTGGATGAGGATCAGCTTTATCTCTCACTCGGAGGAAAGTCTATGGGGCGGACGCGCAGGATTATGGTGTCGAGTCTGTTCGTCATTGCCATGTTCCTCATGCAGGGTTGTGCGGTGCGCGGGTGGTGGGGATCGGAATCCGGCCAAGAGGAGCTGGCACAAGCAGAATTGATCAAGGAACCCGCGATCAAAGAAATTCTTCCAGAGGGCGATCAACTGACCGACTCGCGCACGAATCCGTCCATGCGAGCAGAGCTCTTGTCTCGAAATGCCTCCGGACTCGGCCATGGGGCATTGGACGACGTGCTGTTTGATCTTGATCGCGATGCCCTCCAGGCTGATGCAATGCGAGTCCTGGAGACCGATGCCAAGCAACTGCAACACAATCGGGTGGCCCGCCTGCTTTTAGAAGGGCGCGGCGATGAATTCGGCACATCGGCCTACAATCTCGTTCTGGGCGAACGCCGAGCCCAAAATGTGAAATCCTACCTTCAGGAACTGGGACTTTCCATCGAGGTCACGACAACCAGTTACGGGAAAGATCGCCCCCTGTGTTTCGAGCATTCCGGCGAATGCCGACAAAAAAACCGGAGCGTCCATCTGATCGTCGAGTGACGCGCGCGGCAGATTGGTAGAGGCTTAAGTTGAGCGGGAACGATGGAGGTGAGAGGTTTGAGGCGTGAAGCAGAGACCTTCTAACCTCGCGCCTCAAACAACCTAGCCTCAGCCTAAACCTTGTCGCTCCTGGCACCGGTTCGTAACATAAAGTTAACAGTCTGATTGTTGACAGCCTCTTGCTCTTTCTTTACTGTCTTACAACTCCTCGATTCATTGGAATGACCTCGTGTCCAAACTCGCCGTTATCGACATAGGAACCAACTCCATCCATATGGTGCTGGCTGAGATCCTCCCCGATGCCGGCTTCAAAATACTCGATCGTTTCAAGGACATCACGCGGCTAGGGAACGGCGTGTTTGCCACCAAGCGGCTCTCCGACGAGTCCATGGGCCGTGCATTGGAAGTCATTAAAACCTTGGTGACGCTGGCCCGCAATAAAGGTTTCGAGCGTATTGTCGCTGTCGCGACCAGTGCCGTGCGCGAAGCTCAAAACGGCGGTGATTTCGTCGCGTTGATCATGGAGCAAACGGGACTGCGAGTGCGGGTAATCAGCGGGGCGGAAGAAGCACGGCTGATTTTCCTAGGGGTCAAGCACAGCATCGCCCTCCCGGATGGACCGACTCTCGTCGTCGATATCGGCGGCGGTTCCGTAGAATTGATCGTGGGCAATCGAGAAGGTCTCATTCACGGCAAGAGCCTCAAACTCGGAGCGATCCGCTTAGCCGAGCAATTCCTTCCTAAAACTCCGCCGTCCGAGTCGATGTTGCATGCTCTGGACGATACCGTACTCACCCACCTACGGGATGCACTCGGATCATTTAAGATCAAGAAGTTCCATTCACTGGTGGCCACCTCCGGTATGGCCGGAAATGTCGGTGAAGTCACCCATCTCCGTCAAACGGGACGGCCGCTGCCACAGCATAATCTTGCGACGGTCCTGCTCAAAGATATCCGCAGCCTCGAAGCGGAGTTGGCCCGCTCATCGGTGAAGGCCCGCTTGGCGATTCCCGGACTGGACCCCAAGCGTGTCGATACGCTGTTGCCGACGACCGTGGTCCTCCGGTGTCTTTTGGAGCTGTCGGGTGTCGGTGAGGTGACACTCTGCGACAAGGCCATTCGCGAGGGTGTAATTTACGATTTTATCGTACGACATCGGGACGGCCTGAAAGCCGAAAATGATATTCCCGACGTTCGTCGTCGCAACGTGATCGGCCTTGCCCGACGTTGCCAGACACCGGAGACTCATTCACTGCATGTAGCTCACTTGGCACTGAGTCTGTTCGACCAAACCAAAAGAGACCATCGCTTAGGACAGCAGGAACGCAGCTGGCTCGAATACGCAGCCATCCTGCACGATGTGGGCTACCTGATCAATCCGAGACAGCATCACAAGCACGCGTACTACCTGATTAAACATAGCGACTTGGCTGGATTGACGGCCGAAGAAATCGAGGTCGTTGCCAACGTCACCCGCTACCACCGGCGTGCCTTGCCGGCACTGAAACATGAGGAGTTCGACTGCTTGCCACCCCGCCTACAACGAGTGGTCAAGATCCTTGCGTCGTTGTTGCGAATCGCCGATGGGCTGGATCGAACCCATTTCTCCCTGGTCCAAGCGGTGAACGTCAAATTTGGAAAGCAGATTACGATCGAGGTCCATTTGACGGGAGATGCCGAGATGGAGTTATGGGCGGCAAAAAGCCGCGCTGACCTATTCGAACAGGTTTTCCGTCGTCGCGTCCAATTCTCCGGAGTGCTGATGGAAACCGACAAACCATGACCGAATCCCCTGTCATCAACGCCGGGCCTCACCCCCATCCTGGAAAGCTGATCATCGTCGAAGGCATCGATGGATCGGGCAAAAGCACGCAACTGCAACTGTTGCATAAGTGGCTCGAGTCCAAGGGCCACAAGGTGTTCTTTACCGAGTGGAATTCTTCGGAACTCGTGAAGGAAACCACCAAGCGCGGGAAAAAATCGAAGAGCCTCACCCCCACGACGTTCAGCTTGCTGCATGCCACGGACTTTGCCAGCCGGCTCTATCATCAGATCCTCCCTCCGCTGAAGGCCGGGATGATCGTCTTGGCCGATCGATACATGTACACGGCGTTTGCACGCGATGTGATACGCGGCGTGGCCAACGAGTGGGTTCGGAAGCTCTACGCATTTGCAATCAGACCCGATATGGCGTTTTATTTCAAAGTTCCGATTGAAGTGGCCATTTCTCGGCTCTCTCGAGGAACTCGCGGCCATTTCAAATATTATGAAGCCGGCATGGACATCAATTTGAGTCCGGACATCACCGAAAGCTTCCGACTCTTTCAATCACAGATTCTCGCAGAGTACGACAAAATCGTCGGCGAATGCGGGCTGTTGACGATGGACGCGACCCAAGACATCGAGACGCAACAAGAACACATGCGGGCGCTGGTGGAAGAAGCGCTTCGCGGCTATAAACCGAGACGAGGAACCTATGGCCGACGCACGCTTTTTTGGCGACGGTTTGAAGTATCTAGATCCGAGTGACCTCAAAGGCAAATTGATCGCCATCGAGGGAACCGACGGAGTCGGCCGGTCGACTCACATCGAGATGCTGCAAGAGTGGCTGGAGGTCCAGGGATACGGCGTCATGACAACCGGATGGACCCGCTCCAATCTCATGTCCAAGACCATTGAAATGGCGAAGGCCGGTAATATCGTGGATCGCTGGTCGCTCAGTCTGCTCTATGCCACGGATTTCGCCGATCGCCTTGAACATCAGATCATTCCGGCACTCCGATCCGGATTCGTCGTTCTGGCGGATCGCTATATCTACACGGCCTTTGCGCGCGATTTCGTGCGGAGCGCGGACCGAAAATGGATCCGCGACGTGTTCGGATTTGCGTTGATTCCGGACCTCGTGTGTTATTTGCGTATCGATGTCGAAACCCTGGCGCTTCGAGTCATCGAGACCACCGGTATGAACTACTGGGAATCCGGCATGGATCTTCGGCTCGGCACAGATCTGTATGACAGCTTCAAAAAGTATCAATCCCTGCTGATCGAAGAGTTCGACAAGATGGCCATGGAATTTCACTTCAACGTGGTCGATGCGAGAAAATCTCCCGAAGAGATCCAGGACGAGCTCAGAGGATACATTCTTCCCGTACTACAGAATCACAAGCCTACGATAGACACCCAAACGGCCGTCACTTAGGAGTCTTTAGGTTTCTTGGCCTGGGCTCGCTTCCCGAAGGCCCGCAGCTGCATCGGCTGCAGCCACCAGCACAATCGCCCATGGCCCGGGTTGATCACCCCCTCTGATTCGATCAGCGCCGCCCCGGCTTTCTTGAAGGGAAAGTTAGGAAGGGCTTTTCCGCACAGCATCAGGCTTGCCACTTCACCTAACTGGGGTTCATGCCCTACGCATACCACCACAGTATCCGGCGGCAACGTGCGAAGCAGTGCCACGAGTTGTTCAGGCTTCGCTCCGACGGCCAATTCTTCCCTAGTCTCCACCTTGAGCGTCGGACCGATGATCGCCCGCAACAGTCTCGCCGTATCGTAAGCCCGCACGAACGGGCTCGTAAATATATGAGTCGGTTTACAATCCAGCGCGGCCAATCCTGCAGCCGCCTGTCGCGTCCGTCGTTTCCCCTTTTCCGTCAGAGGACGATTCTCCTCCGACCCCTCCCATTCATCAGGCTCCATGGCGATCCCGTGGCGAATCAGAATACAGTCCATATCTACCCCTCCGCTTGGTGAGGCACGAGCCTATCACAGAGAGCCGGTGCAATTAACACAAGTTTTACATGGGAGTGACAAGGTTGGAACGGTGACTCGGTATTTTCTCATCTAAGAGATGGGGAAAGAACTGATATGAGCGTGTGTACGACATCATGAGTTGGTTAACTCTCGACTCACTTCGTATGTTTGATGACGAGCGCGTCAGGCGGCGGCTGGCCCAGATCGATCTGCTGGAGGTTTGGACCTGGGGCATCAAAGGGGTGCTCAGTCTGGTGATTTTGACGCTCCTCACCGCCATGACCGGCGGCGCATTCAAAACGTTGTTGGATATCCGCTTGCTCGTCGATCACTCTGCCGAAGTCGTGTTGCGGCAGATCATCATCAATACACTCATCTTGCTGGCCATTGTGGAAGTATTCAAAACGACGGTGGCCTATTTCCAGGAGGGTCGGGTCAAGGTGACGTTTATTGTGGATACGATCCTGGTCGTCATGCTGACGGAAGTGATTTCCCAATGGTTTAAAGGAGGAGACTGGCAGGCGCTGACGGAACTCTGCGGAATCTTACTGGTGTTAGCAATCGTTCGCGTTATGGCCGTTCGGTGGAGTCCGACATTATGCACAGCAGCAACGGATCTCGTTCACACTGACCTGCGCGACCAGGGAGGAGCACCATGACCCCACAGGCTTCGGCTAAATTGCTGGCCATCGTCCAAGAGCGGCGACAAATTCCGCTTGAGGAGCTTCTGTCATCTCTTCCCGAATGCACCTGGAATCAAGTGTTTTCATTGGTCGACGAACTCAGCCGCCGGGACTTGATCTGCTTGCGGCGGCAAGGGTTCGACTACGAATTGCGCGCCGTTTCTTTGCCGGCTTAATGCAGCTCGAATTATGGCTTTTTCGTAGCCGATGTTAAGCGGCGAGAGCTGAGCCGTTCAATACGTTCAGCCACATCTCGATAGGCTGGATCTTCGCGTCTGATCCAGCGGTAGGCTTCCAGCGTCTCAGCTATCCGACCCAATGATTCCAACGTGCGGCCGAGCACATAGAGAATTTGAACGGTTTCTTTTGGAGACGCCGGGGTGGCCTTGAGGGCCTTCTGGAATGCCGTGATGGCTTCCTCGTAGCAGCCTGATAATTTATAGCACAGTCCGATCTGAGCATACACCTTACCAGCCAGGGGTAGATCACCTGCCGCCATTTCAAACTGGTCGATCGCGGCCTTGTGCAGTCCGGCTTTTTTCAGCGCGAGCCCCCGCTCGTAACGCTCACCAGGGCTCACTTCGGGGTCGGGCAAGTCTTTGATCGGCTCCGACATGGTTTGCGTATACTCCTGACAACTGGTAACGGCATCCGTAAATCAAAGCAGAAATCGTACCGTTTAGATAGAAAGAAAAGAAAAACTACCTAGACCTGCCGGGATACGACCAGTGAAATGCGGAAATAATGTATACGTATGGAGGCGTGGATGGATATTACTTCCGACTGCCGGTGAAAAACCCAAACACCTTCGAGATCGTTCCTTTGAGCCTTGAATTTTTGGGCAGATCCGACTCCCTGCCTTGGCCTGTCTGTTTCACGTTCTCCCGCAATTCCTTCACCAGATCGGCAACGTTTCTAAACCCCGGGTTCAACTGATTGACGCGAGTATAGACTTCCAAGGCTTCCCCCGTCTGCCCGACAAATTCCAGACTCTTCCCGAGGAAATACAACACTTCACTCATGTCGCTCGATGAGGCAGATTGATCATCCAGCGCCGTACGAAATGCTTGGATAGCCGCTTGATGCTCTCTCATCCTTCTATAGCAGAGCCCGATCTGCGTATGAGACTTCAGCCACATCGACTTGCCCCGCGCTGCCAAATGGAACATGTCCACCGCTTCTTTAAACCGGCCCTGGTCTTTGAACGCCACTCCATGCGCGTAGGCTTTCTCCGGAGAATCGGGAGAACGCGAGTCGAACGTTTCATCCGTATTGATGTCCGCCTCGGAATTCGGAAGAGGATCATCGATCTCGGCCCTATCATCGATAGCCTCAGCCAGTGCAACCAGCTCGTCTTTGGCGGCTAAAGGAAGGATGCCTCCCTTCGTCCGATCGAGAGCCGCTTGGGCCACCAACTTGGACGTGATGACTTTCGCTTGCTCGGCATACCCGTAGGTCAATGCTCTGTCGGACACTTGGTTGATCAGGCGGGGATTCCCCTGGCTCAGGCGATACGCCAGCAGACAAGCCTTATTGGTAAAGAGGGCCGGATGTCCTCCGGCGACTCGAATGCGATGCCGAATATACCGCGCGGTGTCAGCCTCCGTGAGAGGTTTGAGATGATAATCGACGACAATCCGCTGAGCGAACTGAGTCATGTCGATTCGCTGCAGCAAGGCATACAAACTCGGCTGCCCGGAGAGGATGATCTGCAACTTTAGAAACGTGCTGTCGTTCATGTTGGAGAGAAGCCGGAGTTCTTCAAGCCGTTCGGCGCCCAGATTCTGAGCTTCGTCGATGACGAGAATGACACGGCGAAGGGTTTTCGACTCCTGAGCCAGAAATTCCGAGAACATGTGATAGGCCTCGATCGGATCAAGCCGCTTGGTGCTCAAACCGAGAGACAATAGAATCCAGGGTAGTAGATGCTCGAGATCGTAGCGCGCGTGTGTGATCAGGCCGATCTTGTGTCTCTTGCCGTGTTCGGCAAGCAGTTTCTGGAGAAGGGATGTCTTTCCGACGCCGGGATCACCGGTCAGAACCATAAACGGCGCCTGACTCAGAACCCCATATTCGAGCAAACTGTACGCCGCCTGGTGTTCCGAACCGGAGTATAAAAAACTGCTATCCGGCAAGAGCGCGAATGGCTTGGTTTTCAAGTGATAGAAGGCTTCGTACATGGGTGTCCGGCTTTGCCTCTCTCTCGCTCTATGTGGCCAACCTCGTCTTCATCTCTGCAACGGTCAGGGCCGATCTCCCCGCTTTGTTCAGTACGGTTCCAAGAACGGGTCGTGACCCCTTCACCAACCTCAAGGCACGCTGGAGTTCCTCCCCCGTTGTCTTTCCCTCCTCTACCACCATGAGAAGCGCATCCGTGTACGGAGAGAACGCCAGCACATCTGCAGTGTGAAGCAAGGGCGGCAGATCGAACACGACGATCCGAGAGGGGTACCGATGTTTCAACTCTTCAACCAAGGCTACCATTTTGGGAGAAGTCAAGATTTCAGTGGAGTTCGAGAGAGGCCGTCCACCCGGCAACAGAACGAATCGGCCTATTCCGGGATGGACGAGGAGATCTTCGACGGGCTGGTCATCCAGCAAGTAGTCTGCAAGCCCAAGACAATTCTTTAAGCCGAACACATGATGCACAGTGGGGTCTTGAAGATCCGAATCGACCAGCAGCACCGTCTGCGTGGTTTCCATCGCGAGACTCACCGCCAAATTGACGGCAGTCAACGTCTTTCCTTCCCCATAACCTGGGCTCGTCACTCCCACCACGTTCCATCCATTTTCCTTCAGTCGTTGCGTAACCTGCGTCCGTAGAATTTTGTACGCATCGATGAAGGGTCCGTACTTATTCGCGGCCATGACTCGATGCTCACGCAGAACGGGAAGTGGCACGGTGAGCGACCTCGTTCGTGTGTAGGTGATAGAAGACGGAAGTCGGTGCTCTTCTGATCGTTTCGAGCTGACCCTATCGGAGGAACCACCCTCCGATTCCTTATATAGATCCAGTGCAGTCCGTATTCGATCCATGGAACTCCTATCAGACTCTGAAAACGGTACGATGAGTCTATGAACGATGCGACCTGTCTCGCCAAGCTGCTTCGGCAAGGCGGGGAACGCCGCTGGCGGACTTTTTCAGCATCCTGCTAACTAGCCTCCCCCAAAACGCCTCATCGCAGCAAACCACAACACATCCAAAGGAATGACAAAGACGTGCAATATGACGAGTGTCACCGCCACGACGCTGACCCCAGCGGTTTTGGCCAGGCGCCATCGCATTTTCGCCTGGGAGAGATCTTTCTCATTCGGCATAAACGGAATCACCGCCAAGGGAAATTGTTGAGTGAGAGCGGCAAGTTGGTCGGGCGTCCTGATCGAATGATCCAGGGTTTCGGCCACGGCTCCTGAGCCGATACCGCCACCGACGGCAAGAATAAGGCCCAGGAGGATAATGGCCATTCGATTGGGCTTGAAAGGCTTTTCAGGAAGGCTGGGCGGATCGATCAACGAAAACCGCTCGCCTTTCCGCTGCACTTCCAGTCCTTCCGACACCTTCGCCTCCAACAACCTTGACCGGATGTCCTGATATTTTTGTCCTGATGTATCGCGATCTCGTGTCAGCACCAGATATTCCGGCTCAACCTCCGGGCCCTTTTCCAGACGCGTCGCATATACTTGCAGCCGGCGCTTGATCTCCGAACGGGTTTTCCGCAATGCCTCCAATGAAGACGTCGCAGAATTCAACTGCGCTTGGAGATTGATATAGGCGGGGTTCTCCGGGCGCGGAGTGAGCCTTCTCTCAGGTACGGCTCTGAGCCGAACGACTTCCTGTTCAAGAGCGGCAATTTTCCTTCGAAGCTGAAGAACATCCGGATGATCACTCCCCAGGCGATCCACATCAGCCGCCAACGTAGCTCGGGCATCTACCAGACGCTTTGACGTCTCGTCCGCATCGGAGAGTTGCCCCGTCTCTTTCTCCAACGCATCGATTTCCTGTTTCATCTTGATGATGTCAGGATGATCGGGAGAACGATTGGCTGCCGCACCCACATATTCCGCCCGCAGAGCCCGCAAACGCTCAGCGGAATCCAAAATACGTTCGCCGGTGACGGACAAAATAGGCGTATTCGGCTTGATCGTCGCCAATTCCCCTTCGAGATAGGTCTTGCGCTCTTCAAGGTTTCGGACCTGCTGATCGACGTCCATCAATTCACGTTCAACCTGATTCATCAACTGTTGATTCAACGGCATGAGCTCAGGAAGCGCCCCGTTGGCACGGTGTTTAAACGTGGCGATTTTTTCATCGATCTCACCGATATGCCGCGCGAGGTTCTCCGCTTCTTGCTGGAGAAAAGAAGTGGCTTCCTGTGCCTGACGTTCTCGGCTTTTGAGATTTTCCCCCAGGAACAAGCTGGTCAGTTCGTTCGCCACTTTCTGCGCCAACTCCGGAGCGCGATTTTGATACGCCACCGTAAAGGCAATGGTCGCTTTCGTCGCATGCTGGGTGCGCTTATCTACGACGTCAGCACTGATCACTTCCACTTCGATGTCTTTCACGAAGCGCTTGACGATTTCCTCAGCCGGACTGTTTTTTCGCTCATCTTGATAGAGATTGAACTGCTCGACCACTTTCCAAAGAGTGGTACGGCTCATGACTTGTTGCTTGATCGTCTCGATTCGCTGATCGGCATAACTGGTGATGGTCGATCGTACGAGGTCGGAGGGAATCTCCTGCTCTTCAATCAATATGGTGGCGGTCGACTTATAGGTCGGCGGCCAGAGAAACGCCAACGTCAACGACACCGCCAAAAATCCCAATGCGCTCATGAGGATCAGCTTGCGACGTCGATGAAAGGCCGCCAGGTAGTCCTTCAGAGTCATCGTTCGCTCAGAGGATTGTATCGATTGTACTGAAGGATGTGGTTGCGCCATAGTTTCAGTAAGACCATGAAAGTTTGGGTGGATAATAGGTAATCATGAACGTCGTCGCATGGGAATTAGCTGAATCGATGGCCGCATCGATGTCACGCCATCGGTACATATATGAGACCTCTGCTTGCCACCATTCGAGAAACTTCCAAGATAGTTTTGGCGTGAGGTTGATGTAATTGTTATCTGGAAAACCTGCGCCGATTGTCGTATTCGCTTTTCCCGTCGTGAGAATCCCGGTCAGGTTCAAAGAGCAGGAAAGAGTTTCCGATAGGTCATATGATCCGTTGACTTCTCCCCGATTGGTCTGAATCAGTAGCCCAAATCCGCTTGGGGCGAGATCCCGCGCGAACGAGACTTGTACCATCGCCCTCTCAAACTTCTTTGCCATGCTGACTCCTGCCACCCACACCGTTTCGCGAGTCGTGATGTCCCCAATCTGAGTTTGTGAAGTGGATGACAAGAATTTTGGCCCACCGTAGACGGTCCCTGTCAGCGATTCATCAAAGGCATGCGTCAGGCTCATGTTTATTCCAGGAAAATCTGCCTGAAACCCGACCGGCGAATCGATGGTGCGAAAGTGAGTATACGACCCTAACAATTGGACTCGATCCCGCTCACTGAGTTGATACAACAGTCCTCCGGATCCGCCTACTAAGCGGTAGTCAAACAATCTACTCGTCTCATACGTCGTGTCCGAAAATTGTACACCCGATTGAAATGACAGCTTTTCGGTCAAACTTCTTGTCCATGTCGGATTAAATGCCCACTGATTTCGCTGAGCAAACTGCAGGACAACGCCGGTCTCCTGTAACTCACTCAGCAACGTATTGTCACGAGTGAAGCCGCCGTTAAAACTAATCAGATCTTTTTCTGTTCGATACCGCACCGACAATGGGGCAAAAACGTTCGTAAACTGCCTGTTCTCACCGCCGAAGTACTCGACATGATCTGTAGCAATCCGACTGCTCACCTCAAGGCGCTCGGTCTTGCCGGCAATCTCTGTCGCTGGAGAAACCCAAAAGCCGTACGTGTCGCTGTGAGGCTGAGGCGTCAAAATCAAGTTGCTGTCGTACACTCCTTTTGTCCCAAAGGACGACGCAAGCGACCATTCGGCTGCTCCCCCCTGAGACACCATGCCGAATTCCAAGACGCATATCCACAAGATGACCTGAGCAAGTCCGCTCAAACATCGAGCCGGGTCACAACCTACAACCTCATGCCTCAAGCGCATTACTACGGTACCATGACGACGTCGCCGCGCTGCAGAAGGATGTTTTGTTCCAAATTCCTACCCTTCCGAATATCACCGTAACGAAAAGAAATCGACTCTTGAGCTCCTCTCACTCGCCGCATAATTTTAATATCGTTTTCGGCCGCAAAAGGAGTCAACCCTCCGGCGAGGCTCAGTGCCTGCAGCACGTCGGTGTA
>CAZPNQ010000027.1:0-39315 GCA_964587955.1 uncultured Nitrospira sp.
GTGAGTGAGCAAGCGCGGCGCTTACTCACTCCCGATGAGGTGAGGCAGTTTACCGATACGATCCTCTTTATCCGTAATCTGCCCCCGATCCATGCCATCAAGACCGGGTATCACGAGGTGAAACCCTGGTCGGATTGGGTTGCAGCCAATCCGTTGTTTGGCAGCAAGCTTCAAGGGAAAACGCGTGTTCGATTGAAATATTGAGTTAGGAAGGAAGTATGAAACAAGCCAAGGTTCTCAGTTATAAAAAAATCAGAACATCTTCTTTTACTTGGGGGTGGGGTATACGGGCCCTGATTCGGGTGGGGCTCAGAATGCTGATCGCGTGCCTTCCACTGGTACCGTTCATCGCGCTTGCGGTACCCTTTCTCTTGCCGGAAACGCCGCATCTTCGCATCAGCTATACCTATACTGGCTCATATAGCCATCCCATCTACCGGGAGTGCACATATTTGGGAGTTTACGGGATGGCTCACACGTTTGGCCCTGAGTGCCCCGTGGTGACGTTTCTCGGGCAGAAATCCTAAGCGGACAGCTAGGCAGGGACGAAGGGATCAATCTTGATCTTCCCGGCTTGCTTGCGCATTTCAGTGCTATCGTGCCAGGCCTGCATCTGGAGCAGCATGTCCATGCTGAGACGGAACGCCTTCTCCAAACGCAACGCCATTTCTGGCGTCAGGGATGCTTTTTCATTCACCAGGTCAGACAGGGTGGCCCTACGCACACCGAGTATCTCAGCGGCCTTGCTGACGCTCAATCCCAGGTCGTCAATCACTTCGGTTTTGATGAACGCTCCCGGATGGGATGGTTTCATCCCAATCTTAATTCCTTTCTGTGCCATCAGTGATAGTCCTCCAAATCTAACAAGTCCAAATAGCCATCTTCTTCTTCAAACGTAATCCGCCAGTTTCCTGACGTGGAAATGCTCCACGTGCCTTTCCGGTCCCCGGAAAGCTGGTGCACCCGCCAACCGGGAGGCGCTCCTTTTCGAAACATTGGCATATCCTCGGCCACAATCAAGGCCGTCAGGATATTACGCACCCGGTTCACCAGGTCGGGCCGCAGCCCCCTCGTTTGATCGCTCTCAAGGAGGCGTTTGAGGCCCCGGTGACGCACGGATCGAATAACCATCTTCCTCTAGTGTACGGTATAAGCGTACACTCTGCAAGCTTTCTTTTGCTCGTTCATTGCTGTCCCCTTGTCCGGAAGGCCCATTCTCCACTCTTTCCCGGCCTGCACCATCATCTCCGCTAACATGCCGCATGTGTGGCTCTCGTGCGCTGGTGTTCATACGCGGCGGCTTCAGGGGCTGTTCCACGCCTTCGGTCCCCGCACAGGTCGCGCCAGCGCTGAGAAGCGCTGTCACGATTCACCTGTGCAACCCAGTCCCTCCGGCACGCCCCCTGCGCCGCTTCGCGCCATCCTCCTTTTTCCTTCGGGTTGGTGTGGCTCTCCGTTCCCGGCGAGAGAGCCAACACCAACTTCAAAAAGGAGGACTTCATGAACACCAGCATCCCTCGCCAAGATATTTACACTCGTGTGACGGCGGCTATCGTTGCCGACCTGGAGCAAAACGTCCGGCCATGGGTCAAGCCCTGGAGCGCGGATCATGCTGCGGGAAAAATTACACGCCCGCTGCGTCACAACGGCACACCATATTCCGGCATCAATATCCTGATGCTGTGGTCCGCGAGCGTGACCTCAGGCTTTGCCGCCCCTATCTGGATGACCTTCCGTCAATCCATGGAGCTAGGCGGGCATGTGCGCAAGGGCGAAAAGGGCTCGTTGGTCGTCTATGCCAACTCCATCATGCGCAAGGAAACCAATGAGGCTACCGGCGAAGACATTGATCGTGAAATCCACTACATGAAGGGGTATACCGTCTTCAACGTTGAGCAGATTGAAGGACTTCCCGCACGCTACTACTCCAAGCCTGAGCCGCGCTTGAATCCGATCCAGCGGATCGAGCAAGCCGAGCTGTTCTTTGCGGCGCTCCGTGCCGATATCCGTCATGGCGGCACAATGGCGTACTACGCCCAGGAACACGATTACATCCGCATGCCGATCTTGGAGGCGTTTGACCACGCTGAAAGCTACTACGCCACTCTGGCCCATGAATCGACCCACTGGACCAAGCATCCGTCCCGTCTGGATCGTGAGTTTGGCCGTAAACGATGGGGCGATGAAGGCTATGCGGAAGAAGAACTCGTGGCCGAGCTTGGCGCGGCATTCTTGTGCGCTGATCTCGAACTGAGTTTACAACCTCGTGCAGATCATGCGTCGTACATTGCTCACTGGTTGACCGTCCTGAAGAACGACAAGCGGGCGATCTTTCGCGCCGCTGCCCATGCTCAGCGCGCCGCCGATTATCTCCATAAGTTACAATCTTCCTCACAAGAGGCCGCCTGATGGCGGCCTCTTTTTCATTGTCCTCATTGTTCCTTCCTTAAATAACTGCAAGCCGGGCAGAAGCCCTCTGGTTTGAGCGCTCCCTAAATGGCGCTGTAGGCCTTGGACGGCGCAAGGTTGGATAATCCGCTTTCAGTCCACTTGTAGCATTCTGTTTCGCGCTCAACGCCTTTGTCGGACTGGAGGGCGCGGAATGACGCCTTTCGTCAGTTTGCACGAGAGCCCGTTCCGCTCTTTGACGGATGTTGAGGGGATTGTTCTGCCGTACGGCCTGCATCGCCGCATGCCAGCGGAGCTGATCATTTGCCCTGCGTGGGGGCCGTGACGCCTCCGTTGCCGCTGTGTTCTCCCGGTTTTTGAAATTGGCTTCCGTGCGCGGGTGAGAAGCCAATGTTCAACAACCATGAAAGGAGAACACACCATGGCAACTAAACAAAAACCCCTCCACCACATCCGCGTCGGAAACGTCCGGGCTTCCATCTGGAAGCAAACTTCGGAGAAAGGTTCATTCCTTACAGTGACCTTCTCCAGGTCCTACAAGGACAAAGCCGAGAAATGGCAAAACGGTCATTCCTACCTCGACCGTGATCTGGCGGATCTCATCGATTGTGCCGATGAAGCCAAGGCATGGATGCGCAAAAATCGCTAATCAAACCAGAGGGTGGCCTCGCGGCCACCCTCACTTCCATCGGCGATAGGATGAATATCAGCAGTAGACCGAACACTAACAGAGGTTGCATGGAAAATGAATCGTATGTCCCCAAGTGCAAAAGAGTTTTGAATCAAGGCGCGAATCGGCTAGGACTCAACCCATTGCATGGGGGCAGTGATTGGGAACAACCAAAAAACCAGATGTGTTTCTTTATAAGCTCAATGCGCTTGTGGTCTTGGCCATCTGTGTGGTTGTGTCGGGCATCTATTGGGTTGCCTGGAAAAAGCACACAAGTATCGACGTAGGCCCCTCGATCATAGGTTTTCACACACAAACATTTCTCGGCCTCGAATTCGTATCCTATCTAGCGAAAGAACTTGAACGGAAGCTGATCTCCTTACTCATGATCTCGGTTCCGCTAATCGGCGCATCTTCAATTTTATCTATTAGCCACGAATACGAGATTTTTTGGTGGTCGAATATCAAGCCCCGATCTATTAGAGCCAGAATTTATGGCTCTCTCATCTTAATGCTTGGTTCCTTCTCAGTGTTTTATTTCTCAACGGACGTGACTCAGATCATCGTCCACAGCCTCCCGCTTGCTAACGACGATCAGAAATTCATCGTAGTTGCGCTGTCAGCTGCAGTTTTCTTTTCTATAGTTTCAACTGCAATGCTTGTTGGTGTAGTCGGCTTTGTAAATGCGTTCGAACGATCAATTAATGAAAGGAAGAAGAAATGACTTGCCCTGTAGAAGATCTGCCCAAAGCCCTTGCTGTCGAACAGTATGAGATGTTGCAGGACTATATACGAGACAATTTCGAAACCTATGAAGAGTTCAACGCATATATCAATGGCCTTATTAATGGATCAGGGGCTCTCGATTCAGAAATGAAAGGTATCATAGGGGAGTACTTCGAACTCGCAAAACTCGACTATCTTGGACAAGACCGCCAAGAAGCGTTTGAGGATGTGTTGCGCGATGCCTTTTATACCGGGTCCGGGGTAACTCTTCACAATTTTGGTCTGAATGTCCCTTCCGGCGGGACAGGTCCGGCTGCTGATGCTGCCGAGCTCGCGCTTAAGGCGGCAAGAGGAATGGCCTATGCGGGCATTGCTGTAAGTATTGCTGCGGCTCTCAAAAGATCGGCAGATTCGCCGAATCCGTTGGAAGAACTCTCCGGTGAGTCGATCTCCTTAGGAGCTGGACTTGCCGCAGGCATTGGCGCGCAGACAGCCATGTCTCTCGTTTTGACAACTGCTGCCGGAGCCGCATTTGCGGGAACGCTACCGGCAATGCTGGTGGCAGGCGCCGTGGGTGTAGGTGTAGGAGCCCTTGCGAGCGCCTTCATGAAAGATAAGTGGGATAATATCCTCGCGGACGCGCTCGACAAACGTGCGAATAATGTTCCGGAAGAGGAGATACTTCAGGACGCTTTGGATGCAATGCTTGAAGATGCACAAGACTTCTTTGACGATGCGCCACCGCCCGAGGCATATGGACCCCCTAATCCATTTGATCCTTGCCCCTCAAACGTGAATCCGCCACCTGCTCCCTTCATTCCGGAAGCATTCGGTCCCTTCACTGATTCATTCGCAGTAGGCAGCCCGCTTGTTCTCGATCTTGATGGTGATGGAATCGAGCTGACGGCATTCGATTCTCAAAATACGGCAAGTTTCTTTGATATTGATGGCGATGCATTCGCGGAGCAAACGGCCTGGATAACAGCGAATCAAGATGGGCTGCTCGTTCGCGATCTAAATGATAACGGAACAATTGACGGAGTAGAGGAACTGTTCGGGTCGCCGACCATTGATGGATTTGCTTTGCTCGCCACCCTCGATGACAACGGCGATCATCGGATCGACCAGTATGATGAAGCATGGTCCGATTTGCTGATCTGGAAAGACATAAATGGTGATGCCGTGACGCAGGAGGGAGAACTCTTGACTCTTGGCAGTCTTGATATCGTAAGCATCGACTTGGCAGGGGTCACTCCATCCACTTCAATGATCAACGGGAATGCCATCAGCCATACAAGCAGCTTCAAGTACAGCAATGGATCGACCGGTCAAATCGTCGATGCCTGGTTCACACATGACAATGTTAATTCCCATTACATCGCAGATTATACGTTGGACTTTAGAACGATATTTCTACCCAGTTTGCGCGGTTATGGCAAATTACCAGACCTTCATATCGCCATGAGCATAGATAATGGAGTCGGCGGCCTATTAGAGATGGTTGAGGATTTTACCATTGGCTTTAGCTTTGACATATTTGATCCCACTAATGGTCTGGATGCTGCCGTAGCGAATATTCTCTACCGTTGGGCAGGAGTGGACGGGATTAATCCGACGAGCCGTGGGCCAAATATCGACGCGAGGCGATTAGAATTTCTGGAAGAGTTCTTCGGGGAGGATTTCATTCAGCGAGGGTCGACCAATCCAGGCGACGTGGCTAGCGTTCTTCTCAATCAATCATGGACTATCATCACCGAGAATATTCGAGCACACCTCCTTCTTCAGGCGGGAGCTGGTGACCTGTTTGAAAATCAAGTGATCTATAACCCATACACGGGTGAGATTGAAGGCGACTTAGCGTTATCAGGGACGGCGATCATTAATCTGGAGAGCTTTGCCACTGACACAGGTGTCGATACTGAAGAATTTTGGGTAGAAGTTGCGCGGTTTTTGGACGCAACTAAGGGCTTCGAAAATCTCACGACAACCGAGAATGGATGGATGAATACATCCATCCTCGCTACAGATAGCGGTCTCACATGGAGCGGCATTAAGGCTCTCGTCGATTTCGATAGCGTCGGTCCGACCATCAATGGAACCGCAGGCGCGGACACCTTAACGGGTACATCTTTTGGAGAACAAATTTTTGGTCTGGGTGGTAACGATACACTCGATGGCATGGGAGGTGACGACGAACTGAACGGGGGCAACGGCACTGACACAGTATACGGTGGTGCAGGCAATGACACCCTCGATGGTGAAAGCGACAGTGACGTTCTGGTTGGCGGCAGTGGCGGAGACATCGTCGAGGGCGGCTACGGAAATGACACATTCGTTTATACAAGCGGCAACGATGTTTATGCAGATATCAACGGCACCGAGACCATCACCTTGCCGAGCGGTATCACCTCCGGAAACCTGTCTTTCTTCCGCATTGAGGATGATGTCGAAAATATTCATAGCCTCTTTATCACTGTCGGCAGCTTAGGAACGATTGAACTTTCCAATCACTTTAGCCTTGCTGGCAACATTCAAGCGCATCTTGAGACTTTCACATTCGCTGATACATCAACGCTAGACCTCGCAATCTTCACAAGCATAACCACGCATGGCGGCAATGGTGACGATAGCATCTACGGCGGAAATGGGAATCGCACCGATACGATCTATGGATATGCCGGTGACGACAACATTCAGGCCCAGGACGGCAATGACACCCTTGACGGCGGTATCGGCAATGATCGCCTTTCAGGCGGCGCTGGCAATGATACTTATATTGCCTCGGAAGGATTTGACCTGATTCAAGCCGAAGGGGGTGGGACCGATGTCATTGTACTGCCGGCCAGCATTACAGCAGGCGACGTGCACTTAGTGCGCCTCAATAATCTTCCGTATGATCTCCAGATTTCCATCGATGGCCTCGGGCAAATTGTGGTCGATAATCAGTTCTACCAATCTAATTACCGGGTGGAAACACTTCAGCTTTCGAGCACGTCAATTGATCTCACTAATATCTCAATTGAAACCATAGGCACGTCGGGCAATGACTCGATGATTGGCATAACCTCGGGCGCAAGCATCAATGACGTGTTCGATGGACGTGAAGGAAATGACACGATGCAAGGGCAATACGGGAACGATGTCTACTACTTTTCAGAGGGGCAGGATACTGTTCAGGAACAGTACGGATCAACGAACGATGGCATTAAGTTTCGTGAAGGGTACGAAGCCAGCGACATTGCCGTGTATCGAGGTGGGTACCAGGGCAAGGATTTGATCTTTGCCGATCTGAGTGGGAACACGCTACGAGTCGCCAGTCATTTCGACCACACATCCTTTCTGGTGGAATACGCGCAATTTTATGATTCTACGTTGTGGACCTTAGCGTCCATGGAAATCGAAGCGCGCGGAACCTCCGGTGCGGACACGATATTCTCGTACGATATAGGCGATGCCAGCAACGCCGATACCATCTATGGTTATGCAGGAAACGATGACTTGCGCGGTGGGAATGGTAATGACGTGCTGGATGGCGGAAGCGATAATGACTATATCCACGGCGAATCTGGAACCGATACGGCAAGCTATGCCTCGGCGACCGCATCGGTTACAGTTGATTTAGCTAATGTCAGTGCACAGAACACAGGAGGCGCTGGTACCGACACGTTGATTAGTATCGAGAACGTGATTGGCTCTGCCTATAACGACACGCTAACAGGTAGTACTGCGGACAATACTATCGACGGAAGCAATGGTGATGACACCATTGAAGGCGGCGCAGGTAATGATACGCTGACTGGCGGTTCTGGAACAGACACCGTCAGCTACGTTAATGCTGGGTCTGCGGTAACGGTGAACCTCGCCACGACCTCCGGCCAGAATACGGCTGGGGCAGGAACAGACACACTTTCTGGTTTCGAAAACCTGAGAGGCTCCGCGTTTAACGATACGTTAACCGGCGACAATAGCAACAATGTTATTGAAGGCGGCGCAGGCAACGACACCATCAATGGTTCGGGTGGAACCGATACGTTGAGTTATTCCAATGCGGGCGCTGGCATCACGATCAACCTTGCCACCACGACCGGACAGAATACGGGCGGCGCGGGCACCGATACGATTAGCAATTTTGAAAACCTTCGTGGATCGGCCTTCAACGATACGCTTACCGGAACATCCGGTAATAACGTAATAGAAGGCGGCGCTGGAAATGACACTATCAACGGCCAGGGCGGTACAGATACGTTGACCTATGCCAATGCCGCAGGAGCCGTGACAGTCAGCCTTGCCGTAGCAATCGCACAGAATACTGTCGGCGCGGGAACCGATACCATCAGCAACATGGAAAACCTGACTGGCTCGGCCTATGGCGATACGCTAACGGGCAGCACGGCAGCGAACACGATTGATGGTGGCAATGGCGACGACATTGTTGAGGGTGGCGCTGGTAATGACACGCTGACCGGTGGTTCGGGTACGGATACGGTGAGCTATATGAATGCTGGCTCGGCGGTCACGGTGAACCTCGCCACGACCTCCGGCCAGAATACGGCTGGGGCCGGAACAGACACCATTTCCGGTTTCGAAAACCTGAGAGGGTCGGCGTTCAATGACACGTTAACCGGAAATAGCAGTAGTAACACCATTGAAGGCGGCGCAGGCAACGACACGATTAATGGTTCGGGAGGTACTGATACGCTGAGCTATGCCAATGCAGGTTCAGGCGTAACGGTCAATCTCGCGACCACAACCGGCCAGAATACGGGCGGTGCTGGAACCGATACGATCAGCAGCATGGAAAACCTGATTGGCTCGGCTCATAACGACACGCTGACCGGAACCTCAAGCGCCAACACCATCGAAGGCGGCGCAGGCAACGACACGATCAACGGGTCGGGTGGCACCGATACGCTGAGCTATGCCAATGCAGGTTCAGGAGTAACGGTGAATCTCTCGACCACAACGGGCCAGAACACGGGCGGGGCCGGAACCGATACGATCAGCAGCATGGAGAACGTGATAGGTTCGGGTTACAACGACAATCTGACAGGCACTTCCAGCGTGAATACCATGACCGGCGGTGCTGGTAACGACACCATCAGCGCAGGCGGCGGGGCTGACTTCCTCTATGGCGGCGCGGGTGCGGATACCATGACGGGCAGCACCGGTGGCGATGCCTTCATCTTCGAGGCGGCATCGGCTCTTGGCGCATCGGACACGATCACCGACTTCAGTACAGCTCAGGTGGATAAGCTGGATGTCTCCGACATTCTCAGTGCCTATGATCCGCTTACCCACGCGATCTCGGATTTCGTGCGCATTACGGACAATGGCACGCATAGTTTCCTGGCAGTCGATGCGGACGGCGGCGGCAATAGCTTCACGCAGATTGCGCAGCTCTCAAGCGTGACGAATATTGCGGCAGGGGCCACAGCCACGGAAATCGAGCTTCAGGCGATGATCACTGCTGGAACATTGGTGGTCGCGTAACTACCGGCGGCGTTCCTACCATATCCAGTCGGAACGGCCTTGATTAGTACACGTTACAGCCTTGACCAATAAGAGGGGGGCATGTTTCGCGCCGCCGCATTCTCGCAATGAGTCGTCGAACACCTTCATGCCCTTCAACCTTTTTCTCAGAAGGCTACCTAATGGAGGGCCTTTCTCTCAAATATCTTAGGAAGTTTATCGGAATCCTTTTAACAGCCCGTTCATGCTATAGAGTCCGACCCACAGGCCTTCTCGTAGAAAGGTCACCGGTCGCACGATGGACAGAAAGTATCTTCGACGCCTAGTGCGCCGTCACGGCCTCCTCTCTGCGCGAGGGACCAACCGCATAGCAGTGGATCAAACGCTCCTTGTCGTCACGCTCGTGCTGGCATTGATCGGCGTGGTGATGGTGTTCAGCGCCAGCGGTCCGATAGCGGAAGTCAAATACAACGATGCGGGATATTTTTTCAAACGTCAATTGGTCTGGTTATGTGCCGGTCTTGTTGTCATGCATTTCGTGGCCAAAACCGATTACCACTTCTGGAAGACCATACCAATTCCTCTGCTTCTCGCGACAGCGGTCCTCTTGATACTAGTGCTCGTTCCTTCGCTCGTCACCGTTACCAAAGGAGCACGTCGATGGCTCCACATCGGTTCGATGAGCCTGCAACCGGCTGAGCTCGCCAAGTTTGTGATGATCATGTATGTCGCCGCCTATGTGAGCACGAAGCACGACCGGTTCACCGAGTTTGCGCGTGGACCCTTGCCACCACTTCTTGTTCTTGGAGTGCTCAGCACGTTGGTGCTCCTGGAGCCGGACTTGGGAACAGTTGTCGTCATGACCACCGTCGTGATGATGCTGTTGTTTCTGTCCGGGGCACGCACGAAGCACTTGTGCGTCTTATCCGTGGGAATGGTGCCTGTCGTGGCCGCATTGCTCTACGGATCACAGTATCGATGGCACCGCATATTGGAATACTGGCGCGGCACGAGTGATCCATCCGGTCCTGGGTATCAAGTGATGCAGTCGCTCATTGCGTTCGGAAGCGGAGGAACGTTCGGTGTCGGCCTTGGGAAAGGGGAGCAAAAGTTATTTTATCTGCCCGAGCCGCATACCGACTTCATTTTTGCGGTCATCGGCGAAGAACTGGGGCTGGTCGGGACTGTGGCGATTGTACTGTTATACGGGCTACTCGTGTTCAAGGGAATTCAGATTGCAGCACGGGCCCGCAGTTCATTTGGCTATTACCTTGCCATGGGCACCACTATGCTTATTGGCACGCAAGCGTTAATCAATGTCGGAGTGGTCACTGGCCTCCTGCCGACCAAGGGATTAACCCTTCCGTTTGTAAGCTATGGCGGGTCATCCTTGCTGGCCAATATGTTCGGTGTCGGGGTGCTGCTGAGTATCTCACGCGACCGACTGGGCGGACCCGAAATCGGCGTTCCGCGTAGACCGAAGCAGGAGCGCCGACCGCTTGCTTACCGATCTCAGAGGGGTTCTCGCCCGTGCCTCGCGGTGACGACTTCCGTGGAACCCAGATCATCCAACCTTCAACGCCATCTAACCAGATCCTTCGACGCCTGATCATTAACGCCTTCAATCCTGGCACACTGGTCATTCCGTTCACGACGAGCACTCTTTTTCACGAGAGGCCTTCCCATAGATCGTTCGGCCTCGTGATGTCCTTGCTCAATCTTCTCCCCCTTGATGGTTTCTTAACCATTCACATCAGTCATGGTCACAGCGGGCTACCACAAAGCGTGAAACCGTCAATGAAGATATTCCGTCTTTTTTCTGAAGAAAGGGAATAAAGACAGAATATTTCTTGCACCGTTTCTCTCAATCTTTGTGGTGAAGCCTCGCCCAGGACTGAAATGGTTCAGTTCGAAACCAAACAACAGGAGAACACTATGTTGAAGCAATCTCAATCCACTCACAGCGAAAATGGTCAGGATCAAGCCCCTCGTGGGAAAAAGCCTGACCTCATCGCCTACGATGTCCGGGATGTAGAGGGCCGCAAAGAAGCCGTCTGGAATTCAGTCGGCGCGGTCTGGCTACACAAGGATGGCAAAGGTGCAGATGTCCTGCTCCATGCCGTCCCCCTTTCAGGACGCATCGTCCTTCGGGAACGCTCTGACAAACCGGCAAGCTAACCTGTCAAATCAATAGACTCGGCCCTGTTACCTCCGGGTAGCAGGGCCTTGTTGTTAGCTGTGAAGTCCGGCACCAGGATTGTCGTTGGCCCGTCATCATTAGGGTCCTGTCATATTAGCGGCATCTTATTGAGAGATTGCGCTGGTGGGTTATTCCTTAGCTTCTCTCTACCCAATAGAAAGCTTCCGGATGGGTCTTCTCGGAGGAGGGGCGAAAGCACGACGAAGACGGATGACGCATTGAGGGCCTAACCTGCCGCGATAGAGGCATGAATAAATGACCGGCCTAATCAATGGCAGGTCGCCTGGGTTGTCCGGTTCGGGGCGGAATTCATGCGAGAGCCCTGGTTCCGGAGAACCGCAAGATGTGTGTTGTACTACAACACAATCTTGGCAAGGGGTGCGTGCCGCCCCCGTTGCATCCCCCTGCGGACCGGCGCATTCAGGCATTGAGCCTTCCTGTGCCGGTCGGGTGAGCTGGGCCGCTCACCCGTGAACCGCCGCCGCTGGCGCTCCGGCGGTGGCAGGCAACCCTCGCGGGCGTGCCTGCACCCGTGACACCTGTTGGGTCACGGGGGAGGGGGAGCCTTCGTGCTGCCCCCCTTAAACCCCCCATGACCAAGGGGATTTCGCTCCCCTCTGGAACCCTCGACCAGGGGGACTCTCACCTTTCCCTCTGTATTCCCACCGAGCAACCATATGCGGGTCGGATGCGCACCAAACTCATCTTGGCTGACAAGGAGCTTTCGCAGCTCTCCCGGGACCCCCCGCAATCGTGACTTGGCCTCCCTGCAGCACTCCATCCATGAGGACCAGGAAGGCTGGTTTGCTTGTGTGGAAGGAAGATACCCCGTACACGGACATACTACCCGGTAAGCCGGGGCGAGCGCCGTATCCGAATACTGGAACCCACAAAAGAGTACTTGGAGGGGACCAAAAGGCTATGGCATAAGAGACAGGAAGTTTGGGAGGAATAACAACGAATTCCGATGCCGCGACGCCATGGCGGGCGGTTGTGCTGGCTGCGCCCAGCTACTGGTGGGGTTCACGGGACACTTGATGAGCAACAATGAAGCCGACACATGCCGTAAGTTCGTGGTGCCAAAGCTCCAGCTGTCGGGGTGGGACAATGATCCACATTCTATCGCCGAGCAACGCAGTATCACCGATGGACGCGTCGTCCCTGTCGGCAAGGGTTTTATCCGAAAGCCACCCAAGCGTGTGGATTACCTGCTCCGGCACAGCCGGGACTTTCCCATTGCCGTCGTCGAGGCAAAAGCCAGCTACAAAAGCGCCGCTGACGCCGTACAGCAGGCACGTGCATACGCTGAAATGCTTGGCCTCAAATTCGCCTACGCGACGAATGGCAACGACATCATCGAAATTGACTACTTCACGGGCCGCGAAAACCGTGTGTCGGATTTTCCTCCCCCCGCCAATCTCTGGAAGCGATACCTCGCTGGTACGGGCATCACCAAGCCCGAACAGGTGGTGCAGCTTGAAGCCCCTTATAACAGCGTTGCAGATAAAACCCCGCGTTATTACCAACAGATAGCCATTAACCGCACAATTGAAACGATTCTGCGAGGTAAGAATCGAGTCTTACTGACAATGGCGACTGGCACTGGCAAGACTGTCGTCGCATTCCAAATTTGCTGGAAGCTTTGGTCGAGCAGGTGGAACCGCACCGGCGAACATCGCAAGCCCCGCATCCTCTATCTCGCAGACCGCAATATTCTGATTGACGATCCAAAGGACAAGACTTTCGCCCCATTCGGCGACGCACGTTACAAGATAGAGGGCGGCGAAGTAATCCAAAGCCGAGAGATGTACTTCGCCATTTATCAGGCCCTCGCCGAAGACGAGCGCCGGGAAGGTCTCTTTCGGAACTATCCGCCGGATTTTTTCGACCTCATCATCGTCGATGAATGTCATCGCGGCAGCGCACGCGAGGACAGCTCTTGGCGGGTGATTCTTGAACATTTCAAGCCCGCTTTCCAACTTGGTATGACCGCTACTCCGTTGCGCGATGACAACCGCGACACATATCGATACTTCGGCAACCCGGTCTATGAATATAGCCTTCGCCAAGGAATTGAGGACGGATTCCTCGCGCCGTATCGCGTTCACCGAGTTGTGACCGCATGGGATGCCGCCGGCTGGCGTCCAAGCCGTGATGAGCTGGACCGCTATGGGCGAGCGATCCCGGATGACGAATACCAAACAAAGGACTTTGAGCGCGTTGTTGCCTTGCGTGCCCGCACTCAGGCCATCGCAAAGCATCTCACCGAATTCCTCAGGAAGACCGACCGCATGGCAAAGACCATTGTCTTCTGCGTGGACCAGGAACACGCCGCCGAGATGCGCGAAGCCTTAGTTAATCTCAATTCAGACATGGTGGAGCGGTTTCCAGACTATGTTGCGCGGGTGACGGCAAACGAAGGCTCGATTGGCCGCGGACATCTTTCGCGCTTTCAGGATGTTGATAAAGATACGCCCGTCATTCTCACAACGTCTCAGTTGCTCACGACCGGCGTAGATGCACCAACCTGCAAGAACGTGGTGCTCGCCCGTGTTGTCGGCTCTATGAGCGAGTTCAAGCAAATCATTGGACGCGGAACGCGCTTGCGCGATGACTACGGCAAGTTGTGGTTCAATATTGTTGATTACACGGGAACCGCGACGCGCATGTTCGCAGACCCGGACTTCGATGGTGATCCTGTCCGCATCACCGAAGAGGAAGTAGACGATGATGGGAACACGACCGGCAAAACGAAAACAGATACAGGTGGCAACCCGGACGAGGCCGAAGATGTTGGACCGATCATCATTGATCCGCCATCGGATGCGGAGCCCCGTAAGTTCTACTTCGACGGTGGACAGGTCGAGATCGTCGCGCATCTCGTGCACGAACTTGACCCCAATGGAAAGCAGCTTCGTGTCGTCAAGTACACCGACTACGCGGCAGAGACAGTTCGCTCACTCGCGCCCACATCAGCCGACCTTCGCGGACGGTGGGCGGATGCAGATAAGCGCCGCGAGATCATCGAAGCGCTGATCGAGCGCGGTGTCGATTTCGGCGAGCTGATCGAACAGGCCAAGCAACCAGACGCTGATCCCTTTGATCTTCTTTGTCATCTTGCGTTCAACGCACCTTTGAGAACGCGGCGCGAACGGGCACAACGCCTGAAGTCCGAGCGTAAGGATTTTTTTGAACGTTATTCACTGGAGGCAAGGCAGATACTGGACGAACTTCTTGAAAAATACGCGGAACACGGAGACGCGCAGTTCTCACTGCCGGACGTTCTACACGTTCCACCGATTTCTGGTCATGGTCAGCCATCAGAGATCATCAGGTTGTTCGGTGGACCCGATCAGCTCCGGCAGGCGGTAAACAGTTTGCAAGGTTTGCTCTATGCCTCGTAAGAAGAGAATAAACGGACAGGCGGATAAGCCGATGACTACGGCGCAGATGCTCGGAAGTAGCATCAAGTCGGCGCGCGACATCATGCGCAAGGATAAAGGACTGAACGGCGATCTCGACCGCCTGCCGCTACTCACCTGGATCATGTTCCTCAAGTTTCTCGACGATCTCGAACAGCAACGCGAGGACGAAGCCAAATTGGCGCGCAAGAAGTTTCGCGCGGCAATAGAACCGCCTTACCGATGGCGAGACTGGGCATCCGATAAAGCGGGAATGACGGGCGACGAATTGCTCAAATTCATCAACAATGATGAAGCCGTACGCCCGAACGGGAAGAAGGGGCCTGGTCTCTTTGCGTATCTTCGCTCGCTTTCAAGCTCCAACGGCGACAATCGCCGCGATGTCATTGCGACCGTTTTCAAGGGCGTCGATAACCGCATGAAAAGTGGCTATCTGCTGCGCGATGTCGTCAACAAGCTTGATGGGATTCACTTCACGTCGTCTGACGAGCTGCACACCCTCGGCGCGCTTTACGAATCCATGCTTCGTGAAATGCGCGACGCGGCGGGAGATTCGGGTGAATTCTATACACCGCGCGCGGCGGTTCGGTTCATGGTGGAGGTAACCGACCCGCGCTTAGGAGAAACCGTACTCGATCCGGCCAGCGGCACGGGAGGCTTTTTGGTCGAAACTTTCGCTCATCTTGAGAAGCAGGTTAAGACCGTTGCAGACCGCAAGCGCCTTCAGGAAGAAACCATCACCGGTTGCGAGCCAAAATCCCTGCCGTATTTGCTCTCCCAGATGAATCTTCTGCTGCACGGCCTTGATACTCCACGAATCGACCCCGGCAACGCGTTACGTTTCAAACTATCCGAGATTGGCGAAAAGGAGCGCGTCGATGTCATTCTCACCAATCCGCCCTTCGGCGGAGCGGAAGAGAAAGGCATCCAGGGCAATTTCCCGGGCGACCGGCAGACCGCCGACACAGCGCTTCTCTTTTTGCAGCTCATTATGCGCAAGCTAAAGAAGCAGCCGACCCCGGCAGCGCGTCCCGCTCGTGCAGCCGTCGTCGTTCCGAATGGGACGCTTTTTGGCGATGGTGTCTGCACTCGTATCAAAGAAGAACTGCTAAAGGACTACAACCTTCATACTATCGTGCGGCTCCCCAGCGGCGTATTTGCTCCTTACACCGGCATCCCCACGAACATCCTATTCTTCGAGCGTTCGGGACCGACAAGGCACGTTTGGTATTACGAGCAGCCTTTGCCGGAGGGCCGTAAGAACTACACAAAAACACAGCCCATGCAGTTCGAGGAGTTCAAAGACTGCATGACGTGGTGGAGCAAGCGCAAGGAAAACGAGCAGGCATGGAAAGTACCCGTCAAAGAGTTGCTGGAAGCCAACTGCAACTTAGACCGCAAGAATCCGCGTGGGAGAGTTGCTTTCGAACATCTACCGCCCAACGAGCTTGCCGACGACATTCTGAAGAAGGAGCTGCGTATCGCTGAGCTTATGCGGGAGATCAAGGCAGCATTGGGGACAAGAGCATGAGTTCGGCACCGCCGCTTGTTCCACTCGTAAAAGCCGTTACACCTATTAATCGGGCCGTCACTCCTTTAGCGGGTGAAAGCTATCGCCAGCTAGGTGTGCGCCTTTGGGGACAAGGAGCATACGAACGCGAGCCGGTTGATGGAAGCCTGACGAAATACCAGCAGCTCTTTCGAGCGGAGCATGGCGACATCGTTGTCAATAAGATATGGGCAAGGAACGGTAGCGTCGCTGTAGTCGATGAAGCTCTTTCGGGTTGCTATGGTTCTGGCGAATTTCCAATGTTCACCCCCATTCGTGAGCGTTTAGACCCCCGATGGATGCATTGGGTCACGAAGTCGCGCGATTTTTGGAATCAATGCGATCTGAAGTCACGCGGCACCAGCGGAAAGAACCGCATAAAACCAGAACGATTCCTCGAAGTCGAAATTCCCCTGCCGCCTCTTGTTGAGCAGCGCCGCATTGTCGCACGCATCGAAAGTTGTGTCGCCAAATTTGATGAGGCTCAAAACCTGCGTGGCCAGGCAACTCAAGCCACGGTAGCCTTTGTGGCGGCCACCCATGCCGCCCTAGCTAGGTCTGCTCCGGAACTATTAAGCGAGCTATTGGAGCTTGCTGAGGACGCCGTTCCAATCGAAATTGGCGTCCCATACCCTCAGGCAGGTGTAAGAGGTTTCGGCGGCGGACTATTCGCGAAAGGTCCCGTGCATGGTGGAGAGACAACCTATCGGGCTTTCAACCGCCTCTATTCGGGTGCGCTTGTGATGAGCCAAGTCAAGGGTTGGGAAGGGGCAGTCGCTGTAACACCAGTGGAGTTAGGAGGTTATTTTGTGTCGCCCGAGTACCGGACGTTTCGCTGCAAGCCGGACCGCTGTTTACCCGAGTATCTGGCTAGTCTGGTTCCAACTGAGTTTTTTTGGGGGCGCCTCAAGGATGCAACACGCGGAGTCGGTGCAAGGAGGGAACGCACAAGGCCCGAGCAGTTCTTGCAGCTTAAGTTCTCAATGCCGTCTCTGGCCGACCAGCGGCGCGCTGTCGCGATGTTTTCATCGCTCAAGTCTGTGCAGAATCTTCAAAGCCAGACCGCCGAAGAGCTAGATGCAATGCTCCCAGCTATTCTCGACAAGGCGTTTAAGGGCCAGTTATGAGTATAGAGTCACGGAAATCAAATTCCTAAGACACTAAGCTCTTCAGGCCTTAATAACCGCCTTGCAGACCAACCAAAGCTGATGTGCGTCCAAGATGGGCGATGTGCTAAGTTTGTCTCCGATTTCAGATGAAGTACTTATTGAAGTCCGAAGTGCTTTGGATATGCTTTTAGAAGCCGATCTGTATCATCACCGTCGATTATGCCATACCAAATGCGTTTACTCTCTCTCACCGAGTTAAGTGTGGCAAACGCCTCCATTTGCTTGATAACATCCTCGTCGATTTGATCATGGTATTGCACAATAAAGACTTCTGCAGGACTCAAGAACAAGTTCTGAATTTGGTTGCCACGTTTGCCTAACTTCTTGGGTGTCAATATTCCTTTAGTTCCTGGCCCTTTGAAAGCAAAGGCAACGGAGCGGCGTTGACCCTGGAAGCGAATCTTCGACGTGTAAAGATCGTTACGTTCACCACCCCAATCTTGAAAAGTGCCTGATTCGCCGATTAATTTCTGAATCCCAGATTTGAATTTTTTTTCTGGAATAAGCACGCGGGACGCGTCTCGGACTTTTCGTACCTTCGCAAACTGATCTATCTCATCGCAGGTGATACGCTTGATCTGCACCCTGGCACCCTTAACCTCAACTCGTACTGAATCCGAGGGTTTCGAGGAGACTTTGGTCGGGAGGTTTTTTAACTTCGCGGGATTATGGGCATATCGAAGAATCTTCGACCTATTTGCGGCATAGAACCGATCCTTAGCATAGGCCGTTTCGCCGCCAACTTTCATTTTATGAACAAGCTGTTGATCCGCCAATTTTCCAGCTAGTTGTAAAATGGCGACCTGATCAAATCTCGTTGTCTTCATCAGTTTGGTCACTGTTTTTGGTTTTTTCCCACCCTTACATATTGCCTCAAACACTTTTCGAAGTCTTTCAGATCGTCTTAGGACATTAGCGGCATGAGCTATCTGATCGTTAAAATTGGATCGTGAATCAGAAACTGAAAGTGTCACAGCGACTAATCCTCAGCCGACTTACCAAGTTTCTTGATCTTGCTCACTGGGAACATTTGCCTAACGCGGCTTGAGTTAACGCCCAGGGCAATCCCGATTTCATCGGACGTGGCCCCCAACTTTAGCAACAACACCACAAGAAGGCGCTTAACATCATCAAGATGTTCATTGTCGGCCATACTTAACTCCGTTCTTTATAATTCCACCAGTAAATTACAATAGCGTAAAAGTAGTCGATATTGTATTATTAAGGTGCTGATATTACTATAGTTTTATTTATGGTGACTACTTTAGATCATAATTACAGAGGTAACAACTAATGAATGTTAAAGAAAATCAATATGATAGCAATGTAATATCAACAAACAAGCTGTTACGGGTAGTCATTGCACTTTTAGTAAGACAAAATGAGGAAGGAGGTACGTCGTTAAAGCGTCAGATCGAGATTCTTAACGATTTAGGCTTGCGACCAGTCGAAATTGCAGAAACGCTAGGCCGAAGCTCTACCTACGTGAACAAAGAGCTAACGACTTTGCGGAAGAAAAGAAAGTGAGCAAAGCGATATGAAAAAGAATAAGCACCCCTCACGGCAAGAAAGTGAAGATATTCTTCGTGACATTTTGATCGTTCAGCTTGCCGTAGCTGGATTAACCAAGCACCAGATTCGAGAAACGGTAGGTGTTGACATGAACCGTATTACAAAGGTCACAAAATACATTAAGAAGGGCACCCGCCATGAATGAGAAGAGTGAGAAAAACCTCAACGAGAAGCTCGATAGGATTATCGAGTTGCTTCAGCAGTTAATTGCGCTGGAGCTCTCTAAACGTGGGGCCACTCATCAAGCCATTGGGAAGAGCGTTAAAGTGGCCAAGTCAACGGTTGGAAAGATGCTTGCGGGTATAAAGGATGATCCATCAAATGGAAAATAAGCTTACAGAAGAGATTTCTAAGAAGTTGAATGTTCTGATAGCGCTTTCACTCCGGCAGTTGCAAGGCGAGAAGGATCTTTCTCAAGGAGTTCGTCGAAAAGGTGTCGGGGATGTCGTCAGCTATTTGGCAGCTATGGGGTTAGAGGCCAAGGATATTGCCCAAATCGTCGGGTCACCAATCACCAGTGTCCGCACACTTTTGACACCTGGAAGAAAGAAGTAGTATGCCGCGGCGAAGATTAGACGAAAAAATAATGCGTAAGTTGGCGGGAAAGCTAGGGAAAGTGAATCTCTACGACGTCAATAAGGTCATAAGCGCATTCGCCCATAGGAACAGAATTTCATCGGAGGCGGCGATGTATTGTCTCGCGCAAATGAATAACATTGGCGCCGCAATGTTTCTGCGCAAATTAGACACGTCGCATAAAGAGCAAGTCCATGCAATTCTAGCAAAGAACACGGAAGATTCCCGACCACGCGCCATATCAAAAAGTAATGGCAATAAGGGAAAACGTCAGGTTAGTGAGCAATCAGCATGGCGGTTCGCTACGGACGCGTTGCTGGAGGATGCCGTTCTTCGAAGTCGCTGTCGAAGTACATTACTAGCGACTAGGAACTTCGATATTGCTATTAACCAGGCAACGGTGGTGCTAGAAGATCGTATTCGTAGAAAAGTTAAACCTGACAAACCCCTTACCGGTGAATCGCTTGTCGGATATGCATTTAATGAAGAGCCTGCCAAGACCAGGCTATTGGTAGCAACGGGAAATCCAGATGATCAGCGCGGCATAACTCGCATCCTTAAGGGGATTGTACCTGCCTTTCGAAATGTTACGCATCATCATATAGTGGATACGTTTTCGCGCGAGGATGCGATGCGAATATGCGGATTCATTGATGTATTGTTGAGAGTGGTTGATGGAGCCTCCTTAATTACGCCAGCAATCGAGCCGTCTCATATTAAGGTCGCCGGACCTTCCTCCTAATTTAAGAAAACTTGACTCTCCTAATTAAGGCCTACTCGCTTTCGGCGAGGTCTTATTTTACGCGGTCAGATCGCATGTCAGTGGCGGGCACGAGGTCCCGCCAGAGCGAAACGCCTTACCGGGTAACTGCCATAATTTATAACTCCGTTCTTCATTGTTCACCTAATTATAGGCGCCCGCGGCGTCTCGCCGCGCCGGGCTCTACTCCACTTCGCTCCGCCAAGCCCTCTAAGGGTCTTGGCCACCTGGTAACGATCCCTGGCGCAAGAAAAGGCCCCTTCGGCCTATCCGTCAAGGCAACCCTTCGGGCGGAAATCGCGGGACCGTGCCTCGCCGCGAAACAAACGGCTGTGGCCGCACCACTCCCGTCGATTTCCGGCCTGTGACGGATTTCCCCCCGCTTGTTTGTGGGCACCCATCGGGGTGCATGCGCACCCCGCTTTCCAATCAACAGATGGGGATGTGGCAACAGAAAGGAAGCAACACATGACACATGATCAGAAGTTACTGAAAGCACTTAAAGCTATAGCCACCATTCCGCTATGGGGAGAACCGATCATTAATCCTGAACACGGAGACAAGGAAGAATTGGCCGAGTTCGGGGAGTACGATCTGGAAAATGATTCCTACCAACCAAGTATTGATGCGGAATCCAGTTGGTTGACCTACGCCGTGGAAACCGCGCGTGCAGCTCTGGAGGCCTGAACCGGCCCAAAGGGAATTCGAGGGATTCCAGATGGCGCAGCCGCTTCAAACGGCTGCGCCGTTGCCTCTGCATTAAGGCATACGCGAATTAATCTCAGCTTCGAGATTGGCCAGCGAGGCAAGACAAGTGCGTTGCTCGGCGCTGTGCACTCTGCAACGGCAGAATGCCTTGAACGTATCGCGATGAAGCGCGTACAGCTCGCTTGTGCTGTGTGATGCCAGTTCAAATCGGGTGATGAGTTTCATCGTTTCCTCCGTTTGTAGGAGACCCCGACCACCGGAGCCTTTCTGACCCCGGACACAGATCATCACAGGCGAAAGACGCGGATGGTCGGCAGATGATCAAACGGACAAAAGATGAAGGAAAGCTGGCGATGAAAACTGGTTAGTATGATGAGCCGATTAATCGTCTCATCCCAAGCGAACAGCTGGAAACTCTTGATTTATTATATGTATTTAGCGCATGATGCCCGCGCCTCGGCGACAAGTAGTAACACACACGCTAGTGAAAGCTATTTATGGCGGGTAGCCTAAAGGACATTCTAGCGTCCAAACCCCCACGCGAAACAAGCGGCTCACGATCATACAACAGATTTGAATACCAGAAAGATTGGGTAGTCTGCAAAATACTTGAGCTACACGCTTCTGATAAACCCTATTTGATTTTATGTGATTACCACGAGGATGTGGTAATACTCGATGACGAGCTTGAGCCGGTATCCGTCGATTTTTATCAGATCAAGACCTCACAGACTAGCAATTGGACACTGGGAAGCCTTACATCTCGCCCACGAGCCAAGCGGGGTTTTCCTAAGCCATCGTCCATTCTAGGAAAACTTTACTCCTGTTACATTCTTTTCCCCGATCATACTAACGCACTTCATTTCGTCTCGAACGCTCGTTTCGCAATAGCCATTCGGGATGGAATCGACGGAACGACGCAGGAGATAATCCATTGTCATGATATTTCTGAGGACGGTGCGACGAGATTAAAGAAATCACTATGCAAAGAAATTGTTGGATGTCTTTTACCTGAGAAGCCATCGCTCTTTTTGGAGGTGAGCTATTTAAGTCTGCAAGATCACAAAGCACACACAAAGGGAAAAGTTGAGGAATTCTTGGAAGGTGTTCTGCCCAATCAGGAACATCATACTTCTGCCGTCTATCGCGTCTTGTCCGACGAGGTCGCACGTAAAGCTGCTCATGAGGGGCAAATTTCAGAATTTGATCTACTAACTGGCCGGAAGGGGATCGGTCGTAGAGCAGTGAATTCACTATTAAGCTCTTTTTCTAACCTGGATGATTATTGGAAGGACGCTCAGATTCGATTTGCGCACGAAGGTCTCTCACCTGGGCGTGTACAAGCCATCAGACATGAGTGGAGGCAATACCAAGTGGAGCGTATGAATCCTGATAACGAGGGTTTGCAACAGCTCCAGAAAGAAGTTCAGCAGGTCTACCTTGAAGTTCTAGGCGCGAATAGCACAGCGAGTTTGACCAATTCAATATCTGCTGTAAGTGATGAGATCCAACGTAGAAATAGAAGATTATCGAAAAATCGAGAGTACATAGAGGCGATGGCCATCGTGGAGGCCTATGAGAATTTCAAGATTTCGGAAGCTCATTCGGAACCTAAGAAAGAGACGTAATGCCAAGCTTCAAATTCGAAGAAATGATCTTAGTATCCAACAGCGAAAGACGAGGCCGTCGGATCAAATTGCATCCGACGGCGACCATAATCAAGGGACCGAATGATACCGGAAAATCATCGTTGATAAAAAGTCTATTTCTAACATTTGGAGCCATCCCGACGAATGTTCATCCTCGATGGAAGGCTGCAAAGGTCACCTCGCTGGTTCGTTTCACCGTGGATCAATCTCGATATGCAATCTATCGTCATGGTAACTCATACACGATATTCTCAGGGGGTGATGATCCCATAGGAACATATACAAGCATTACGAATGAACTGGCACCCGCGCTAGGAGAGATTTTTCAATTCAGGCTTACTATGTTAGATCGCAACGGGATTGCTAGAGTTCCACCACCTGCTTATCTATTTCTTCCATTTTATATTGATCAAGATCATGGGTGGTCTCGGAATTGGTCCTCCTTTGAGCGTCTCAGCCAGTTTAAGAATTTTCGAAAGGATGTCGTCTACTATCACACGGGCGTGCGCTCTAATGAATGGTATGTTCTTAATGCTCGCGCCAAAGCATTGGAAGCTCAGCGGCAGGAGCCTTTGGAGCGGGAGCGGGTGCTAAAGAGCGTAATGGAGCGCTTGGAACCGAAGCTCTCGAACGCGAATTTCGATTTTGATGTGAGTTTTTATAAAAAGGAGATTAACCGATTACTTCGCAGATGTGAGGAACTAAGGCAGGTCGAGCAGCAATACAAGGATAAGCTGGTTGAGCTTGAAACCGAACGAATTCGTCTTTCTGCTCAAAGAGAAATTGTGATTTATGCACGTAAGGAACTAGATGCAGATTACGTATATGCCCGTCAGCTACAAGAGGATTCTGTCGATTGCCCGCTATGCGGAACGAACTTCACTAATGATATAGGTGAAAGGTTTGCAATCGCTCAGGATGAGGATCGTTGTGTGGGGTTATTGCAGGAAATTGAGGAGCGTTTAGGAGACTTGACTGATAAAATTTCCCGTCATCAAGCAACTCTCACGGAGAATGACAATGAACTAAAGAGAATTAATTCCATTCTTTCTGAAAAGCAGGGAAGAGTAACGCTTAAGTCTATAATCGAAACTCAGGGACGAAGAGAGATTTCCTCTACCCTTAAATCTGATTTGGAATCGACGCAGGAATTGATCGCCAGCCTCGATACCCAACTGAGAGAAGTGCAAGATGGCATTCGGCAGCTAGAGGACAAGCAAGCAAAAGAAAGGATTGTCGGTAGTTATAAGAATAGAATGCATCACTATTGCAATTTGCTGAATGTTAGGGAGTTGGCTGACAACGCTTTCACGCATATGGAGGCCGATATAAAAGAGTCCGGGAGTGATCTGCCAAGAGCTTTGCTCGCCTACTTTCTAAGCATTACCGGAACAGTTAAACAGTATGGATATTACTCCAGTTTTCCTCTCGTAATTGACGCAGTCAATCAGCAGGAGCAGGACCCAAACAATTTGCGAAGGATGCTGCACTCAATCCGCGATGAACGTCCCAATGACGCGCAACTGATAATGGCTTTGGTTGACGATCTTGGCATTGATTTTAACGGTTCAATCATAGAGCTTGAGGAGACCAACTATTCACTCCGCCTTGAGGATTACGATGAGTTGGCAGAGGAAATAAGGACGTATGCAGAGATCAATTTAGCCACCTAATTGTAGACGGGTCTTGATCGAGTACTAATCAAGAGATAATGATGGTCGCGCCTAAAGCTCTGGGGTGTAGTCCCTAACATGATCCTTTTGACGTTGAGCAAATCCTTCCTGAGTCATCTTAGGTGGTGTTCCGCGCATCTCCAGGTATTTGGCTACCTCCTGTCTCAGTTCCTGAACTCTTTCCTTATGGCTCTCGATGAGGGGCTGGATTTGCTGTTGCAGATTCTGACGACGAGTAAGCTGTTGGTCAATAAGCGACTGCGTCTCATGACGGTCTCGAACACGGCATGTTTCGGTTTCTCGTTCGTTCTGTGTCCGGATTCGGGAATACCTTCCGGTGATCCGAAACCAAATCCCCTTGAAGCCCTTCGGTAGCTTTTGCGAACGTTCAAGGGATTCCTGCTGCCAGCGCTTCTCTTGCTTCATTTGTAACTGGCTACGCTCGTTTTGATGCTGATGTTGCAGGCTTTGCTTCTTTTGAATGAAGGGTTGGACCTGTTGTTTAAGCCGGGCTTGTGTCTCCAGGATATAGGTCTTTAGTCTGCCGGTCATGCGCTCGGCAATCCTGGCTTTGACTTCCTGAGTCCCAGAAAGGACTTCCGCAGGACCTAAGCGTTCCTGTAGCGCTTTGGTTTTGACTTTCAGCCAACGGGATAAGGAATACACTTCTCCGCGATAATCGATGGCCACATAACCGCGCCGATCTCCTTTGGCGAGGTACAGTCCATAGCGCTGCAAGGCGTGTTCAAACGAAGGCCGGTTATCCGAGGCCGCCCAGCAATTTTGAAACATCCTTTGAAGAGCCTTGGGGTCGTCGCCTTGGCGTTTCGCTTGCTGCCATTCACGCAAGGAATAATTCAGCGGGTCCCGGTTATTACCATCCAAGAGACCTTGCGGCATCTTCCAGCCATGTTCGTAGAACAACTCGCGCGACACATCGCGCAGCTTCGTTTTATAGAAGGGGAGATTGATGGCCTTCATCTCCTCGCAATCGATCCGAGACCACACGACATGCGCGTGTCGTCGCCCTTCTTTTTCATGAAACACGATAGCGCGGGGTTGGTTATCGAGACCGAGTTTGTGTTCGATAGTTTTGATCGCGGCCTCAAATACCTCGACCGAGACTTTCTCGCTTGGCGGCGGATTAAGACTCAATGAGAAAAGGAATTGCTTTGCGCGAGTGCCACGACTGACCGCATAGGCTTCATGCAAAGCGGAATGGAGATCGTCGGAAAGAAATCCACGCATGTCATGGATATGAACATGCTCATTGTCCTCTACCTTCATCAGATGAGCCGCCAGCTGCGTCCCGCCGCCCCGTTGACTACCCTTCAAAATCACGACGCCCGACTCTTTTCCCGTGTACATTGTCATTGGCAGGCGTCATCATCAACAGCGCGTTCTCATTGAAAACTGCCCGCGCGAACCCATTGGGTGTAGCACTTCTCAGATTCGCTCTGTCTCCCGAAGGCGGAAGCAGGTGCATCTTGCTGCCTTCGTATGGATGAACCCGCCTCTTCTGCGGCATCTGAAAGCCACCGCCGGTCCAGAGGCATGTTTTCTTTGTATATGGGTCGCCGTAGTCGCAGGGGTCAAAGACCTGATCTGGCTTGCGCCAATAGCTGCTAACTGTACTGACAGGATTTTCGATGAAATAGGGTGCGCGGATAAGTTCAGCGAGATCGACGCTACGTTTAAAGAGTTGCAATGCGCCGATTAATCGGCCAAGTCCCTTGTCCCTGAACCAACGCGCACCGCTTACGGCAATGTCCGTGCAAGGAGGGAAGAACGCCGCAAACACAATGGAAGCAGGCGGCGGCAGCCAGTCCATCATGTTCGCGCCGACGCGTACGATGTTTCCCGTGCGCCTCTCGCCCGGCTCGTGCTGCTGATCCACGCAGTAACAGAGGTACCCGGCCTCGGCCCATGGCATAGCCATGTTGGTCGTGAAGTCGAAGCAGCTCAGCATCACCGGCTGGGACTCACTTGTGTGCCGTGGGGAGAGAATGCTAGGCGGCATTCTCACCTCCATCGCTTATATAGCTCTTTGGCTTTAACCCAAGCGCGGTGAGCAGCAGGTTTCGCATCGCCCGGATAGAGTCGCAAGACTCCAGAATCGCACGCTGCACCTCCTGGTCAACTGACAGGGAACCGCTATTCGCAGCCTTGGCAAGTTGGTTCAGGTTATTGGCGATCCGGCTCTGACCGAGTTCACCTAAAAGGCTGGCGAGTACCTGATGATCCTTAACGGGGCGCTTGATTTGCCTGGGACGACGGTCGGTCGCTGGCCGGTCGAATAGTCTGGAGCGGATATAGGTGCCAAGGGGCATATCCCCGGCTTCCGACTCCAGCCTGGCCCTCTCCTCGAAGGTGAGGCGCAGGGAAAAGGGCGGAGGGCTACGTCTCTCGGATTGGGGCTGTGTTTGGCTTTGTCTTGCACCCATCTGGAACACCCCGGACAGCGGCGGACCCGCCTGCACGTCCTTTATATCGCTCATGCGAAGGGTGTCTGGGAAAGAGAAGCATGGGCATTAAGGTGGTGGTTCCATTCCTCTAGCGTTTTAAACAAATTTTCGGTATCTATAGGGCCCGGTAGGTTCGAACTTTCTCCTTCCGGGCGCACCATTCTTATCAACCTTAGCAAGGGGAGCGTGCCGCCCCCGTTGCATCCCCTGCAAACCAGCGCATTCATGCATTGAGCCTTCCTGCGCCGGTCGGGTGAGCTGGGCTGCTCACCCGTGAACCGCCGCCGCTTGCGCTCTGGCGGTGGCAGGCACCCCCTGGCGGCTTGCCTGCCGCGTGAGCCCTCTGGGTGCTCACGGCCAGGGGGGAGCCTTCGTGCTGCCCCCGAAGCCCCCCATGACCAGCCCTGCACAGGTTGCGTGCGCGCCAACCTCGTCGCGGCTGGATGCGACTGGGGAGACTTCGGTTCTCCCCGGACCCCATCAAGGCAAGGGCCTCTCGGCCCGGCCCGCCCCCAACCCTGGGGAACCGGGTCTGCCGGTAAATGCCTGCATCGCTTTTGCCTACACAGCTTCGCCGCTTACCGCTAAAATGCATCGATATGAAGAGGAATGGTCGGCCCATAAACAAGACACGAGCTTCACGTGACGGCCACGAATTCCATGAGGCGTGGGCAGCGCGCAAGGCGCTTCAGCTCGTATTTCCGGGCGACGATCTCGTGGGGATCGCGGTTGAAGGGCCTGCTCCTGAAGATGAGAAATCCGCATCCGCATCAAGTATAGAGGTTTCGGACCTTGTTCTTTTTTACGGCGAGAGGTCTGATTTTTCCACGGCGCGCAAGGTCGCCATTTTGCAATTCAAATACTCCATCCGAGGCAAGCGAAAACCTGTTCGAGTTTCAGATGTGAGAGACACGATAAAAAAATTTGCTGATTCCTATCTCGACCATAAACAGCGTTATGGTGCAAAGAGGGTCGGTAGTAAACTGGCATTTGAGTTGGTAACAAATCGGCCAATCGACGAAGCTCTTCAGAAGGCAATTGAAAAGACGGCTACCGGAGCTCGGCCTTCGAAAGAGGAGAAAAGTCAGGCAGACCAATTCAAAGCAGCCAGCGGCTTGAAGAGCAAGGAACTAGCGGAGTTCGCAGGAAAAATTCGGTTCACGGGACTTACCGGCAATCTAAAGGACAATAAATCCAATTTAACTCGCATTTTGGCGGATTGGTCCGCTACTTCAAGCGACGCTCTTGCTCAAGCCCGCCTTGGGAAACTGCGCGATCTCGTTCGAGACAAAGCCGGAGACGCAGGAGATGGTCACAACATTATATTGCGAGCGGATGTCTTCGCGGCTCTCGGAGTTTCAGGCATTGAAGAACTCTTACCATCGCCTGAGAGCTTTCCCGATGTTGGCAACGTCATAGAGCGGGAGCAACTCCAAGACGCTGTAAGGCTCATTCTGAAAGCCAAAAAGCCGTTTCTAATTCATGCTGAAGGAGGGATAGGAAAAACCGTCTTCATGCAAAGCCTTGCAAAGGTGCTATCAGAAACACATAAAACCATATTGTTCGATTGCTTCGGCGGTGGAGGCTATCGATCACCAGAAGATGCTCGTCATCTTCCAAGAAAAGGCTTAATCCATATCGCAAATCTTCTGGCAACCGAAGGCATTTGCGATCCACTTTTGCCAGGACATGACAATGCAGATGAGATCATCGCCCACTTCCGAAAGCGCATAACTCAAGCAGTTAAGACCTTGCGTAGAGCCTCATCAAAAGCGCGTCTGATCATCTTCCTCGATGCAATCGATAACGCAGCTATTGAAGCAAAAGATCGCGACGAAGATTCTTTTCCTCAGCTCCTGCTTAACAGTTGGCGCAGGAGCGGGTCGATTGATGGTGTTCAGCTAATCGTAAGTTGCCGGACAGAGCCGGAACGTCGAACTCTGGCCGTAGGAAGCGTGCCATGCGAAGAGCTGGGTCTAAAACCTTTTAGCCGTGACGAGGCGACCCAATACTTAAAAATCCGTGTTAAGAAGGCTACGAAAACAGAGATCGAAGTTGCTTACGCTCGCTCACAGGGCAATCCCCGAATACTCAAGCACCTCGCAGAGGGTGATCGAGGGCTACTAGAGGAATCCGAAATCGATAAGAAGATCATCCTCGATGATCTTCTCGCATTGCGCATCAGTGACGCACTGGAAGAAGCAACAAAACACGGATATAGCGATGAAACTATAAAGGCGTTCCTGGCAGGCCTGGCTGTATTGCCGCCACCTGTCCCAATTAAAGAATACGCAGACGCCCACGGCATGTCGGACTCAGCGATACAGAGTTTCGCCGCAGACCTCTATCCGCTACTTGAGAAGACAAAGCACGGTCTCGTGTTTCGTGACGAACCTACGGAAACACTCGTTCGAAATAAGTATGCAGATGACGTGGCTACATTGCGACGAATTGCTGACAACTTATTCAAGAAACAAAGCGAGTCAGTTTACGCCGCAGCGGCGTTGCCGGGATTGCTACAAAAGATTGATGCCGGCGATCTTCTATTTAAACTCGCCTTAGACGACAGATTTCCAGCAGCGATAACTAGCGACGTCGGCAAAAGGGAGATTCGCTATTCGCGCCTAAAGGCTGCGATACGCTACGCGGCTAGCAAAAGCGACTTTAGCCAGCTTGTGCATCTTCTCGTGGAAATATCTACTATCGCGGCTGTTAATAAACGGGGCGCTGAATACATAAAGGATAATCCTGCTCTTGTGGTGGCTTCAGGTGATGTTGATGCGACCCGGAGACTGTTTGACACTCGAACGTCTTGGCCTGGTACGCGTCATGCGAGGATCGCCATAGCGAACGTTCTCTCAAATGATATAGATGAGGCGCAACGACATGTTGTTAGTGCGATTGATTGGATCAATCATGCCTGGAGACAGAAACACGATCCTCAGGATGAACGCTCGGGCCCTGAAATCCTTGATCTGGCATCGGTTCCTTTTTGCCGAATAGCGGAGGGACGACCGGCTAATGCTGTAAGAGCTTTGCGCACATTAGCAGATTGGGCGGCGTTTGAAGTCACGAACAATGTTCTGTCTCTTTTGGATCAGGCAGAACGTGCGGGTGTTATAGCCCAAGTCCGCATTTCAGAAATTAGATCTGAACTAAAGTCGGAAATCGGTGCACTTGCATCTGTGCTCTCATTCAATGACCCTCGCGTGCCATCAAGCAAGGAACTTGTTCGGAAACTTGCGACGGCAATTAAGAAGAAGAAACAGGTAGCGCCTAGAAAACAATTCGATATTGGAGATAACTACGGCATACACGGTGGCTTGGAACGGTCAGCAATGATTGCGATTCTAAATGGGTTGCACAAGGAAGCGGAAAGTATTCTTTACGGTGTTCCTGAGGAGCGCCCAGGCTACTGGCATTACGTTGACCAATTTCCAAGCGGCTCATCAAACTCATTCGTTCGTCGAACCGTCCTTAAATGCCTCGCGGCGAAAAGACTTCTTGCTGATAGGGACCTGCTTCCCAAAGAGTTAGTTGAAATAGGGAAGTCGATTGACCCGACCGTCACCGGAGACGCCTTCCGCAAGGCCGTTTTATCTGAGCTTGATAAGCAGTACAAAGCACAAGTCCCGGCAGAGGAGGAAAAGAAGAAAATAGGGTACGAAGACAAGCGTAGAATTGAGGAGTTTCTTAATCAACGCCAGGAGTCGTTGCTTTGGATAGCGCGCGCTTTTGAGCAGGTGCTTTCTGCGAAGAAATCAAAGGTTGATGCGGCGTTCGTCATTCTCCTTGATGTTTGGGCTGATCTGTCCAATGTGCAAGACGAATACACGGACAGGCAAAGGGGAAGAATATTTTTTGACTTACTAGGGCGCAGCTTGATTCATTTTGGGATGTGGGCGCGGGCGGACTTGAAAGCGGAATCTATAAAAAAGGCGGTTAGAAAATTTGAAAGCTCTAAATCAACGAACGCTTCTTTTTTAATCGACATACTGGAAATTCTGGCTAAACGTCCTTCATGGCATGCTTCGATTGATGCAGTAGCCATCAAGACACGCAATCTTATTACCTTGGAGGATGAAATCAGCCGACGTGGATCGATGTTCGCCGAACTTGGAAACGCGATACTTCCCGCAAGTAAAGACGAAGCGAGTGCACATTTCAGGATTGGCTTAAAGGAGATGGACGCTTTAGGTTCTGGAGACTACTACTATATTAACGATCTGTTGTGGTTTGCGTCGACCCTGACGGGTGACGAGCTTGATGAGCAGGATTTTCACTCGCTGAGTAACCTTTGCGAGATGAACATGGTTTCAGAGGAAGAAAAGTTTCCGTGGTTTGCTTTTGCGAAAGGCATGGCGGCTGCGGCAGGACCGAGGATGCTCGCGAAGCTCGGTCGATGGGATGATCGGGATAAAATTGCATTGGAGTTCACGCTCCTTCCTTTTTTTACTGCGTTAATTGAATGCCGCAAGATCACGCCTGAAGTGGCTTTGGGGTTAATGCAGTTGGCTGATCCTGCGGAACTTCGTAGTTGTGGGACTGGCACATTTGCGTCTGCGTTGCACAACAATACATATCCCAACGAGAAAACTTTGGTTCGGGAGTTGCTTCGTCAGTTTTCAGCGAATAACCCAGATATTCCCTCATCTTCTGCGACGGATGAACTCCGAAAAATTGCAGAGAAGGTTTTCGGAACAGAATCTGAAGAGGCGATTCATCTCAGGGCGGCTGCACCAATCTATTCAAAGTTGATTGATGAACAGAATGATCACAGGAATTATCATGGAAGTGATCATCCGCTAGCTCGCCGTGATTTAGAAAAAGAAAAACAGAAAAAGAGAAGGGCGCTCCAGTCAATCGCTACGCGCACTGATCCGTCCAACGAGTCATCAATGGCCAAGGCTATTGAAGCTTTGAACAGGGTTGATTACGGGTACGATGTTAAGGATGAGTTTTTTGACTCTATTCGGAGCCGCGTTTCTTTTTCAGATCGATCAAAGTACATCCGAATCGTAGCGAATTTGGAGGGCTTTTACTTCTATTGGAAGCTACAAGAGATAACTTGTTGCCGCCAGGAATGGGCAGCAGCATCACCTGGCCTTGAAAAGACTTTTCAGGATTTAGCCATTCCACTCGTTCAAATTCATTTTGACAAATTTGTCAGAGATGAAACACTTTCCGGCTATTTGCTCAAGCAGGTGTCAGATTTCACCGGCATCGGCATGGCTGAGCTTGCAATAGAACTTGTTAAAGTGCTCGCGAAATCAAAAGAATTTTACTCTGCGGCGATATGGATTGGGTTGGCAACTTACATCAATGAGCGTGCTCCGTCCGGCGAAGCGCAGGCCGCACTCCATAGACTCCTCACAGGAAACGCGGTGCGGTTGGCTAATGGAGTTCTTGACGGACCGTGGAAAAAGACCCTATATCCAGCAGCTTCTGAATCGGAGCTTGCCGCAGGTTTGGTTTGGCTGAGGCTTGGTTCGCCGTCTGCCGCTCAGCGTTGGCGTGCAGCGCATACTATTCGGTGCTTCGGGCATTTGGGACGTTGGGACGTCGTGACCGCTGTCGTGTCTCGCCTTGATGCTGCAGGAGCTGGAGAGTTCCAAGCGCCCGAGCTGCACTTCTATTTTTTACACGCAAAGCTTTGGTTGCTTATAGCACTTGCCCGGCTCGCGCTTGATGAACCCGCTGCTGTGGCTGGCTACAAGGACATCCTTATGGCGGTTATCAATAATGATGAGCAGCCGCATGTTTTGATGAGGCAATTCGCGGCAGACGCATTGGCAGCGTGCCACAGAGCCGGAGCGATTGAGCTTTCACCGGAGGATGTCACGCGTGTCGCTGCGACAAACAAGTCCCCTTATCCACGCATTAAGTACGATAAAACCAAACACCTCCAACGTGCACATCAAAGTGATCGCCCACAGAATCAGGCAAGACCAACAAATTACTTCAGTTTGGACTACGACTTCGAGAAGTATGATTCGGTGCAGCTAGCCAATGCTTTTGGCAGGCCGAATTGGGAGATCAAGGACTCGGTCAGTAATTGGGTCCGGAAATTCGACGCCACCGTGCAAAATATGTACGAAAGTGGCGGTCGTGGTGCGCGTGGGTCGCGCGGTTATGGATTGGTACCCCACTACCATGTTTTCGGTCAATACCTGGGTTGGAGTTGCATCTGCTTTGCAGCGGCGGACCTGCTGGCGAAGCATCCGGTGCATGAAGCGTACTCCGAGGAAGACTCGTGGACCGACTGGCTCAAGCGGAGACTTCTTACGCGCTCAGATGGGCTGTGGCTTTCCGATGGTATGGATGCAACACCTCTCGAAACTCAAGTCAATTTACTTGAAAAGGATGATAAAGGGCTTGTACTTACCGGAAACAAAGATAAGCTGCTTCAGCTTGCAGGTATCGGCAAGAAACTTGGCGAGGAGCTTATCGTTGAGGGCCACTGGAAATCCGCAGATGGGATCGATGTTTCCATCTCTTCCGCGTTGATACCAGAACGTGACGCGGAAGGGTTTGCCACTGAACTAGCAAAGACAAAACCCTTTTTCGCATGGCTTCCGACACTTAACGCATGCGACGGCTCAGATGAGTACGAAAAGAATGAGAAAGACGGCTGTGAAGCATGGATTGTATGCCCGTCTCGAGAAACCCGATTGGATGAGGATGATCCCCTAGGAGCACATTCGGCCATGCGCCGCCCGTACCTTAAAAAAGAGATACGGGAGCTTTATTCCCTCATCTCTACTGATACCTTTAATCGGCGATGGGTAACTCCTGAAGGAGTGACTGTAGCGCACGCAGAAGCATGGGGCAGAGAATATAAGTATCGTGAAAATGGCTCTCAAACCGGGGAGCGTCTGGCTTGCACGTCAAAGCTTCTTCGAGAGGTTCTTGCGACGAAGAAAACCTCGCTTGTTCTGCTGATAAATATCCAGCGTTACAACGACAAGACGCACAAAGGGCATGGCTTCTTCACGAATTCATCTGCGGTTGTCGTCATCAATCAGGCGTTACGAATGAAATATTTACCAGGATTAGTGAATTGGTCCTCGGAGCACGTGTAAGTTCACATGGCACTTAACGAAGTGGAAAGGATAATCTGGAAGCAACCTCAAGAATGCACGGCCAGAGAAATTGATCTATTTGTTGCCTTGGCTTCGAGAGGCGACGAAGTTGATGAAGCTGATATTCGTCGCGGAACATTGAGAGCCAAGTATCTACTTTGGAATGAAAGGGGTGAGGGCTTCTTAGCCGTTGCGGCCCTCAAAAACCCTAATCCTGGCTACCGGCTTCGCGTATTTCAGAAGCCATCTGGACCCCCGGACAGCGGCGGACCCGCCTGCACGTCCTTTATATCGCTCATGCGAAGGGTGTCTGGGAAAGAGCAGCATGGCCAGGGGTATTAAGATGGTGATTCCAATATTAATCTAATAAAGTTACGAAAACCCCTAAGAATTATTGATTCTAAAGCGTTTTCGGCGTATACATGTCGCCTGGAAACACCGGAAATTTTAGGACGATTTTGTGATGTCATGTGCACAAAAGTTTCATAATCTTCGTAACTCGAGCCCAGTGCTTGCGCTGACAGGCCTACTTGCGCTTACGTCCATGCTCCCTTTCAGTAACGCTACGGCCCAGGAGCCTGATGTGAAGCCCACTACACCGGCGGTAGCCTCGCCTTTTTCTCACACCGCGCCCGTGACGCCCGGTAAAAATTTAACTCCTCCAACGGTCAGAGAAATAACTCCTGTTGAGGGAGCAACTCAGTTTTCGAAACGCGGCGTTGGTCTCTATCTCCTGCTGAAGGAAGGCGAAAGCCTCGAAAAGTATAAACCCGGCTTGGCTCGGTTGATGGAAGACTTAAAAAAATCCGGCGTCCCTGCAAAAATTTTTGGGGATGTTACTGGCAAACACGACACCCAGATTTTTGGCATCGTTGATGGCGTTACATACGGCAGAACTGATTACGCGGGTTACGGCGATGGTTACCGTATGAACCAGCTTGGTAAAATGGCTTCTGATGTCATAAGCGCTTACCAGATGCTGGCGATGCAGCGCCAGATCGATGCCATCGATGACACCATCAAGTCCAATAACGAGCGCATCCTCCGGAACACCCAGAAAATACAGGAGATCCAGAGTTTCAGGGATCGTCTTGGAACATATATGGATGGTCTGTATGAAGGCCGGATACCTGAGCATAACCGCGACGGGTCGTTCAAAGACCAGGAATTTGAGCGCAAAGTAAAAGAATACGAAACGCGCAACGGGAACAAAATAGATTATAATGATCCAAATGCTCTTTTGCGTGCCATCAATGATATTTATAAAAATGAAGAAGTGAGAAAGAAGACTGGCCGATGAAAACAGGCGGTTAGGCGAAGACAATGATTATCAAAAGCGAAAAAGAGATAAAATTCAGGAAAGTCTGGATGAGAAAAAAAGCGATCATCCGGAAGCAGCAAGAGAGTTCACTGAGCGGGAAACTTTTGCCTGAATCGTGATTGTCCGTTCAGTGAAAGAATAGACAATGGTGAAAGATTTATAGATGAACCGCTAGGATCCGACTTAAGTGCTTTCTTCAATCGCCTTCTCATCGCTATTTTTGTCGATTTCCATTACTGTCGAGAATGGAACGCAAATTCCGTCCTTCTCGTAAGTGTCAGGGTAAAAAACTATAGATCCTCCGGGTTTATCCGCGTCTCCTGGCGTGACTAGTCTTTTTATAGACGTATTCCATGCACGAATTAGTTTGATCCCATCATCCTCGTTGGCGTAGCAGGCTATGTCCGACACAAAGAGATTGGGCCATTCACTCACCACCCTCTCTGAATTGATCACAGGTAGACGGTTGTCCCTAACTAGAGCCAGCTCAAGAAGTATGGAAGCCCAACCTTGACTTTCAATGTAATCACGAAATGGTTTGAGATTCTTAATCACATGTTTGCCAATTTTCTCGCTCAGAGTCTCGCCAAGTTCATTGTAGGGTGTAATAGAGGCGGATTTTATGATCTCAGAAAATGACGGTAAACTAGCACCTGTCTGAACTTCCACTTCTAACATGATTGGAAAGCAGCCTTTGAGATCCTCAATTAGAAAACAAAAGATTCACAAGCATATTTGATGCCAGGCTTCATTAAGCGGCTCCATATACTCGCATATCTATCATTTTTTAATTTTTTACATACATTTTCCATGAGACTTATCCTATAGCATGCAGATGCTACTGTAATGTTGGGGTGTGAGTAACTGATATGTTCATGAAAGGTTTTTCCCACGAGTGTAAGGCGAGTCACAATGGAACCGAGTGGGTGATACCCTAAAGTTGACGCTAATTGCCAACCTATGATGATTGAATGGAACCGATTTCGGTTATGAGCCTGGACGTGTCCATTGAGCAGCATAGCGTAGGTTCAGTTCTCTTGAGATATTCTCAAAAGCGGCGAGCATGTTGCACCGCTTAGCGCTTTCGGCGGCAATTTGAACTAGCGCGTTAAGATTTTGCGGTACAGGCTACGGAGTTAAAGGGTGTTTTGTGAAGCCAAATCTTAGCAGGTATTGGGTTTCGTCAGTTTCTCCTTTTCTTATCGAAGGCCCCGACCACCGAAGTCTTTCTGGGGCCCGGAGTAACATATCCTCCGCATGAAAGGCGAGTGGCTGGTTGAGGGGGTGAGTAAGGAGAAAAAGAAAAACCCTTGAAAGTCATTAGGTCGTGGAATGAATTGGCTTCCCAAAGCGGCAGTGGCCGGTAACTGAAAGGGTGGCTGTTAGAGGTTCGGTGTGTAGCCAAAGTCGCGATCCTGGCAGCGCGGGTTGGATGGTTCCTGAGGCAATTGCGGCGGCTCGCTACCTATCTCCATATACCGGACGATGTCCTGCCGGAGGACCTGTATCTCCAGTTTATGATCCTCAATAAGTGGCTTCATTTGCCGTTGCAGATTCTGACGATCAGCAAGCTGTTGATCAATCAGTGACTGCATTTTGCCTCGGTCTCGAATACGACATATTTCGGTTTCTCGTTCGTTTTGTTCCCGGATTTTGGAATACTTTCCGGTAATCCGAAACCAAATCCCCTTGAAGCCCTTCGGTAGTCTTTGCGAACGTTCAAGGGATTCCTGTTGCCAGCGCTTTTCTTGCTTCTGCTGTAACTGGCCGCGCTCGTTTTGATGCTGATTTTGTAGACCGCGCTTCTTTTGAATGAAGGATTGGACCTGTTGCTTAAGTCGTGCTTGTGTCTCCTGGATATAGATTTTCAGTCTACCGGTCATGCGCTCGGCAATCCTGGCTTTGATCTCCTGCGTGCCGGGAAGGACTTCCGTAGGTCCTAAACGCCCTCTGAGCGCATTGGTTTTAACTTTCAGCCAACGGGATAAGGAATACACTTCTCCGCGATAATCGATTGCCACATAACCGCGCCGATCACCTTTGGCGAGGTACAGCCCATAACGCTGCAAGGCGTGTTCAAACGAAGACCGGTTATCCGATGCCGCCCAGCAATTTTGAAATATCGATTGAAGTGCTTTGGGGTCTTCGCCTTGACGTTTCGCTTGCTGCCACTCTCGTAAGGAATAATTCAGCGGGTCTCGGTTATGACTGTCCAGGAGACCTTCCGGCATCTTCCAGCCGTGTTCGTAGAACAGCTCACGCGACACATCGCGCAGCTTCGTCTTGTAGAAGGGGAGATTGATGGCCTTCATCTCCTCGCAATCGATCCTGGACCATACGACATGCGCGTGTCGTCGGCCTTCCTTTTCATGAAACACGATGGCCCGGGGTTGATTATTGAGGCCAAGCTTTTGTTCGATGGTTTTGATCGCGGCCTCAAACACATCGACCGAGACCTTCTCGTTTGGCGGCGGATTAAGACTCAAGGAGAATAGGAATTGCGTCGCACGTGTACCACGGCTGACCGCGTAGGCTTCATGCAACGCAGAATGCAGATTGTCGGACATGAAACCACGCAGCTCATGGATATGGACATGCTCGTTATCCTCTACCTTCATCAGGTGAGCCGCGAGCTGCTTTCCGCCACCGCGTTGGTTGCCCTTCAGGATCATGGTTGCAGTCCGAGCGCTTGCATGAGGGTAGTCCGCAGCCATTGAACCCCTGCACAGGCTTCCTGCAACGATTTCTCGGTCTCCGCCGTGAGAGGGAGGGAGCCGCTGTTAGCGGCCTTGGCGAGTTGGTTCAGGTTATTGGCGATCCGGCTTTTGCCGAGTTCCCCGAGGACGCTGGCGAGTGCTTGATGATCCTTAACAGGGCGCTTGGCTCTCCTTGCAGAACGGTGAGGGGCAGGTTCACCGAACAGCCTGGATCGGATATAAACCCCAAGCGGCATGTCCCCGGCGTCCCATTCCAGTCTTGCCCGTTCCTCGAAAGTGAGGCGGAGTGAGAATGGCGGGGATCGTTTGTCGGATTTGGGCCGTGATTGGCCTGATTTTGCACCCACCTGGAACACCCCGAACAGCGGCGGACCCGGATGCACGTCCTTTATATCGCTCATGCGAAGGGTGTCTGGGAAACAGAAGCATGGGCCTTAAGATGGTGGTTCCATTCCTCTAGCGTTTTAAACAAATTTTCGGTATCCATAGGGCTCGGTGGGTTCGAACTTTCTCCTTCCGGGCGCACCATCTTTCAAGGACTTGTGAGAGGCCATGTGAAGATGGGTCTGCATTGTCCGTGTCTTTGTCCGTGTTCTCAGGAAGCCTATGCTTTGGCTTTCTCCAAACTCACCACCTGACTCTCGACTGGCAAGGTTGAGAGGTACTCCGCCACCTTAACCATTGCCTCCGGGATGTCCTCGTCCGAAGTTTTGCTAGGTTTTCCTTTCCGGTGAAAATCACGACCAATCGAGCCGTGGACTGTGATCCGCCGCACCCTTGCCACACACTTAGCGACGATATGGTCAGAGATGTCTGCGATCTCTGCTAGCTCCCAACATTTGGTATCAACCTGTCCTTCAATGATTCTGTGGTGGAACTGTTAGAATAATGGGCTCGTGAGGAAACTGCCGTGTCAGAACACATTCCTATCATCACAGGGACCTGTTTCGCCCTCTTCGCTTACGATATCGGGCTTTCCATCGATCTTACCGATGCGGAACGACGGATTCTCGCTGGGACGGAACGGGGCCGCCTGCGCCATAAAACCAGAGCCCCTCAGTACTTCGAATATCGGCCGGCTCCGCTTCGTCTCGCTCAGGATGGGAGCATTTTCGACATCGGCCAGTATCACGTCAGTTCCACGGTCGAGATGATGGTGTATGACTTAGGCGCGGTCA
>CAZPNQ010000028.1:0-38990 GCA_964587955.1 uncultured Nitrospira sp.
GGTATTGCTGGGCAATCATGGCGACGGGGATATCGTAGATATTGATCTCATTCTTTTTGATGAGATGCAGGAGCAAATCCAGCGGCCCCTCGAAATTTTCGATACGAACCTGGTAGGGAAGTTCTGTTTGCTCAAAATCTTCGGCTTGAGATTCCACGACGTCGTTATATCAACTTATGGGGTAACGGGCAAGCACGAATCTATATATTGGGGATAATCGAGTGCTCTTCATTTATATTTTACCGCATATGCCCCCAGCAAGGCAGCCACGACGAGAACGATCAAGGTGAATACATATTGGCCATTCCTGGTTTGAAGAAGGTCGGCTGGCTCAGTTGATTCAAATCGCTTTGTTTGAACTAGCAGCGGAGGCTGATCGAAACGTGCCTTCGCAAGATCGTCTTGTCGCCTGAATTCCGCGTGTGAAAAATCAACCGGTCCTAGAAATTGGGCACCGGCAAATACCGCTTCATTTTCAAAGGCCGCAAACGCAAAAAAAGTCTCACGGCTGAAGATCGCTTCACTGAAGCTGACCCGGCTCTTGAAGCGACTCCCGGAAAATCCGGTTCCGAGGCCGAACCTGGACCGCTCAAACGTGGCCGGTTGTTCAAACGTCACTTCTAGAAATTCCGCCATACCGTCGAATAACGCGCCCGTACAATTCACCGAACCATGGAATACCGACCGATGAAACCTGGTGCCGGGACCGAACTTGGTCTCCCGACAGTCCATCTGCTTGACGAACTGTCCCATAACAAAATAGGCTTCTTTATCAAATGTGGCGGCAGAAAATTCGATCGGTTCCTGGAAGACTGATCGCGAGAGATCGACACCATCCTTGAAATGAGACCCGGAAAAGTTCACAGGTCCCTCAAACCGAAGCGTCCCGTCCGCTGACCGATGCCGCACTGCGCCAAATACGACGGAATCCTTTAGGGTCAGTCGACCGCGAACGATTCGCTGTCCGTTGCCGCCGTCACGATCCGCTCGGTTCATTATCTCCGGCGCAGTTATCGGTGAGCGTGACGCCGTTTGTACGGCAAGGCGATCGAAGAGAAGATCCCCACGAACGATTACCCCCAAAAGATCGACAGGCCCGCCGGTGGCGATCACCTCCATAATGGCTTCTCCCCGTACTGCATAGGCTTCCCGCTCAGCCACCGTACAGCTGGGTGACAAGTGGACCACAAGACCCGCTTCAATTTCAGTCGTGAGAGTTTCGGCGACACAACCGGCATCGGCTTTGGATGGCCAAGTCGCAATGGTGCAGATAACCAACGCCACATACCAAAGAGACCACATCTGCGTCCATAAATCCGCGTACGCGGGCCTAACCGGCAAAGAAGACGTACGGCTCTGTCCGTATTGCGGTGGGGGGTAACGAAACGTTCGGAACTTGATCAGATCGCCGCTGGAATTGATCGGTTCCAGCGGCGGAGTGGAGAACGATGAACGACTCAGCCCCAATACCTCTTGCTTCCGCCGACGAGTTGCATCGAACGGACATATCATAGACGGAGCCGAGACGATCACTGAGGAACGATATCAATTGTGTCGGTAATCGTCGTCCAACAACTCTTCGGACTTATCAATAAGCTCGTCTCCGTCATCATCGGCGTCGAGACCCAACTCCTCTTGCCCGTCGTCTTCTTCGATCTCGCCCTCCATCTCCAATTCATCGCTAGCCATCTCATCTTCATCCTCGAGATCGGCATCCTCGGGTTCCATTGGAATGGCTGGTTTAGCTGCCACGGACTTGCGTGGAGTCACGTCCTCTTCACCGGCGATTTTTTTAGCGGATGCGCTCGGTGCGACGGTCTTGGGGGCGGCGGTTTTGGGGGCGGATTTCTTCACCGACTTGCCGGCCACTTTCTTGGCGATCTTTTTCTTCGAGGCCGGTTTGGATGCCTTGACGACCGCACGCTTTTTCACTGTTTTTTTGACCGCCTTCGCCGCCTTCTTCTTGGGCGACGGTGCAGCTTTTTTCGTCCGTGACGATTTTTTCGTTACGGCTTTTTTCTTCTTGTTCGCCATTCCGATCCCTCCTCTTCGTTTCAGCGCGGCGCAACGGCCTCCATCTAGCATGAACGAACAGCCTCTTGCAACATCTCGAATGCTTGGGTTTTCATTAATCGGTCATTTCCTTTTACTTAAACAGCCTTCCTGGCAACAAAGGGCCCCTCTTGAATGACGACCAAGCGACTCCACTCAATCCCATGCTAAGATGAAAGCCACATGGAAGACCTGGGTACATCATCGCTGTGTTCCAAGAAACCTAGCTTTTATACTATCTTGTAAGACATGCTGTCGTGAACCAAGCATACGTCATGACGTTCGCTCTATTGATCGGAGCCGGTTCAAGTGGGCTGGTCTTAGATGCATCCCTACCTACACAGATCATCATGGAAGATGGGTCGCCTTATTATGTTCCGGTCACCGCGACGGTAGTCAGTGACACACCGATCCGGTGGGACAACTTGACATCGACCCATCACACGGTGACACACGCGGGCTGTGTAGAAGATGGGGACCTGTGCCTGTTCGATTCAGGAGCCGTCCCACCGGGGTCGCATTTCATCGTACCAGGCTTGCCGGCTGGTCGTTATGCCTATCAGTGCCGGCTTCATCCAATCATGCGAGGGCAGTTGACTGTGACCGATAATCCTTCAATCCCCTCCCAACTCTAAACACGTTTCGAATCCCTATCCCTGTCGAACCCTGTAAATCCTACTCTTGGTAAGGCTACAACCTGACCGAGTGAGAAGCTCTGCCATTGCAGTCGCCGCGCCCGCTCCTTGGCACTGAGGAATTGAGGGTGCCTGAGATGAACCTCACGGAATGCCGAACGCACCCGTCACCGTCGCATAACAGCATCTGCGTCTATGTCAGCTTGACAATTTGAGTAAATCCACCTAAATAGTGTTACACCATTATAAATACATATCATCATCCATCGCGAAGCATGGAGGAGCGATCGGCAAACTTCGGACTGGTCGTATTTTGGTTTAAGAAAAACCTCATCGAATCACATTCGTTCCTTCGCATGGGAGGGTTGTGCATGAGCGGATATCATTGTCTAGCACTGAGTATTGCTTTTCTGGCAGCAGTGACATTCATCGAAGTGGCATCGGCACAATCGCAAAGGTCCATCGCCATGCCGGCCGAGAAGCCGATGACGCCAACTCGTGTTGTGAAACCCTCGACTCAGGCTTCCAGCAAACAGGGGTTAGCGGGGGTATCACCGAAGATTTCCTTGCCCGTGAAATCTTGCCCATCTACAGCTCTTCGAGCTGATGTCGTGGCCATCGACCACCCGATGGTCTTCAATCGGTTGGGTGCGCAGAATGTCAACTGGATGATGTATGCGTTGCGGCACGATGTGGTTCGCGTGAAGAAAAATGCACAGGGAGACGATGGGTATGTATGGCTGGGGCACACAGGGAACGATCCGGAATGGGACGCACTCTTGAACGCGGCGCGAACGGACAAATCCGGCCCGCTTGGTCAAGCTCATCGCCGGGAAAGTTTACATGTCTCACTTCGGCCGGATTTAAGGCCGCGTCCCTTGGTGCTGCGGATGCCGGCCGGCGGATATTTGCGAGTTCAATTTACAAATCTGCTGGAAAGACATGCGATTCCACCGCATGAACATCCCGGGAATCCATTCGACGAACATCTTACGGGGTTTCCTCAGGACCACCCCATGGCTAAAAGGCCACCATTGAGAATCGATGATCAGGTCGCCAGTCGAGTCGCCGGGTTTCATCCCCAAGGCTTGGAATTAGTTCCCGTAAACGGCAAGCCAGGTATTCACAGTGATTCCTCAAGTGTCGGTCAGAATCCCGATAGTACCTCGAACGGTCTCAACGCTAAAGCCGGCAGTATGATCGAACCGGGCAGATCGACGGAGTATTGCTTCTTTGCCCCGGAGGAAGGAGCCTACCTTATCAGTAATCCCGGTGCCGTGTTTGGTGGCGAAGGGACAGCGGGCGATAGCGGAGTGGGGCTCTTCGGTGTCGTGGCAGTGGAACCCACAGGTGGCCGGCCCTATCGAGCGCAAATCACAGAAGAGGAAATCCGGTTGGCTACTATCAAGCCGACGCCGACGGGGCAACCGATTATCGATTACCAAGCGAAATATCCGGAGGATTGCCCCAGTGGAATTTGGTGTCAAGAACACAAAAACGGTCGTCCGATTTTGAGCATGATCCACAATGGTCGGATCATCCACGGAGATATTAACGCCATCATCATGGGACCCAATCCAGACGGATCGTTCCCCCCTAGTACCTATCCGATCGAACGAGATACTTCGTCCAGCCATGCTTTAGCTCGCAACCCTACACTGCCCAATCGGTTGGAGCCGTTTCGGGAATTTGTCTCGGTGTTCCACGATGAGAATGCTGCCACGCAGTCCTACCCCTATTTTTTCGATCATCCTGAATTGAAGCATACGCTGCATGGGGTGCGCGATGCATTTATGATCAATTATGGTTCCGGTGGAATTGGATCGGAGATCATTGCGAACCGGCTCCATACAGGTCCGATGCACGATTGTCTGGATTGCGCCTATGAAGAGTTCTTCCTCAGTTCATTCGTGGTCGGAGATGCCGCGATGATCGTCGATCACCCGGCTAATATGGAGACGCATCAATGTCAGCCTGAATTTCTTCCGACCCCGGAGGAAAAGGAAGCTGGAACGTGGCCCAATAAGGCGCGCTTCGAGAAATTCTGTGTGCAGAGAACATGGGCCACCGAGGCCTACTATCCTCACGACCCGGCCAATCTCCACCATAGCTATATCGGCGACTTCGTCAAATTCCGGAATGTTCACTCCGGGAAGGAACAGCATATCTTTCATTTGCACAATCATCAGTGGTTGTTCAATCCAAACGACGACAATTCGAATTATATCGACGCTCAAGGTCTCGGCCCGGGGTCCGGCTATACCTATGAGATCGCCTTCGGCGGTTCGGGCAATCGCAACAAAACCGTCGGCGACGCGATTTTCCACTGTCACTTCTACCCTCATTTCGCTCAGGGCATGTGGTACATGTGGCGCAACCACGACGTGTTCGAATCAGGCACCCGCCTGGCCGTCAGCGACACGGCCTCCGGTTTTCATGAGCGTCCCTTCGGCTTGATGCATGGGAAGCCATCCGAAAAAGCGCGGGCATTGCCGGATGGCGAGATTGCGGCAGGTACCCCCATTCCTGCAATCGTCCCATTGCCTGGCAAGGGCATGGCCCCGATGCCGCTGCCTGTCAGGGTTAAGCCACGCATCGGGGATGATGGCCGGACACACGGATCTGTGGCAGAGGTATCTTTACCCAAGAAAGTGGGACCAAACGAGAACCCCGGATTTCCATTTTGGGTCGCCGGGGTTTCGCAGAGAGTCGGACATAGCCATGATTCCATCTCAATGGGATCCCGGCCGACAACTCCGCCGCTCGATATGGCTGCAATCGCCGGAGGCCACGACGGCGGTCTTCCCAGGCATGCCCTGGCCGGGTACTCGGCGGAGGGCCACGACCATTCCGAGATCACGCGCCTCACTGCCGTCAAGCACATTGAAGAAGCCAAACCGGTCTATTACGACGAGGGAGGGACTCCGCTTGAGCAGATCGCGATGAAGTTTCATGCGCAACGAATACATCCGACCACCAAGGTCGATACGCATCACAATCAGTCGCCTGCCGAGTTTATTACAAACGGAGCTCCCCCGACCCCCGGAGCCCCCTTCAACGATCCCTGCATTGACGATAAAGGCACTCCCCTGCTGAGTACGCAACATGGGTTATTTTTCGGAGGAAGGTATGGGGAGTATTTTTCGTCTGTTCAGGATCTTCCAGGTGGAATTGAATTCGGGAGCGACCATCCCCGTGTATACAAGGGGGCGAATGTACAGTTGGATGTCGTGTTCAATAAACTCGGGTATCACTACCCCCAACAGCGTATTCTCGCCCTTTGGGAAGACGTGCCGACGCTACTGACCAGGCAGCGCCCTCCCGAGCCGCTGGTCTTGCGGATGAACACGTATGATTGTGCCGTGTATCAGCATACCAATCTCGTTCCTAAAGAATTTTTTCTGGACGATTACCAGATTACGACGCCCACTGACGTGATCGGCCAACATATCCACTTGCCCAAATGGGATCTCACCTCAGCCGACGGGGGAGCCAATGGGTTTAACTATGAAGATGGCACATTTTCCCCCGGCGCAGTGCGTGAGCGCATTCAGGCCATCAATGAGTGGAACAAAAGACAAGTGGCACAGGGAAAGCCGCAGATCCCTCAACCCAACGGAAGCACCTCTCCGCTTGTGCCGACCGCGCACCCCTACTTTGGGAAAGATCCCATCTTTCAACATGGGCCGAATGTATTACAGGCTATTGAGGAAATCTGTCTCAAGGCCTGGACAAGCGCGCCGTCCTTAAAAGAGTTCGAGAAAGACTGGGGCATCCCTGGAAAATGCGATTGGTTCGGCGCCAGGACCACACTCCAACGCTGGTTTTCGGATCCTGTCGTCAACAGGGGTTTGATCCACCGAGGGCTTGGGATCACCTTTACTCACGACCATCTCGGTCCATCGACTCATCAGCAGCTGGGCCTCTATGCGACGATGTTGACGGAACCGCCGGGTTCATTGTGGCGGCAGAATGAAACGGGTGACGTTCTCTATAACCCCGCAGTCCGACAGGATGGAGGGCCAACATCATGGCAGGCCGTCATCGCCGGAAAAAACAAGGAGCCGATCGATGTTGATGGCGACAAGCGCGACGATTCTCATCGCGAGTTTTTTCTGCAGTTCGGAGATTTTCAGCATGCGTACGAAAAGAATGTCTTCGCGGGAGTCGACGAAAAAGGAAAACCGATCAACGAAATAGGCGTGAAAGAAGGAGACCTGAAGTTTGTCAAACTCGATGCAACCCGGTCGCCATCGCGCATGGAGCTGAGCCAAGCTTTCCGGCACGCGATCAATCCATCGTATCGAAAACCGGCTGATCGCAAGAACCCAGCAGATACAAAAGAAGTCGCCATGGATATCTTTAAGTATCCACCGACCTGCCCCGGCGGCGTGACGAAAGAAGACGAGCGGAAAGATCCGCTCTTGGCTTACGACAATAAGAGCGCCCCCAATCGTCCTTGTCCGGAGGCCATTTCAGCGGACGATGTCGGCATGATGGTCGTGAATTATCGAAACGAACCGATCGGTGCCAGGGTATATGATCCGAAGGTCACCGGGCCGGATGGGAAAAAAGGCACTCAGACTGCAGGGGGAGCCGGTGATCTTGATCTGGCCATGACCACCAGAACGGATCGGGCACTCGGAGTTCTGAATGGGATCGGCGGAGAAGACCCCAGCATACCAGCTACGACCCCGCACTACCCAAATGATGTGAACCAACATCGGCTCTTGGGAGATCCCTACACACCGATCATGCGCGCCTATTCGGGCGATCTCATCCGAGTGAAGATTCAAGCCGGTTCACATGAGCACGAACACAATGGATCGATCAATGCACTCGGGTGGATGCAAGGCGGCTCTGGATTCGGGCAAGCGCCCCATTCCGGTTGGCGGAATGCACAAAATACAGGGCTGTCCGAGCAATTTACATTCTCAGCACGCATGACTGACTACTGGAGCGATACATTTTTGAATGATCGGATGTATGCGATCGATACCAGCCAGGATGGGCTCTGGAATGGGGTCTGGGGCATTCTACGAAGCAAATCCAAATTGGACCGCAAAGATGCATTGGTCAAACTGCCAAGCAACCCTGTTCCAACCGTATTGGGACCAGAAGAAAGCATGGGAAAAGATAACGTCTGTCCCAAGGATGCCGCGATCCGGGAGTATCACATCGCCGTTGTTTTGGCGAACCGTGCATTGAGCAACTCATTGAGTGTGACGATACCCTCCGCAAGAAATTCGGGGTATCCGAATGGCTCATCGCGTTTAAATTCAGGAGGAGGGACGCTGGTCTATAATCCTCGGTCGACCTCGATTGCGATAGAAGTGAAAAACGAGGACGGAAAGGTCGTCCGCACAGAATCATTCGGGACGGGTCCCCTGCATGACCCAACGGCGATATTGTTCGTACGTGAATCGGATCTGGACACAAATGGGACGCTCATGCCGGGAATGCCGCTTGAACCCCTTGTGTTGCGTGCAGCCGCGGGAGAGTGCATCCAAGTCGTGTTGCACAACCGTTTGCCAAAGGGTCGTCGCAATATGCCGGATTTGGATGGCTTGACCTCTCTATCCGGGATCATTCACCGTGACGACAACGATGCAAGCGGGTCAGTCACGACCTTCAATAACAATCTCGTACGACCCTCAAACCGCATCGGTCTTCATTCCCAATTGCTTCATTACAATGTGCAGACTTCCGATGGCAACAATGTCGGGGTGAATAAGATCGGTACGATTCGTCCGAATGAGCAGCATGTGTATCAATGGTATGCCGGTGTTCTGGAACCCCCGTCATTGTCGGACCCTTGCCCTGTTCCTGTCTCTCTCAATACACTCCCGCGCGCCCATGCTCTGCTGAGCCTGTTCCCAAGACTGGCCCGCAACGGCGATCAACCGACTCGATCGCCAGCACAGATCTTGACCAAAGCAGCGTTTGGTGAGCGGGTGCGAGCCGTACTGAATCCTGACTACTTCGAGACGGGGGAGATCGCGGTTCACAATGCAACGGAAGTGGTGAACGCGCTGACCATTCTAGGAGAACGCGCCAAACTATTTGTTCCGGAGCAGACGACCGACAAGCCGCAGCCAATTCTCAGTGTCACTCCGCCGCTCAGCGCACTATCGAAGCGCCGATTCATGGCTTTCCAAGCTGCGACCGCAGCGGACCCAGAGCGCTTTACGGCGCTCACGAAGATACTCGAACAGCCCAGCATAACTGATAAAGAACGGCAAGCCCTGGCAGACCACGTGCCACTACTGGGACGGGCAGCCTATATCGATACATTGGCCGGCCTTGAAGGGCTGGTCTCGCCCGACGGTGCAGACCCAGCAGAGCTCGTCAGAAAGCGAATTGATGAGCTGAGCAGGATTTTCGCCGGCGCCAATGCGGAGTTCAAGATCAATGTGAGCCCAGAGGTAACCAGGCGATTGGCTCAAAGTCTGTTCTTTGAATCGTTCGAATATCCGACAAAAACCAGTTATCAGTGGTGGGACCAGATCTTTCCGAACATGACGCTCGATCTCTCTCAGGAAACCATTCGAGTGGTCCAATTATCTGGGAAATCTTGTCGCTATACACCGGTGGAATTCGGCGGGACGAACCTCACGCCGTCTGATCGCATCAAACAGGGGCAAAAAGCCGCGGTGGGCGCCTTGGTGGTCGAACCAGAGAAATCATTCTGGATCGAAAATGCCGATGACCGAGTTCTCGATCGGCAGACCTATCCAGTAAGCCCTGCCAATAATCGAGCCAGTCGTGCCACCGCATTCGTGTTTTATCCAGCGGATGGGAGGACTCGTTTCTTCCGGGATGTCGCTCTTGTGCATCAGAAAGGGTTGGGGCATCGATATCAAGATGGTTCCGCTGTGGCGACGCTCGCGGCGGAAAAAGAAGGTGCCAATGAAAATCCGCTGAATATCGCGCCGGAAGATGCTCACGACTCCGGTCATATGGCGATCAATTATGGCACTGAACCCCAGTGGTTCCGATTCGGTTTGCCAGCTGACGCACCCTTTGGGAAAGATGGGTTTGGAGGAGTCCATCATGCCTGGGAGGCATTCAGTGACCAGTGTTGCCACAACGGTGGTACGGCAACCACGGCAACCCAACCAACGAAAAGTCCCTATATCCCTATCGTCTCTGCTCTGGCGGGACATGAGTTGCGACTACGGGCTTTGCTCCCTACCGGAATCGGGCGAGCGACGGTGTTTTCGCTCCATGGTCACAATTGGCCACGTGACCCGTATTTGGCTGAACGCTCTAGCAGTGGGCATCCCGTTGGGGCTCGGCCGGCAGATTGGGGTGTGCCCTCTAAGTGCATCGGCAACAATGCCCTCCATATAGGAATGGGCGGCCAGGAAAGCCTCACGCCGATGGCGCACTTCGATGAGGCGTTGAAGTCGGCTGGAGGACAGCAGGCTGTACCAGGTGATTATCTCTGGCAAGACCATGGCGGCTTTGGGATTACAAGCGGAGCGTGGAGTATTGTCCGCGTCGTGCCAAGCGCACGCTCCAAAAATCGCTTGTTTAGTCCCGTACCGCTCCGTACTGCATGCGAAATCGTTCCATAAAACGTCGGACTTTAGGTCTTTTCTTCCTGGCCCTGCTTCTCGGAGCAGGGCCATCCGATTCTCATGCCGGATATCTCAACCGGACGATTGAACAGGAAGGCGTTCGGGTTCAGTTTTCTATTGACCCGGTCGCACAGAACCATCCTCCTTCGCTGCTCCAGGCCGACCAGTTCGTACGGATTCGGCTGGCTGTTACACGACAAGCTGACGGCCATCCTTTGAATAACTGGAATGTAGGAGCCTGGCTGGACCGGGCTGTGTCTGCGGCATCCGGTGCGATGCCGGCCTGTGGCCAGCGCGTCGCAGGGTACCTAGGCAGCGATCTCCTCCAACGTCCGCTCCTGGATCTTACGGGGTACTACGTGTTGACGCTGGATGCGGAGCCCAGTGTGTCGGTGCTCGATCCTTCCGTGAGCTTCGGGGGCCGCACCAGCTTGTACGGATCCCTCAAGCTGAATGGGCGGGGGTATGATTGGGCCAAAACCTCGGACGATGCAAAGCTGTTCGTTGGGTTAGCCGAAAAGCCTTCTGTAGCGATTGCCGACCTGCAGACATTGCAAGTGATCACCCACGTGTCTCTTCCTGGCTTGCCCACGCGTCTTGCCTTGACTCCCGATGAACGTCTCCTTTGGGTGGGGCACATAACCGGCGGCAAAGGCGGCCGGCAGGAGGGGGAAGGGGTCAGCGTGATCGACACGGTCACGAATCAGTTGGTGAAGAATCTTCCGCTGCCGGCCGGGCATCATGAATTTGCGTTCAGCGAGGACGGCCGGTTCGTGTATGTGACGAGTCGACGCGCCGGTCTTGTGACCGTGCTCGATGGTGCGACGTTCTCGGTTATCCGTGCGATCACGATTCCAGGCGAGCCGTTAAGTGTCGTAACGGTTCCGTCGAAAAGTTCGCTTTGGGTTGTCGATGGTAAGCAGGGACGGGTGCATCGCTTTACGGCGCAGGGCCAGCCGGTGGACAATATTGCTCTCGATCCCGGCATTGGCCCTGCCAAGTTGTCACCGGACAAGCGCCATGTACTCATCGTGAACCCCAGCCAACATCGGGTGCATGTGTTGGATGCGACGACTGGAAATCCGGTTCATGCCATCACGGTTTCAGGTCAGCCTTATGATGTGATGTTCTCAGATCAATATGTCTATGTACGCAGCCTTGCGAGCGAGCAGGTCGCGCTGATCTCGCGGTCTGCTCTCGATACATCGCGTCCTGTACCACAATACATCCCAGCCGGATCCGGTATGCTCGGCCAGACACGAGAGGGTCTGTCTATCGCCTCGACCATGGGAGTGACCCTGAGTCGGAACGGAGCATTCCTGGCTTCCCCGACGGAGCGAACGGTTTACCACTACATGGAAGGTATGAATGCGCCGGACTCCGGCCTGCGAACCTATGGGCATACGCCCATGGCAGCTCTCACGATTCCACGCGGGCTTCGACAGGTCGGCCCGGGCGAATATGCAGCAGTGGTCAAGTTGCCCTCGGCTGGACGTATGGTTTTGGCCATCGCAAGTGATTCTCCGAAGATACGGGAATGTATAGGCTTGCACGTCGCTCGGGCCCCCGCGGAAGATTTATCGGAACGAGTCGCATTCGAATGGCTGGGAGATCCGGTGCACCGCGCAGTAGTGGGACAGCCCATTACGTTGCGAGTTCGCCGAAAGGATGGTCCGCGGCCACAGACCGACGGAGTAGGCATCTTCGAACTGCGAGTGATGCCGACACGCGGAGGCAGGAGCTTTCAATGGCCTCTGAAGGCTGATGCAAAAAATACCGGTGAGATGATCGCCGAGGGGACACTCTCAGACCCAGGCGGATACTATGTCCACATTCGTGGCTCCCAGGCTGTTGAGGCGATGTTTTCGACTCTCATCGTGGAAGCGCCTACATCCAATGCTGACGGGAGCGAGAATCGTCCGTGATGCGACTCATCAGAGTTCTCTGTTTGAGTATCTTGGTCATACACAGCCTGAGTCTCTCCCCCGTTGCAGTCGCTGGAGACGCGGCGGCGGTACACCTTCCGTCGGTGGTTCTTGTCGATCAGGATAACCGTGCTCAACAGCTGGACCGGCTCTTGGAAGGACGCACCGTCGTGATCGACTTTGTCTTCACGTCCTGCAAAACGAGCTGTTCGATCCTCAGCGCCATCATGGCTCAAGTAGAAAAGGATGTGCGTGACCGCTTAGGTGACGACGTGGTCTTGGTCTCTTTGACGGTCGATCCCGCTCATGATACGCCTTCGCAGTTGAAAAGCTATGCGGGGCGATTCGCGACCACACCTCATTGGTATTGGCTGACTGGAACGGTTCCTGATGTGAGACAAGCGCTCCGAGCGTTCAATATCCCAGTATTCGGCAAGCCGGAAGACCATCCGCCGATCATGATGGCCGGCAATGTCCGAACAGGTCAGTGGCAGCGCTGGGTCGGCATTCCCGACCCTCATGCAGTCGCCAAGATGGTCATGACAATGGCCAAGGAGTAGTTAGGCAGGATGTCTTTCATAGACATGATTCGAATGCCGATAAGCACTTCGAGGTTCGGCATATATATCAGTGCCATGATGCTTGTTTTTACGCTGGCAGGAACGGCCTGGTCTGGTAGCGCCGCGAGTTCGGAAAGTGCCCGCATTGAACGGGCACGGACCTACTTCGGCGACGGAGAGCTATTCGATCAGGACGGTGTCCGGCATCGGTTCGTCAGCGATCTCCTGCACAAGCACGTCGTGCTCATCAATGTCGTGTACACGAAATGCCGAGACGCATGTCCTCTGATCACCGGATTATTGGGGCAGGTGAAGGACCGTATGGGTGATGATTTTGGTCGCTCGGTGTTGTTCTTATCGCTTTCCTCCGATCCGCTCCGGGATACGCCGGATACATTGAAGGCCTTTGCGAGGAAACACCAGGGGGATTATCCAGGTTGGCGGTTTCTGTCTGCCGATCAAGAGGTCATGAAACCTCTGTTGAGCCGGTTAGGACAATGGTCCGATGATCCGTCCGACCATACATCAGTACTCCTTGCCGGCAACGCCTCGCGAGCCCACTGGGTGAAAATCCGACCTGATGCCACTCCCGACTTCATTTATGCGGAGTTGCAGCGCGTAATTGCCAAGCCGTAGCGCTCACTTCATGATCATGCTCCGTTACGTATGGATTTCCGCATTTCTGTGGGCAATAGGATGGTCCTTGTCGGCGGGCGCTGACACCTCTGGCCCGGAGCTTGGCCGGAGTATTTTTGAAAAAGGTGTTGGGCGTGACGGCAGGGAAATCGGTGGGCGCATCCATGGCCGCCTTGATCTTCGTGGAGCTGCCGTGGCCTGTGCGTCCTGCCACGGTTCGGATGCGCGAGGCGGTGGCGAAGCTTTCGTCCAAGCTCCTGACATTCGTTGGCATACTCTTAACAAATCGTTCGCTCCTCGCCGTGCCGGCGGCACAAGGCCGGCGTATGACCACTCAACATTTGCCCGAGCCATCCATCAGGGTATTACATCTAACAATCGATCGCTCGATCCGGCGATGCCACGATTTGATCTCAGTCAGGATGAAACGGAGGCATTGGTTTCGTACCTAGCTCGATCCGGCGAGGGGTTACTGGGTGAAGATGTGCCGACGAAGGTCGTGCTCGGGCTATTGCCGTCTTTCCACGCCACGAAGTTTTCGAGAGAGCTCGGCGATCGATTGACGTCGTGTCCATCCATCGGAACGACAACACGATTTCCCCCGCTTGAAATCATTCACTACACTACTCCCGTTGATGCGTTGTCAAAAACGAACGCACTGATTACGGAGGGCCGTGTCTCTTCTATCCTGGCTCCATACATCGCCGGGTGGGAGTCACAGTACGTCAATGCAGCGAAAGAGTGGCCCGTCGCGACGTTGCTTCCTGTCACGTCGCTGGATCTTCCTGAGCATCCGACTCTCGCGTTTACCGTGCCGGGCTTGACGAGTCAGGTCGGCGCACTTCTCGATCGAGCCTTCGCAAGCCGAGGGGAGACGCTGACTGTCCTGACCGCGCCAAGCATGCTCCCATCATACGATATTGTAGACTTCATCAGACGTGAGTTGAGGACACACCATGTCCCTTTCGATGAAGTAGATCTTGAACGATCTGACTCGATTCGTCCAAGCGCTCGGTGGCTGGTGCTAGCCCCGTTGGCACAGGTGGAGAAGCGACTTCACCATCTCAAACGCATACCTGGTCAAATTGCTTTTGTACCGGCCATGTTCTTTGACCCAGAAGCGGCCCAGCGGATCAGCAGAAGGGTGTCAGGAATGATCTGGCACATTGCGTATCCGTATCAACCGACAGATGCTCGCACGGGCCGCTGGCGTAATCCAGCGGAAGCCTGGTCTGAGGCAGGCTGTGCGCTGATGGCGATCATTGCAGAAGAAGGACAAGCGGGGATATCCCGTCGCTCTTCAGTCACGTTGGAAAGCGGAATGACGCTCTTCCATACTCATGACGACCTGCATCATCGCGGACAGGTTGTTGTCCAAAAGTGGCAACCGCACAAGGCTAGCCGGTAGGCCGACTGGAAGGAAAGGCAAACAAATGCCGCAACGCCTCCTTTCCGGGTACGTTTTAGATAACTTCACACATCATCTTGCACGATTGCCGATTGCTCCTGTAGGCTGCTGACGCTCATCATCAAAGCTGCTCACTATGAAATCCGTTGCCGCGGTCCGTGAACCATTGAACTTGGCTGGAGAGACCTTGAGTCTCCTTGCCTGGCATATTCCCGATCTTGTTGCGTACCAACACCACCCAGACGAATGGTGGTTTGCTCCACTCGATGACAACCTGCCGGTCATCCGGTTAAACCACACCGGCTTGGACATGCTCAAAGCGATGAACGGCCATACGACCATCGGTACACTCGTTGAGCAATATGGCACGAAGATCTGCGGACCGGACGGGCAACCGGGGTCCTGGCACCTTGAACGATGGGCCACGCCGAATTACTCGCTTTGTTATTTTGGAAGTGAACCGCCAGGAGGCCATCGGCACAAAGCCAAGTGGGATATCCTGCTCCAGCAGGTCCGCGAAGGCTGGTCCGGCCAGGAAGGATTCGAGGGAGAAGAGCATCTCGAGGAATTCCATCGTCATAGCCTTGCCCAAGACGAAGAAGATGACAGTCATTTTGACTTGATCGAAACCACCGTCTCACATCTTTTCCGTGAATCGAGCGAAGCACTGAGCGGCCTGACCTACGGGCGTCTCCTCATGCGGCAACTACGTCGACTCGGCTGGTTCAACCCCAAGCCCAAGGTCCTTCTGGAAATCGGCGGAGGGCTCGGCTACCTTGCACAAGAGCTTGGCAAAGATCTGTTGCCCTTCGAAAAGAAGGGGATGACATACCTGTCACTCGACATTACGCAACCCTTCCTCAAGCTCCAAGTCACTCGAGCCAAAGCCGGTGGTTGGAATGCCTCCGGCACCAGGGCCACTGCCGAATCGCTGCCGTTTGCCGATCATTCCATCGATCTCGTGATCGATAACGAGAACATGGCGGATATGACGCCGGTACAGCTGAGTAGACAGGAGCTGGCGTCAGGCGTCGGGGATACGACGCAACATCAGGAAGCCCTGGATTGGATCAGACGGCTTCGCCTCCCGATCGAAGCAAGCCCACCGGAATCCGTGATCTTTAACTTAGGTCCGATTCGCTTCGTCGCCGAGTTGTGGCGAGTGCTCAAACCAGGCGGCAGGGCCTTTCTCACCGAGTTCGGTATCGAGGACGGATGGCCCGCGCCCGTGAAGCTGCCGGGACATACGGAATACGAGGTCCAATATAGCCACCTGCGGCAAGCCGTCCGTTGGCTAGGTTTTCAGGAGCGGTATCTTTCTCTTCCGCAGTTTCTAGGACTCAAGCCGGACACAAAAGTCCTCTGCACCGGTGCCACATACACCATCCAGCGATTCTGTCAGGCCATCGGCAAGCCATTCGGTGTGCGCGCCTACACCGAAAAGGAACTGCAACAGGCTTTGGATGACATGCTCCCCAGACTTCAAGGACTCCACTATCACGACCTCGCCGACCCGGCCTGGTTCGGCCTTCTTGACTTCAAAGTGCTGTTGCTGGAAAAACCCGGCGGGGCACCGAAAGCCCAGTTCACTGAAAATAAGGGCTATCGGTGGTATACACAGAAATAGGATAGGCTATTCGGGAAGACTCAGCTTCGCTTTCCACTCCCCGACATAGCTCCAATCGACACGAAGTTCGCCCTGACGAATCTTAATTTTCTCAAGATCGGCCTGATCCTGGAGCCGACCCGCCAGCATTTTTAGCACGATCAAATCTTCTACAGTCAGAATCGACACCGGCAAATCGTCCAGCATAATCCGTTGACGGCGCGCCAGTGCAGTCCGAAGGTACTCCGAGTCAGCCAGAAGCAGGTCAATCACGACTTCTTGGCTTTTCAAAATCCCCACGCACCGCCAAATCGAAATACCATGAAAGACCATTGCGGCAGGATGGACGATCGTTGAATCAAAGAGCGAGAAGAACAACGACTGAAGCCGCTCACGAGAGGGTTGCTCCAGCAACAGAAGAATATCGATATCCGTCGTGGCGCGAGGCTCAACCAACGCACTGTAAGCCCAGCCTCCGGCCAGCGCATACTGGATACCCCGTCGATTGAAGTCGGTGATGAGCTTGGAGAGAGCCTGAACTAAGAAGGATTCTGCTGCCATGCCTGCTCTTTTGCGCGCCGAATGTCGCGCATCACTGTGACCATGGCATCACCCTGAGGCTCACTCTGTTGCAGCACTGATCGGCGCAGAGCCAAACCGAGCTCTGTCAACTCAATGGCGCGACGCAAATTAGCCGCAACCTTTGAATCATCTGGTTGGCCGGATCGTATTTGCATGGTCACGTTTCCTAACAAGGGTTGGTGGAAGTGTACAAGAGTCCTCTCTCTTGGGCAACTTCGATCAGTTCTCAATCCAACGAACCAGGCGGGACGCCGAAGGCACAATTCACCGAGAACAAAGGCTATCGGGAGTATCGCAGAAATAGGATCGCCTTTTGAAGAGTGGTTATCGACCTGACGCAGATGGTCGAATTACTGCTTAAAATGATTACTTGTCATGAAATTTATCAAGTGACTCTCGCAAAATCCTTGCTGTAGCAACGGCCTTGCGGTAATCAGCTATTCCGTAGGTGTCATACTCTGGATCAGCAAGTTCATATAAATGGATACCCGCCCTTTTTTTCCATAACCAGTGCAATTTGTTGCACAAGTCAGCATTGATGGCCCCCTTTGTCACCATACGGTTAACTCTTTCACAAAAACTATGTTTCTTTCCTATTAATCCTTTTGAACTATCCATGAGCATACTTTCACAAATAGAAGCCATCAGAATGATGACGTTCTTTATTACCATCTCCTGAGCAGTTCCAGCTAAGTCTGTCCGATGGACGATCCATCGCAATACGTCCGAAAGAATGAGAGCATAGCTGAGGTTCGTCTTTAGAGTGCCATTCTTGACAAACCCGAGTCGACCACGGAAGTGAGATGCTGTACGGAGGTATCCTCGCGGAAAACGGATTTTCCCATCAGCGTGGTCTTTGCGCTCAAGATAATCTTGGATAGACTGAATGTGCTCTTTGCAGCAGCTACAGCATCACATAGCTGGTCGTCATTCTCTATAAACAAAGCCCCCTCCTCCATCATCACGCATCTGAACAGGTTTATCTATTTACGTTGACTCTGACAGAAGTATAACAGGCCATGTCCATTCAAGAGCTTGATCAAAGCCACTTGGGAATGTTGCGCGTGTGCTAGTGGATGATCCAGGGTCTCGAATCGCTTCGATCAGATCTCTCAGCGCGGCGTCGGCGGTTGGAAGTTCCGGTCACAATATCCAACTCTCGACACTGGGCGCAATAGTGGCCGTTGTCCTTCGCAAGAAGAACCGTCAAAAGAGGCTCGGCGACCACATCTTGAGACCTTTCCCTCGTCGACGGGTTGGCCATAAGCAACTCTGCTTGGGCCTTCTTACTCACTTATTTCCTATTCGCATCGCCAGATCGATCAGTACCCCTTCCCGCAATCCTAGATCACTGACGAGCACACTCTGATGCCCCAACGTCTCCATAATCGTCCGAATAATAATCGCTCCGGCGGCGATGACTTCTTCGCGGTTGCTCTCTAACCCTGGCAAGCCAACTCGCTCGGCCTTCGATCTACTGAGTAATGTCTGCTCCAATTCTCGAATTGTTTCGAACTTCAATCTATAGTTGTGGATGCGGGCCGGCTCGTAAATGGGAAGCTTTTGAGCTATGGCTGCAAGGGAGGTAATGGTGCCGGCGGTGCCAATGAATGCCGCCTGACGATGGTCGCCCATCTCGGCAACGGCTGCTTTGGTTTCTCGGCTCACCCATGTGCGTGCCTGGCGCACTTCCTCATCAGTTGGCGGATCATGACGCAGAAGCCGTTCGCAGAGGCGGACCACTCCGATATCGATCGATCGGATGATCGGCCTCTGCCCTGACTGATCGAGAATGAACTCAGTGCTGCCACCACCGATATCCAATGCGAGAATGTCCGTAACCTCGACGGGCAAGCCGGAGCGAATGCCGAGCAAAGTCCTCCTGGCTTCTTCCTCGCCAGAAATCACTTCGACATCGAACCCGGATTCTCGTTTAACCCTCTCAAGAAACTCGCTTCGATTCACAGCATCTCGGACAGCGCTCGTTGCCACGACGACGATTGCATCAACACGATTGCTGGTGATGAGATTTCGCCATTCTTGTAGACAATGGACGACTCGATCCATTGCGGCTGGACTGAGGCGCTTGGTCTGATCGACGCCTTCGCCAAGGCGAAGAATGCGCCGTTCCGATCGGACTTCTTGAAGAGGTTGTCCTGGAGCTAGATCCGCGATTAGCAAACGGCAGGTGAGGGTGCCGATATCAATGCCGGCGAATCGTCGCGCACCACGACGCGGCTCATTCATTGCTCGTTCCGAATTTCTTCCATTTCGGCTTCCAGCTTCTCCCGCGACTCCTTGAGCACCTCAACCTCCTTGACGAGGCGCATGATCTCGGCATCGTACACGATACGTTCCGCCGTCTCGCCCCGCTCCTTCATATCGACGGCGCGTTCGCCGATATCTTTGTACAGATCGGAGAGTTGCTGGTCGAACTTGCGGAGTTCCAGTCTCATGCGAAGCAGTTCCGTCTCTTCTAGAGCACGGCCTGCCGCGTGTACCGTCCCAAGCCGAAAGGTAGCGATCCCCGCGCGCAAGTCATCTTTCAGCCGTTGGAGAAGTCCCATAGATATCCTAACTTATTGAGCCGAGTTCGAGCTTCTTCTCCCATTTTCGCAGCATCGCCTCTCGCAATTCCTGATGGGCCGGCTCTTTCAATCCCGGATCAGATTTCAGCAGCGAAAAGGCCTCCTGCCGGGCCTGCTGCAACAGATCACCGTCTCGCATCAAATTGGCCACTCGAAATTCCGGCATCCCCCATTGGCGTAAACCGAAGAACTCTCCGGGGCCTCTGATACGCAGATCGTCTTCGGCAATCACAAATCCGTCGTTGGATCGGACGAGGGCCTCCAGCCGTTCTCTTGCCGCAGATCCGGACTCCTCGCTTCCCATGGAACGTCTTCCCAACTGCGTTCTCCCCCCTCTCAGACTCTGAGCCATCAAGAGGCAATAGGATTGCTGGTCGCCTCGCCCTACCCGTCCGCGCAATTGGTGCAGCTGTGCGAGGCCAAACCGCTCCGAATGTTCGATCAAGATGACTGTCGCATGCGGCACGTCGACTCCGACTTCGATCACCGTCGTTGCGACCAACACATGGATCGTTCCGGCCTTAAAGTCGGCCATCACTGCTTCTTTTTCAGCTGCTTTCATGCGCCCATGCAGCAGACCGACCCGGAATTCGGCAAACTCTCCGTTCCGCAGTTGTTCGGCCCCCTGAATCGCGGCGTGGAGGTCGGTCTTTTCCGATTCTTCCACCAACGGATACACCACATACGCTTGCCTGTCTGCACGCAATTCATCACGCACGATTTGATAGGCACGCCGTCGTTGCGTTTCATGAAATAGAAACGTTCGCACAGGCTTTCGTCCGGGGGGCAATTCGTCAATCACCGATACATCAAGATCGCCGTACACCGTCATCGCCAGTGTCCGGGGAATAGGGGTGGCCGTCAAGACGAGCACGTCCGGCTTGTAGCCCTTGTCGATCAGTGACTTTCGCTGCAGGACACCGAATTTATGCTGCTCATCCACCACTGCCAACCCTAAGTTCTTGAATCTCACGCCCTGTTGGATGAGGGCATGCGTCCCAATCGCCGCCTGAATTTCACCGCTAGCCAGCTGCTCGGCCTGCGACTTCTTCACCGAAGCTTTGTCTCCGCCTCGCACGAGAATCGCGCGAAGCCCCAATGCCTGCAACGGTCCGGACAGGTTTCGATAGTGTTGCTCCGCCAGAATTTCGGTCGGTGCCATCAGCGCAACCTGATAGCCGGAACCGCAGGCTAACACCAGTGCATGCAACGCAACCGCCGTTTTCCCGGACCCCACATCGCCTTGCACCAGACGATTCATGGGACGCGTTGAAATCATGTCTCGAAATATTTCACGAACGACTCGATCCTGTGCCGCCGTAAGAGAAAACGGCAAGAGACGACCGAGCTTGTCCAAGAGGGGTGTTCGGGGGTTGAACCGCAGTATCTTCGGCTCTTCATGTACCGATTGATGCCTTGCCGCCAAGGCCAGTTGGAGCAGCAGGAGCTCCTCAAATGCCAGTCGCCGATGCGCCGACGTCTTTCCCCGTTCCAGGAGCTCGAGATCCGTACCGCTCTTGGGGAAATGAGTGTCTTGCAGCGCTTCATGGATTGGGATCAGCCGCTGTCGAGCCCGAATGGGGACGGGTAGGTGGTCAAGAATCTCGATCCCATGGTCCGTCAGCAGACTCTTCACCAACACCCTCATCTGGCGAGAGGTCCATCCTTTAGTCTCGTGATAGATCGGAACAATTCGACCGACATGCAGTGTCGATTCGGTATCCTCCCCGATGACTTCATATTGTGCAACATCCATTCGCGGCACCATCCATCCTTGTCGCCCGGAGAGCACTCGCCCACTCATCATGACACGAGTTCCAACCGTAAGAATCTCTTCCAAATACGGCTGATTGAAGAAGACGATCTGCATTCGCCCAGACTGATCTTCAACGCCGACTTCCAATACACTCAACCGCCGATTCCTTGTCCGTTTCACCTCGCATTTTTCGATCGTCCCACAAATCGATGCGACCATCCCCGGGACGAGGTTTCCGATCGGGGTCATGACCGACCGATCCTCGTAGCGCCATGGGATGGTCCAGAGCACATCCTCCACCGTCGCGATACGCAAGTGTTGCAAGACATTGGTGCGCTTCGGCCCGACGCCTTTGACGAACCGGATAGGAAGATTCCAGAGATCGGATCTGCCGGCACCCCTCACTTCAGAGTGACGGGAAGCTTGCGTTGGCGAATCCTTCAGCCGAATGAGCTTCTGTTGATCGACAGCGCGAAGCGACCTAATGAGCAACGCAGCCGCTTGCAACCGTCGACGTTGCTCATCGAGAGGGAGTGTCGGTTGAAAATCGACGAAGAGGTTCCGTAGGGAAATCAAGCGGGCTTCAATGGCCTTGGAATACACCTCTCGGCGAAGGGCGGACAATACTTGTGAGGAGATAAATGAACTCAGATTTGTGACGGCCCTTAAGTGGGCACAATCATCCCTGCTCGCAAACTCGATTGGCCGTGCGATTCGGTCCAACCACTCCAGAAACGATGTGTGCGGACTCGATTCAGTGGGAGCCTGCATACGGGAGGGATCGTAACACAGCAACCCTCGGCGCTCAATGAACCGATATTGACCGATCAGAGCCTGTCGACTGTTTTTTTCACATCGCTTGGTCACCTTTTCTTAGGGTGCTACACTCGAATTCAATAACCCATGTATCGTCGTAACATCAGACATATTCTGATACCGCTTACAGCCTGCCTGGCTTTGGTAATTGGCTACAACCTTTTCTGGAGGCCTGTCCTGCCGCTACAGACAGTGCAGCGCACAGATACCGTCGAAACGGTAGCTCCTCCCCCCACTCCGCCACAGAATAGGCCGTCCGAAAGTACGGCGAAATCCGTGCGTGTACTGGATCAGAGCGTCGTGCCGCCCACCCCATATGAAGGCTTGCTGGAAGGCGTTCGTGATGAGATCGAAAAGCATAACTTATCGATTGCCGAAACGAAACTGAAAGAGCTCCCTCAGGCAATCTTGTCGAATGCAAAGTCCAAGGGCTTCGTTGCGATCTTGTGGAACAATCTTGGTTTGCAACAGGAGCGGCTAAACGGCACTAAGGCTTCCCTCAAAGCTTATAGGAGAGCGTCCGAGCTTGATGACACAAACCCCGTAATCTTAATGAATCTTGCGCATGCCTATTGGGAACAGCGAGATCGCGCACTTAATACAGAATTCTTGAAGAAACTGATAAAACTAGCTCCGGATGAACCGTTCCCACATTTGGCCATGGCAGACTTGTTACAAGAACAGGATGAGCTGGAAGAAGCTGCAAAACATTTAGGTCAAGCAGCCGATCGAGCACGGCAGGATCCCGCATTGCACTCCTACCTTACCACCGTCACGACAAAGGTTCGCCGCACACAGTCGGTTGAATCCCACATGGCTGCAAGAAGCAGCACGCACTTTGTCGTGAAGTTCGATGGTGAGGAAGACCAGAGTACCTGGATCTCAGTGTTGGAAATTCTTGAAGAAGCCTATCGAGAGATCGGACAAAAATTTGGCCATTTCCCCTCAAAACCAATCGTGGTCGTCCTCCATGCCAAAGAAGCGTTTCAAGGGGCGACCGGAAGTCCTGCTTGGGCCGATGGCCTCTACGACCCCAGCCTTGGACGCATTCAGATCCCCACTCAAGGGGCGACCACGGATCGAAAATGGTTGGCCAGCGTGCTTCGCCACGAGTATGTCCATGCCCTCCTCCATGACCGATTGGGAACGAGCGGCGGGACGCTGCCGACCTGGTTGAACGAAGGCCTGGCCATGCAACTGGCCGGAGATGCATGGCCAGAGCTGGATCAGGCCATGGGCGAGGAGATCAAAATCATTCCCCTGAGTTTCTTGGAAGGCTCCTGGAACGCACTTCCGGCCAGCACCTCGACAATCGCTTACTTGGAGGCGAATTCTGCGACGCGCTACTTAATCGAGCGATGGGGGATGGCCCGCGTCGATGAACTGCTGAAGGCTTTACAAGACAGGTCGTCCGTGGCAGCTGCGCTTCAAAACAAGTTGTTTGTCTCTTATGAACAGTTCCACCGACAGTGGTTGGAGAGCCTCGAACAGAGCCGGTCGTAACTACTCCTGTCCTCATCTGATTGATTTGGAATGGGCATAAGTTTGTCCGGCGTGTCATTCTTGCCAGCTCAGCTGTACCAAACACCGACACAAACATGCCGCACACTGAGACTTGCATAGGCTACGTGGAGTTGCCACGATGTGGCTCTATTGCCAGCTGGCGGCCAACACCGCCTGCACATCTTGGGGCCGGTGATCGAGGGCCTGATCCCAGGTGAGCCCCGTCTGCTGACTGAAAGACGCCATCGCCTGAATCAGTTGGTTGACCTGCGTATGGAGCAACGTCTGGCCATTGCCGGCTTGGATGGTTTCCACCTGATTTGTCGTCCCGCTATACCAATGCTGAATGGTCACGCGGTCCGTGCTTCCATGAATCGCTACCCGCAAATCGTTCACCTGCCGGCTGAGAACCAGATCCCATGGGTTGAGCGTCACCCCGAAGCGCACACGGTCCGCCGTGCCCCCATGATCCACGACGGTGTCCTGACCACCGCCTCGACTATAGAGGTAGGTATCGCTCCCTCCTAAGCCGGTCAACACATTGTTGGCGCTGTTGCCAGCCAATGTATTCGTCGACCCGTTCCCCGTCCCGTTGATCACACTCGTACCACTCAGTGTCAGATTCTCGAGGTTGGCCCCCAACGTCCAGGTGACACTGCTCTGGACCAGATCCGTCCCTTCGTTCGCATACTCCGTCACACTGTCGCCGGTGGTGTTGACGACATAGGTGTCGTTCCCCGTCCCGCCTCGTAGGGTATCGTTCCCCAGCCCGCCATCCAGCGTGTCCTGGCCGGCGCCGCCGGTCAGGATGTTGGCGGCACTGTTGCCCACCAGCACATTATCCGACGCATTCCCTGTTCCATTGATCGCACTGGTACCCGTCAGGGTGAGATGTTCCAGATTGGTCCCCAACGCCCACGTGACACTGCTCTGGACCCGATCCGTCCCTTCGTTTGCATACTCCGTCACGAGGTCACCGGTGGTATTGACGACATAGGTGTCGTTTCCCGTGCCACCCCGCAGGGTGTCGCTCCCCAGCCCGCCATCCAACGTATCGTTGCCGGCGCCGCCGGTGAGGGTGTTCGCCGCACTGTTGCCGGTCAGGACGTTATCCAGCGTGTTCCCAGTGCCATGACTGATCGTCGTGCCGGTCAAGGTCAGATGCTCCAGATTGACGCCTAACGTCCAGGTCACGCTGCTCTGAACGGTGTCGCTCCCTTCATTGGCATTTTCGGTCACGACATCACCCGTAGCATTCACCACATACGTATCGTTCCCCAGACCACCCCCCATCGTGTCGTTTCCGGCTCCACCGTCGAGCACATTATTGCCGGCGTTGCCGGCCAGCGTATTGTTCAGCGTATTGCCGGTCGCGTTGATGGCCGCGGCCCCAAGTAGCGTCAAATTCTCAATATTTGAACCGAGTGTCCACGTGACCGCACTCTGCACCGTATCCGTGCCGGCGCTGGCCGCTTCGGACACCGTATCGCCAGCCCCCACGACATAGGTATCGTTGCCGGCTCCCCCTGCAAACACGTTCGCCGCGCTGTTACCCGTCAGCATGTTATTCAGCGCATTCCCGGTTCCATTGATCGCGGCCGTCCCGAGCAAGGTCAGGTGCTCCACATTCGCCCCCAGGGTGTACGTGATCAAACTTTGGACGGTGTCAGTTCCTTCTGCCGCATTCTCGGTCACAACGTCTCCAACAGAATTCACCACATACCTGTCATCACCGGCGTCCCCGACCATGGTGTCGGCGCCGGCGCCGCCATCCAGCACATTCGCGCTCGAATTGCCGATAAGCAGGTTGTCCTGGGCATTACCGGTGCCGTTGACGGCGGCATCGCCTATCAGGGTCAACTGTTCGAGATGCGCAGAAAGCACATAGGTCTCTGCGCTCAGCACCGTATCGGTCCCCTCATTGGCCCATTCCACGATGGTATCGGTGCCATCCACGACATAGGTATCGTCGCCCGCCCCGCCGGTCAGAATGTTCGAGCCACGGTTGCCCTCCAGCACGTTGTCTCGCGCATTGCCTGTCCCGTTGATCGCCGCGGTCTCCGTCAACGTGAGGTTTTCGACCTGCATTCCCAATGTCCAGGTGACATCGCTATAGACCGTGTCAGTTCCTTCGCTTTCATTCTCAACGATCGTATCGCCCGCACTCACCACATACGTATCATCACCGTTGCCACCGGTCAGTATATTGACGCCACTGTTACCGGTCAGGACATTGCTCCAGACATTGCCTGTTCCGTTGATGGCTGCCGTCCCCATCAAGGTCAGGTGTTCCAGCTCGTTGCTGAGCGTGAAGGTCACCGCTGCCATCACGGTATCACTGCCGTGGAACAGTTGTTCCACCACCGTGTCACCCGCGCCAACCAGATAGGTATCATGACCATCGCCGCCAATCAGCTGATCGGCGCCGGCCCCTCCATCCAGCACATTGTCTGCCCGGTTGCCGGTCAACACATTGCTCGCCGCATTCCCGGTCGCATTGATGGCGTCGGTGCCGGTCAAGTTCACGTTCTCCACATTGGCGCCGAGTGTATAACTCTGATCCGTACTCACGGTATCGATACCGTGCCCGGGCAACTCCACGATCGTGTCACCGACGCCGATCACATAGGTGTCGTCACCTGCGCCTCCCGTAAGAACGTTCGCGGCGCTGTTGCCCGTCAATACATTATTCAATTCGTTTCCGGTGCCATTGATGGCCGACGTGCCCGTCAAGGTGAGACGCTCAAGATTCGGACCCAGCGCATAACTGACCGAGCTCACCACCAGATCGTCCTGGCTATAGCCGGTTTCCACGACCACATCGCCGGGGTTGTCCACGACATACGTGTCCGAAAATGAGGTGGGGCTCCCCACCATGGTATCAGCTCCCAGCCCACCATCGATAAAGTTAAACCAATTGGGGTCGCCCGTCATGATGTTGTTGAGGGCATTGCCAAAGAAGGTGTGATACTGACCCGAGACCCTTGCGCCCTGCACCGTCACATTTTCAACATTGTCCGGAATGGTATACGTCCACTCGTAATTGGCATAACTGATAAAGGTCACGCTATCGATGCCTTCGTTCGCCGCCTCCATCACCACATCATAATTGCCGACGACGGTATAGGTATCGTCGCCCGCGCCGCCTTGAAGCGTATCGTTTCCCCCACCATAGTAGTCGTTGACACTGCCTGCCAGGGCATTGTTCCCGCTATTCCCAATAATCACGTTGTCCAACGCATTGCCGGTCCCATCGACGCTGAAATAGCCGGTCAGGGTCAGGTTTTCTACATGGCTTGGGAGCGTATAAGATACGCGGCTCTGAATCGTGTCGGTCCCCTGGTTCGCTCCTTCAACGACCGTATCGTGGGCGTGGTCCACCACGAATGTGTCATGGCCGGTCGTGCCCGTCATCGAATTGATCGTCCCGACGAACGTATGGCTCGCCATCGCCGCGGCATCCCAGGTGGTGCCATCATGGAACCGTATCAGCTCGATACCGCCAAACATGAGTTGCGTCGCGCTCTGATCGAGACTCAAGATGATCTTTGTCCCATTGTGCTGCAACGTCACGTCGCCGGGAAGAATGCCGGCCGTCAGCTGGATAGCGTCGGCCATACCGGATTGTTCGGTTTGCACGCGATCCAATCCATAGCCCCGCCCAAACACATACGTGTCATTTCCATCAAAACCGGACAACGTATCGTTACCAGGCCCTCCATCCAGCACATCATCCCCGCTATAGGCTTCAATGACATCGTTCCCACTCAGCCCGCTCAGCACATCGTTGCCAGTGGTCCCGCTGAGATAATCATCGGCGGCGGTTCCAGCACTTGCCATAGCCTGTAGAATCACCCCATTCCAGACGGTTCCATCGGCAAATTCCACCCGATCGATCCGAGAGGTACGAGCCGTCCAATAGAAGATGCCAATTTGATCAGTCGTACCGTTGATACTCAGAACAAGCTCCGGGTAGCCCCTTTGCGCTCGTACCGTGATATCCGTTGGCAGGATGCCGGTGGCAAATCGTATCGTCCCCGAATCGGCATAAATCGTGTCCCGTCCGTCACCACGGCCAAACAGATAGACATTGGCTCCTCCGTGCGGGTCATAGAACGTGTCGTCTCCTGAACCGCCTTGGAACGTATCGTTCCCTGTATAGCCTTCCAGCCGGTCCGCTCCCGCACCGCCGAGTACTACGTTAGTCCCGGCTCCTCCGTAGAGTTGGTCGTTCCCATCACCGCCTTCGAGCGTATCATTGCCGTCCAGCCCGCGGAGGGTATCATTACCGCTCAGCCCACGAAGCAGATCGTGGCCTGCGGTCCCGGCTAAATTATCATTCGTCGACGTGCCGGTGAGTTCATTCAACCCGTGCGCCACCGTAAGGGTGAAGACATCTGAAATACCGAGGGTGCCCGAATCCCTCGCGGTGACTTTCACGTTCACCGTCCCGACGTCCGCCATCTGTGGTGTCCCACTGAATGTGCGGGTGAACGGATTGAAGGTGAGCCACGCCGGTAGCGGGGTGTTGTCCGCCAATGTGGCGCGGTAGGTCAACGTCTCACCGGCATCCACATCCGCAAAGGCCCCGCTCGGCAGCACGAAGCTGAACGGCACCTCTTTCGTCGCCGCTTGATCAGCCAGTGGATTTGCCACGGTGGGCGCCTCATTCACGCTCGTGATGGTGAGGTTAAAGGTGTCGGACACCGTGGCGTGTCGGGGATCGGTTGCGGTGATACGCAGGCTGATCGTCCCAACGTGCGCATCATCCGGCGTCCCGGTGAAGGTGCGCGTGATCGGGTCGAAACTCAGCCAAGGGGGCAACACACTGCCATCGGCCAGTGTCGCACGATAGGTCAGCACATCCCCAAGATCCTGGTCGGCAAATGTATTCGCCGGCACCACAAACGTCCAGGGCGCATCCTCCGGCGCCGTCTGATCGGCGAGAGGATTGGCAACCGTGGGAAGATGATTGGTAAACATCGGGAACAGATCGGCCAGATTTACCACGCTGTTGTCGGAAAATTGTAAAGTGGAAGCTACTAGTGACCCAAGCACGGTGTTCTGGTTAAATCCCACGAGCTGGACGGCATCGGAAGCACCATTGTACGAAATCGTGAGCCGGTTGGGGCTGTGGGTATAGGTGAGATTCGCTGCCGTGATGCCCGCGTCGAAGACAATTCTGTTTCCTTCACCGATTAAAGCTGTATCGTGAATGGTATCGAGCCCATCGCCCACCGTGAACAGATAGGTGTCGTGTCCCACTCCGCCGATGAGGAGATCATTGCCGCCATTGCCCCTGATCCGATCGTTCCCCCCGCCGGCGTCAATCGTGTCCGCGCCGGCGCCCGTCGCAATCACATCGTTGCCGGATGTGCCGATGATGTCCCCGCTGGGCAAGCCCACGAGATCCGCCAATGAATAGCTCACTCCGCCCACGGCAATATTCTGCATTCCGCCGGTGCCGTTGACCCCGGTGTTCGTGAAGCCATGGATCAGGATCGAATCGGCTCCGCCGCCGATTTGAATGCGCAGGGTCTCCTGGACCGCATCATGCGTAGAGGTGAGCATGGTGCTCGTGATGCCGGCTCCGAAGAGGATCGTGTTGACGTCGCCCACGACATCCTCTTCGAAGATCACATCATGGCCGTCGCCGAGGTTGAAGACGTAGCGATCGCTCCCGGTGCCGCCGTTTTGGAGGTCGTTCCCAGCCCCGCCTTGCAGCTGATCCTGGCCAGCATCACCAAAAAGCGTGTCGTTGTCTTCGTCACCGAAGAGCACGTCATCGCCGGCTCCGCCCGCCAGTTCATCCAATCCCGCGCCACCGATCAAGTGGTCAGCGCCGTCTTCCCCCACGAGCACATCGTCACCCGCATCACCGAACAACGCATCGGCTCCGCCTTCCCCGATCAGCGTGTCGTGGCCCTCGCCCCCGTGCAGGTGGTCCGCTCCAGCCCCGCCATAGAGCTCGTCGTCTCCCTCCTCTCCATACAGGACATCGTCGTCGGCTCCGCCATCCAGGAGGTCTTGTCCGCCTCCCCCGTAGAGCGTATCGCTCCCGGCCCCGCCATTGAGCATATCGTTGGCGCCGAGTGTCGCATTGCCGACATAATCCCCATACACGGTATCGGCCTGGTCTCCGCCACTGAGCGTATCCGCGCCACCGCCGCCAACCAGCTGATCATTCCCAGCACCGCCTTCGAGCCAGTCGTCGCCTTCTTGCACCACCGCGACTTCCGAATCGTCGCCCCACAGCTCATCCGCACCCGCTCCACCCAGTAGTACGTCGCCGCCGCCATCGCCTTGCAATAGATCGTCACCCTCGCCACCGTCGAGAAAATCGGTACCGCCTGTAGAGGAGAAGGACGCGGACCGAGCACCAGTTTCGACAGCGAAGGTAAACCCCGGCCAGACCCCATTGTGAACAATTCCACTCCAGTTGTACCGATCAAGACCTCCAGGAATATTGTCACCGTATAAGCGGTCGTTTCCCCCGCCACCCCGTACCTGATCATCTCCCAACCCTGCGAGTAGGACATCCGCGCCAGCTCCGCCGTCAAGATAATCAGCACCAACCGGTCGATCTGCGTTGCTAGAAGCATCATCGCCAAGGAGATGATCGTCGCCGGTCCCTCCGAGGAGCACATCGTCGCCCCCTTTTCCCCACAATTCATCTGCGTCGTCGCCACCGTCGAGATAATCGTTCGAACTCTCACTGGCTTCGTCGCCGATGAGGCCATCGCGCCCCTCACCGCCCCGCAGCACATCGCGGCCATGATTGCCCACTAACACGTCATCCCCGGCGCCTCCGTCCAAGCGATCATCGCCGGCCCCCAGGCTTAAGCGTTTCTGGGAGCGGATCCAATCAGACCCCTCGCCCCCGACCATCTCATCATTCCCCGCCCCGCCCGTCAGCTGATCGTGCCCACCCAAGCCCACGAGGTGCATACTGTTGAGTCCGGACGCCCCCATCGCGGGACTCCCAATGATGTCCGCTCCCTCCGTGCCCATGACGATATCAATGGGCCCCCCATTGTCATAATGGATGGCCGGCAAACGACCGTCCAACAGCTCGCCGGTATCGGCCAGCGCAATGGTCAGCTCCTGGTCGGAAGCATGGGTTTCCGCGCCGTGCGCATCCACCAATTGAGCGGTCACCGTGAGCGTACTGGAGGTCCCGATGTCTTGTGTCTGTTTCAGGCCGACCACAAGTTGCTGCTGGCCTTCCGGAATGGTCAGCGTAAAGGTACTACCGTTCGGCGAGAGTTCAATCCCGTTGGTGCGCAGCACGAACCCGTGCGCGTTCGGCCCGCTCAACGTGAGCGTGAGCTTCTGTCCACCTACTCCAGCGTCAAACGGCAGATGGATGGTAAGCGCGTTCTGTTGGCCCTCATTTAACATCACGGTCGCTGGTGACGCGGTATCAGGATTGAACCCCGTAGTGTCAAACGGATTCGGTCCTATGCCGGTTTGAATCACCACGGTCTGCCCGGCCCGTTGGACAATCTGCTGGGCGTCTTCCAGCGCCGTACGCACCGATGAGTCCAGTCTCGGATCCTCCAATGCCCCCTCGTAGGCATTGATCAACGGTCTGACGTCTGTAAAGGTAAGCGTACGTCCCAGATTGAAGAGCGTCCCGGACACATCATGAAGAACCTCCGCGACCGCGTTGCGAATGCCCTGTGCAACTTCCACAAGAAATGATTCCACAGTCTCGGTAATAAACTCCGAGACCCCAGAGACCACACTGCCCATACTCCGTAAGAGGTCGACAAACCCTGATGAAAGACGGGCGGAGAAATCCACGACATTCTGTCCTGCGCCGGCAGCGGTTTCGGTCAGAAAGACGAGCCCTCGGTTGATCCCATCGACGGGAGCGGCCACTGTATTGGCGAAAACCGTGCGGTCAAACGAGAGTTCAGCCAGCTCGGCAGCCAGGGCCACCGTATTCGCGCCCAGCCCCACACCGGACGCCAGGGCAAACAAGCCCAATCGAGCCATCGCTTCAAGATTCCCGTCGACCGTCCCATCGGTATTGGCCAGTTTGGCAAAGTTGGCGGCAAAGGATTGCGCCACCGCCGCATCGAGATAGCGTGGCGCATAGACCACGACCGGGGAAAACGCTGGTTCCCAGTATTGCGGGAGAGTCACGGTGTGGGCAAAGATGCCGTTCTGCTGCAGAAGGCTCCCCCACTGCGAGAAGTCTACCCGATGCGCGACCACATGGCTCCCTGGTCCACCCATCGGTGGCCCACCCAGTAAGTGCACCACATCCCCTTGCAGATAAGGAAGCGCGCCGATGGCGACATGATGGTCACCTACCACCACGGAGGTGCGGTCCGTGGGAACGCCACCCAGTACGCGGCTGATCCCCGGCGCGTTGAAGGTGGTGAAATGGAGCTGAGAAGCAAATTGCTCTATTGTCGCTTTCAGCCCTATTTCTGGGTCAAGCACAACATTGGTGACAGCGGCCTTATTCGTGTCATTAATGGCCCACTGCACCAACGCCCCACCCAGACTGTGACCCACGAGTTCAACTCGATTTCCAGCAACTAATTGCTGGGCGAGCCAGGAGTTCACAGCATTGCGCAAATCAGTAAACTGTCTTCGCCCAATGTCGGTCACATCGGCATACACATCTTTCATGTTAGTGAGCGTCACTTCCGTGCCACGGAACGCTAGAATACGGCGGGTATCGTTTGAATCAAGCGGCTTGAGCGCATAGACATACCCTCCACTGTCGCTCGTGGACTGTCCCCCATCTCCAAATCTTGTGTCGACCTCCCACCCAAGTGGAACTGACGTTAATCCGGTATACACCCGGTCGGCCGCCTGTCGGGCAAGTTCGGTCGTAATAAATGCGGTCATGGTTTCACTCCTTTGTCTCGAGCTAGGTAAAGAATTTGGCGCTCAACAAAACTGATCCATTGCCCTGACGGCGACAGCTGCGACGCGCTCAAGTCCGCAAGTATAGGCGCCTGATGCACTTTTTCGACTCGCTGGGTTGTTACTGAATACTTCCAAAACATCGTCGCCCCTCCATGCGCAGGCTCCAGAGCCACGACGTCACCTCTTTGGTTTACATCGAGAAACTGGAGACTCACAGGATCTTGCGACCCCTGTTGCACGGACACAACTTCTGTCCACTGTTGGTTGACTCCATCGACCTGAAAACGACAGATTCGTCCACCGATAGTGAGTAGTCGAGTGCCATGATCCCCCATTTTTGAACAGGCTCCATAGAGTGCGTCACCTTGTGGGTTAAGTTTCAGCGTATTTTTGTAGATCTTGTAGGGAGGTTGTTCCATCCTGACCTCCGCCACAATCCGATTCTCCAAGTCTCGCAAGAAGTACCCTTGTTTGCGCTCTGTCCCATCGGCAAGTTTGAGTGGCGGCTCGGGGTTGGGCACCCATTTCTCTTGACCATATTTATCCTTCACTTTGATGGACTCGTACCAGGCGTAGCGCGTCAGGCGAAAGTTGGGGAGTGGCCACCCTGCCTCCATCCATGTGTCTAAGCAGAGTGTCTTGAATCCCGGCTTGACAGACTTCACCCCACAGTCGGAATGCGCCTCATAGATCCCAATGCCCTGGAAGCCCTGTTCCTCAATCGCACCGGGACGCCGAAATTTACCGATAACATATTGTCCTGCGAGATTGACCGAGCCACCTCTCTCCAGTTCGGTGATCAGTTCTGGTTGAGAGCCGATCTTGACGCCATACAATTGCTGCCCTGACTCACCCCTTTGCACATAGAACACAATGGTTTGGATCTGGCATGACACGGTGTGAATACGTTTCTGGAAGCTGTGCTCAATCGGTGAGAGATCAATCCGTTGAAGATCTTTCGGCCGAGTTGGATCGAGATAATAGAGTCCTTCCAAGTCCGACTCATCCGATCCTTGGCGTGGAACCCTTTTCTCCACAAGGAAGTGGCTATCGTCCACCCAACACCCGCCGTCCTTGATCCCAGTATTGATGATCTCGTAGTCACTCTTGGCTTCGGCAATGAGACCAAAGCTGAACAGGCTTCCTGTGAGGGCCAGCATGAAGATGACGACATGTCGCCGCTTACTTAGGTCTTGGGCTTCACTCATGGGCTTGAACTCCTGAAATCATAAATAAGGCTAATCGCCTATGAGAAATGAAGGGAATTGTCTAACTACAGATTTGTGAAGGACTTATCATTATAAACTACTATCTCTGATGTATTTATACCTAGCTTATATAAGTTAAGATTATATTTGTGTACATATCTCTTTAGAGGGAGGACCATCAAACAATCACAGCCCCGCATCCGGCATGGGAAAGTAGGAGACAGAGGTTGGGCTTGTGATCAACAGCGAAGGGAGGTATTAGCGAAGTGGATACTCACACACAGATTAACCCTAGGCTATTTTGTTCCTGCGCATCGGCGTCCTCAATTCGGTCGTGCCCATCACCCGTGTTCCAGGAGTAGTGGTCGAACCCTTGGCCCCCCAGCAACGTATCCGTCCCCGCGTCCCCTGCGAGGCTGTCATAGCCCACGTTCCCCACCAGCAGATCGGCGCCGCCACCACCGGTCAATGAATCAGCCCCAAGCCCTTCCAGCATGAAGGCCCCACGGTTCTGCGTGTCCGTCGCATTCATGCCGCCCGATCCTGCCTGCACATACCAGTCGCGCAATCCCGGTAATGATAATGATTCAATCCGGTCCCGATCGCTTGCAGTAAAGGCATTGGCCAAGTAATTGTGGAAGTACAGACTGTACCCTTAGCCGCCGCAAATGTGGTATCGATGAAATGCTTGTGCTCGTCGATCGTGCCTTCGTCTCGCAGCGCATTGGCCAGCTGGACAAGGACCTCCCGGAGCACTTCCTGCTGGCACCACGTTTGGAACCGGCGATGGATGGTTGTGTAGTGGGGATACCACTGCGGCACCAGGTGCCATCGGCTGCTGGTATTCAGAATCCAGAGCACCGCGTCCAGCACCACCCGTGTAGGCACCGGTTTGCATCCGGGACAGCTATCTGGAATGTGTTCTTCAGGAAAATGCTCCCGAATCCCGTCCCATTGATTGTCATGTAGGCGAAGCATGACCGGACTTATAAAGATGAACCTTAGACAGTCACTATTTTGAGATAGATTCTGGTGTCACTTATGTGCGTAGCATCCTGGAATGATAGAGAACGCGGTGAGCGAGAGTTTTATGGACGCTTCGGGATGCGCGTTTGAACACGCATGTCGTCGTATCGTTGCATGACGCTCAGCAGAAGATTGAAGGCTGTCAGATCGATCCTGCCGCGGACTCTTCCTGCGATAGATTAGGCCAGACTGGAAGTATGTCGGCCTGATCGCTGTGGGACGGCTCTGGTCCTTCATCGGATTCCAGCTGAGATAACTGGTCCTCCCATAGAACTTTCTTCCCGCTGGGATCATACATGCGAATGTTGAAGTTAAAGGTGCGGGAACTGTCGAATGCGCCGCCGTCAGGCTGGATCGATCGGGCTGTGATCCGGTGAGCTCGTGGAAAGTGAGTGCGGACGGTCGTAAACTCATCTTCCCACACAAGCATGCCGGTCGCGGCGTCCATTGCACGTAACAAAAACACCGGCTGCTCTATGGTTGTTTCAACAACCTGTCTTATCGTGACAGTTGCTCGTCTCGGCACCACAGTCGATACGAATTGTACCCCTGCCTTCCCGTCAGATTGGACAAGATTGAGTCGCCCTTCCCATTGGAACATTCCGGTATTTGCGTCGTAGACTCGTAATACGAAATTGGAGAGATCTGTAGCACCGGCTCCAACTCCACCGGCAAAAATGCGCGGTCCGCGGTCCGATTTCACACCGTCGTTTTCTTTGACGGCAAGTTCATAGGTTTCATTGGACAAGATGTCACCCGATTCAGCGTCATACACTTTTACCGAGATCGTTGAGACTGAACCGATTTGATACCCGAACCCTGCGGCAACAATCGCCCTTTTCCCCTCTGTGCCAATTTCACCCCAGGCCGGACCAATTGTGAATGCGAGACTCAGGACGACGACAGCGAATGGCCAGCTTAGGATCTTCGAAAAGTTATGGAACGCACTAGCGCGCCCGCGATCAGTCCCATTGAAGAAGAGGCCGGAACGACTCAGCAATGCGACCCATATGTGCGCCATATATCTCCCTCCAAAAAGTTGGGTGCATTCTGAAAGAGGGTCGGTGGTCCGTAAATTCCTCGCAGTAGGAAGAATCCCCTCGAAAGAGGGGATCTCTCGGAGAACGGGGGAAAAATCGGTTATGAGAGTCTTGTCACCTGAGGGGATCGGCTTTGCCAAACCATCGATACCGATGGCGTGCCACCATGCGATAACCCCATTCAGCCAGCCGCTTTGACGGAGGAAATCGTAACCACCACAACAGAAGCTTCCCACCTGGGAGGATAGGGATGAGAGGGAGAAACGCGTCGAAACCTTGAACTACATCTCCAGAAGGTCGAATCAAGAACGCCGTATTGGGTAAACCAGGGCGATACTTCGCCCCTAACATTCTCTTTGCCGCATCACTTTGATACGTCAGGAACCTAACCTCGGATGCTCGCCCAATTGTTAGCTCTTCGAGTTTTAGTTTTGCGGACACACACAACCTACATTCCCCATCATAGATAAGCAGACAGGCTTGCGTGGAGAACTGGTCCGCAATCTCTCTCTTAAATTCCATGGTGCATGTAGGTTAGCACTCTGAAACCGTGGGCAACAAGACAACCATTGCCGACGTTTTCCACCGCGGTCTATAGTCTTCAGATGAAACAAACCGCCTTGCTAGGTGGGCTGATTGGCACGCTTATCGTCGAGACAGGATTTTTCCTCATAGAAAACGGCGCATCCACAAACGCCGGCACGGCTTGGAGGATCGGCTTTTTCATTCTTCTGCCTCTGACGCTCACGATATTGATCGCGCTTCAACTCCGATGGGCCATCATGGTGTGCGTAATCTACGCGACGATTGGACTGGCACTGGACGTCGCAACGATCGTTCAGGTACTGACAAAGGATCCGGAGGTGGGCGTCTCGCTGGTAGCCAACCTAATCAGCGGGTTGTTCAATTTCCTCTTGATTGTGTTCGGCGGACGTGCGTTTTTGGATGTGAGCCAGAAGCCGATGCCTCTAGGACACCGTCCGCCCAATCCTCCGTTCCTTTCTTGATAGGGAGATTCTTGACACCGACAAATCCTGCTGTTTTCAACCACTTCGCCGTCTCCGAAGCCGAGTAGGTATTGCCCCCCTCCGTAAACAATAACATCGATACGGCAAACAAACTTGCTTCCATCGGATACAACTCTTGGCGATCGTGCAGAAACGCATCCTGGATGATAAATCGGCCTCCGGGGTTCAATGCCGCCAAAGCTCGGCGAAAAATAGCCTGGTTCTCCTCGGGCGAATAGATGTGAAGCACATTCGAATACCAAATCACATCATACATGCCGGGAATAGGTTCCTTGGAAAAATCGAGCGGGAGGTAGGAAAGCCTCCGCCTCGCTTTGTGCGTGCCGGCGATTTCTTTGGCGACCTCAAGCGCAGCTTCCCGATCACAGACAGTGGCCTGAAGCTTTGGGTTTCTGGCAAGAAATGCCATTGCGTAGGTGCCCGGTCCCCCGCCGAGATCCAGCAGTGCTTTGGCACGAGTCACAGAAATCTGAGCCGCAATCGCCGGGGCAATCTCCAAGGTTCTGTGATGCATGGCCCACGTGAATTGTCGACGGTAGTCGGGACTGTCTGGAATGTCGTGATCGAGCGGCAAGCCACTTCTCACGGATTCCAATAGTCTTACCCAGTCCGCCCAATGGCCTTTGATCAAATTCAAATAGCCGCCGCGATATGCGGGATGCGCGGCATTCAGGGCGGTTGCTCCCAGCCGGCTATTCGAATAGTTGGCTCCTTTTTTTTGCAATACACCGACGGCCGCGAGATTGCGGCAAAGGATGCTTAACCCTCTTTCGCTGACCTTGATCTCATCGGCAAGGCAGGGGATCGTCCACGATCTGTCGCCGACTTTCGTAAAGAGATCCAGTTCCAACGCGGCCAACAACACCCGTGGCAATCGATAGGCTGAGACAGCATCCCGAAAATCGCCGAAGGTCGTGATTCGTTGAGTCACGATGCGCCGATTTGCCGGCAGCACCATCGGAGAAGATCTTCCAGCTTGGCGCGATTCTGCATATCCGCATCTCGCGCAAACGTGACGGCCACAAACTCATCGGTCGTCTCGGTCTCCTCAACAAAGCCGGATTGAAGGAGGAGCGCCCGATATTTAGAGACAGCCGGTTGAAGAAAGTACTTGGCCTGCTTCGCGACTTCGTCCGTTCCTAAATCCTCAGGCGTCCCGTCGGACATCAGCGCAATGACCTCATCCATTGCAACCCCATATTGGCAAAGAACTTTCCCGTCAGGCCTGACTTCCAAGAGCCAGCCATCTGCACCAAGGTCCAGAATGAGCGGGCCATGGGGCTCCAGTTCGTAAAACTGAGGGAACGTTCGCATGAGATCGGCACGAAGCTGGACCCATGCCGGGGAAGCTGGCTCCGTCATGCCTGCATCTCTCGACGTGACCGCGACCCATATGGATCGGCTAGACGGGCGCGAAGTATTTTGAGACGCTGCACGTTTTCTTCTAGCTTCGGCAAACGATACTTGCGATCCATGTGCACCACCTGTTCGAGGAGATTGGCTGCATCCTGCAAACGTCCCACTTGCTCGTAACATTCAGCCAGCACGTATCGGGCGCCACCGGCGCGAAGCTCGTCTCGTAATCGCTCGGCGATCGATTGGCTGGTCTGACAACAAGCGATGGCTTCGTCGTAGCGTTTTTGTATTAAGAATGTGCGCCCTATCATGCGCCAAGCATCGGCAACCCCGCCCAGATCACCCCGTCGGCGCATCAACTCCAATGATCGTTCGTAAAACTGAATTGCCTCTTCGAAGTGACCGATTTCACGAGCGACAAGACCCAGGTCAGAGAACAAGATAGCTTGGCCCAGCTCATCGTGCGTTTTGGTCATGAGGTCGAGGGCCTCCAGATAATAGGCCTGTGCTTTATCCCACTCACCGGCGTCGGCCCGGAGGTTCCCCAGGTTGGCCAGGGTTGTCCCGATGCCTTTCTCATCACCAAGGAGTTTTTGCAATTCCAAAACCTCCTGATAATGCGCCTGGGCAGGATCCCGCCGCCCGCTGACTGCACAGATGTTACCCAAGTTACCAAGTGTGGCAACCAGGGCCCGTTGATCGCCGGTGAGCCGATCATACTCTAGCGCCTTGGCGTAACAGGTGTAGGCCTCTGTGTAGTACCCCCGAGAAAAATGCTCGTTGCCTTGTCGAT
>CAZPNQ010000029.1:0-38903 GCA_964587955.1 uncultured Nitrospira sp.
AAGCGATGAAACTCATGAACGAAATTGAGTCGGAAGTGGACGGTCGTCTGGTCAAGATCTTGGTGGAAAATACAAAGTCAGTGGAATATGGTCAAGCACTGTTTCTTATCGATCCCAAAGCCGCTTCGTAGGTCATTCTAAAGGCTGTTCTCGCCATGTTTAAGAAAGTTCTGGTTGCCAATCGCGGAGAAATCGCGCTGCGAGTGATCCGCGCCTGTAAGGAACTTGGCATCAAGACCGTAGCTATTCATTCTGAGGCGGATGCCCTTTCACTGCACGTTCGCGCGGCGGATGAAAAGGTGTGTGTGGGACCGGCCGAATCGGCATTGAGTTATCGAAATATTCCCAACGTCTTGAGTGCCGCAGAGATTACAGGAGTCGACGCCATCCATCCGGGGTACGGATTTCTTTCGGAGAACGCCCATTTTGCTGAAGTCTGCGAGTCGATCGGTGTAAAGTTTATCGGCCCGAGCTCGGAGAATATCGCCATGATGGGAGATAAGGCGAAGGCGCGTGAAGTCGTGGCGAAGCGTGGCCTTCCGGTCACACCCGGGAGCCCGGGCGAATTGCGCAGTGAGGAGGATGCGTTGCAGGCGGCGCAAAAGATCGGCTTCCCCGTCATCATTAAAGCAACTGCCGGAGGTGGCGGGCGCGGCATGCGTGTCGTCAATAAAGCTGAAGACCTGGGCCGAGCTTTTCAGGCTGCCCAGGCTGAAGCAAAATCGACATTCGGCAACGACGGCGTGTACCTCGAACGGTACTTTCTAGAACCGCGTCACATCGAGGTACAGATTTTGGCCGACCAATATGGTCGGGTGATTCATCTTGGCGAACGAGACTGTTCAATTCAAAGACGGCATCAAAAACTGGTCGAAGAAACTCCTTCCCCGGCAGTCGATGACAAACTACGTCGGGAAATCGGTCGAGTAGCTGTGGAAGCGGTGAAGGCCGCGCATTACCGAAATGTCGGCACGGTAGAATTTTTGCTCGACAAAGACCGCCAGTTTTATTTCATGGAAGTCAACACCCGCATCCAAGTGGAGCACCCAATCACCGAAATGGTGACGGGTATCGATCTGATCAAAGAACAGATCTGCCTGGCTGCCGGTCATCCGCTATCTATTCGGCAACAGGATGTTATTCTCACCGGGCATAGCTTGGAATGTCGTATTAATGCCGAGGATCCGGAAAAGTTTACGCCGTCTCCGGGAGTGATCACCAAGTATAGTCCGCCGGGCGGGTTCGGAGTCCGGGTGGACTCCGCCATGGAGTCAGGCTCGGTCGTCGTTCCGTATTACGATTCGATGATTGCAAAGTTGATCACCCATGGCCGTGATCGACAGGAATCGGCGGCCCGTATGAAACGCGCGCTCGGCGAATTTGTCATCGAAGGTATCAAGACGACCATTCCGCTTCACCGCCGAATTCTCGATGATCCCGATTTTCAAAAAGGCCACGTATCGACGACGTTCTTGGAACGATTCTTGGCGTAAAAGGCGCACGTCGCATCTTCTCCACATCCCGTCTTTTCGATGTTTTCGGCCAAGACTGTTCATCCTTGGTGTGAAATCCCTTGCATGATAAGCTATAGGCTGCCTGTATGATCCATCGCGTGGCCGACGGAGATGATTCTCAGCGGTCTTCTTGATAGGATAGACACGGCGGTTCAAGGTCGGAGCTTCTGACTCATGCGACGTATCGGGTTGATTGTCAGCGTGCTAGCGATTGGTTTGGCCATAGGTGGCTACGTATTCTTCAATGGAGAGCGGAAGACACCGCTTCGATACCGAACAGCGTCGGTCGAGCGTGGCCAGATCGTTTCTGTCGTCAGCGCAACAGGGACCATCAATCCGGTGGTATCAGTTCAGGTCGGCACGCAAGTGTCGGGAATGATCAAGAGCCTCCATGCGGACTTCAATTCGATCGTCAAGGCCGGCGATACGGTGGCGACCATCGATCCCGAACCGTTCAAGGCTCGTCGAGAACAGGCTGCCAGTAATCTGGAGATGGCGCGTTCGAACGTTGCGCGCTCCAAGGCTGACTTGGCTCAACGAAAGCGGGAATTGGATCGAGTGCAATCGTTATTGCCTCAGCAGTTTGTTTCGCAAAACGACGTCGATGTGGCACTGACAAATTTCCAAAGTGCGGAAGCACAGTTACGGGTTGCAGAGGCACAAGTCAAGCAAGCAGACGCGGCATTGAAGGCGACTGAGCTGGAATTGAAATACACCGTCATCCGATCGCCCGTCGACGGCATCGTTGTTGCGCGCAACGTTGAGGTTGGACAGACGGTGGCGTCCAGCTTCGCGACGCCCAACCTCTTCTTGATTGCCCTCGATCTAACCAAAATGCAGGTCGATACCAATGTCAGCGAATCGGATATCGGCGGAATGACGGAGGGAAAGGAAGCGTTTTTTACAGTAGATGCCTATCCCGGCATGTCATTTTCAGGCACCATCAAGCAGGTGCGGCTCGCTCCCATGAATGTGCAGAATGTCGTGACTTACAATGTTGTGGTTGGGGTGGAGAACAAAGATCTACGATTAAAACCCGGTATGACGGCCAATGTGTCGATTGTCGTGACGCAGAAAGACCACGTCATCAAAGTTCCCAATGCGGCGCTCCGGTTTATGCCTCCCAAAGGCGAGGGAAGCCGTCTGGGGAGTGACGGACAATCGGCAAACGGAAGCGGAGACCGTCCGGTAAAGATCAATGCTGGTATATTGCCTTCGAGAATGATCTGGAAACCGACAGAGAATGGAGAACTTACTTCTTTATCTGTTCAGACCGGTATCTCGGATGGAGCGACGACGGAGATTCTGTTCGGCAGTCTGGCTGAAGGCGACATTGTTGTCGTCGGTATAGAACAGCCGTTCGGCGAAAGAAAGGGTAGTGAATTGCCGCCAGGGTTCGGAAATCAGCCGCAGCGTCCTCGCTCACGCGGAGGCGGTTGACTTGCATAACGAGTGTTTTCATCGATGGAGTCATCCGGCTCAGTTCGACTTATCTCATGCCGAGAGAAGATCATTCTTTATCCTTCCCTCTCCCAAGTTCTTGCCTCATGGTGTGTGTTCGTGACCCCCTTGATCACCTGCGAAGATATTTGGAAGGTCTATCGGCTTGGGGACGTCGAAGTGCAGGCGTTGCGTGGGCTGAATGTCACGATTCAACGGGGTGAATTCGTGGCGATCATGGGTTCGAGTGGATCAGGTAAGTCCACGCTGATGAATATACTCGGCTGTCTGGATCAGCCTACAAAGGGACACTACTGGCTAAGCGGCCACGACATTGGGAATCTGCGGCCGGATCAGTTGGCGGAGATTCGAAATCGACAGATTGGCTTTGTATTTCAGAACTTCAATCTCATTCCCCGCACCAGTGCGTTGGAAAATGCTCAATTGCCGTTGTTTTATCGAGGGCTCTCTTTAAAAGAACAGCGGACGTTGGCATTAGCCGCGCTTCAACGTGTCGGATTAAGCGGGCGCGAACATCATTCTCCCACGCAGTTGTCAGGAGGCCAACAACAGCGGGTGGCGATCGCGCGGGCGCTGGTGACAACCCCCGCATTGCTATTGGCCGACGAGCCGACCGGAAACCTCGATACACAGTCCAGCGAAGAAATCATGGCGATTCTCGAAGGATTGAATCGGGATGGCATTACGGTCATTCTCGTGACGCACGAAGTCGATATTGCCGCGTATGCTTCACGTGAAATCGTCATCAAGGACGGTCAGATTCTAAGCGACCGGGCGACGAAGGGCCCGACTCGGGCCGTGAGGGTGTAGGTGTCAACATTTGTGTGGCTGACAATAGTGACGGCGGTCAGAATCCTCCGACGAAATCGGCTACGTGCCGGGCTGACCATGCTCGGAATCATTATCGGCGTCGGTGCGGTCATTGCTATGGTCAGCATCGGGGAAGGCGCGAAACAGGCTGTGCAGAAACAGATCGCCACGATGGGTACGAACGTCATTATGATCTGGCCCAGTTACATCACAGTCGGCGGGGTGCGGGGCGCTCAGGGAAGCGCCGTCACGCTGACCGTCACGGATGCGTTGGAGCTGAAGAAAAGGATTCCAATTCTATCCGACACTGGTTGGGTCACACGAAACACCATGCAAATTGTAAATGGGAATCGCAATTGGAACGGTCCCGTTCACGGAGTCTCGCCCAGTTATATTACGATCCGAGACTGGTCTTTCAGCAGCGGAGGCTCCTTGACTCAGACAGACATGGACAGTGCGGCTCGAGTAGCTCTTCTCGGTCAAACCGTGGTCGATAATATTTTCGATTCAGGTGAAGAGCCGGTTGGAGCCATCATTCGCATTAAGAACGTCCCGTTCCGGGTCATCGGGGTCTTATCTCCTAAAGGACAGTCCGTACAAGGTTCCGATCAGGACGATATTGTATTTATCCCCTTCACGACAGCCGAGCGAAAAGTCTTTGGAACATTGTTTCTTGGGTCGGTCGGAGGAGTGTATGCCTCTGCTGAGCGAACCGAAGACTTGCCGGATGCAGTCGAACAAATCCGCCAGGTCATGAGGTCTCGACATCGTTTACAGGGTGAACAGCCGGATGATTTCACCATTCGGACGCAGGTCGAAATCGGAAAAGTACAGGAAGGGACGAGTCAAACCTTGACGGTCATGTTGATGATCATCGCTTCCGTCTCGTTACTTGTTGGCGGCATCGGCATCATGAACATTCTGCTTGTCTCCGTGACCGAACGGACGAGAGAGATCGGTGTGCGCATGGCGGTAGGAGCGAAAAGACTCCATATCCTGATGCAATTTTTAATTGAAGCGATGACCCTCAGCGTGATCGGAGGCTGCATCGGCATTATATTCGGTGTGCTTGCGGCTCGCCTGACGACGGTGATTGCGGGGTGGCCGACCATTATTTCGAGCGACACCGTTGTCGTTGCATTTGCCTTTTCCGTCGTGGTTGGTTTGTTCTTCGGTCTCTATCCTGCCAACAAAGCCGCTCGGCTCAATCCCATCGAAGCGTTGCGCTACGAATAGATGGCAAGTATCTCCATTCGATCCTCAAGAATCCATCGCGATGATCGTTTCAATGGCCCGAGTCTGAGGTGCCTCGGTCTGGTGTGCGAGATCGACGATCAACGGTGTCAGATACTCGGTGCCTCCTGATTGGTGAGTAATGGTGACGATCGGTTGATGAAGTTTCTCCTGATTGAGTTCCGTAACCACCGCCAATTCCTGTGTGTTCAGTCGCACATGACTATGGACAGGATACATCCCGATTCTCGCGATAAATAGCGATAAGATTCGTTGATCGAGCTTGCCTTCCTGAGCTTCCTGATACAGGCGTTGAAATGTCTGGTGAGGATTGACCGGAGCAGTCCCGCCGAATCCAGTGATCACTTCATCGTACCGATCCACGACCATCAAGATACGGGTGCGGTCTGAGGTAAACTGTCCGTGTGACTCTTTCGGGTAGCCGCTGTCGTCGAGATAGACATGATGATTTGCGATGAGCTGGAGTACGGACGCCTCAATCCCACCCTGACGCTCCAACATGAGAACCCCGCGGCGAGGATGAGTTTCCAGTTCTTGTTGGTCGGCCTTGGAAAGGCCTGACGCAGTGTGAGCATGGCGGACAACGGAAGACCGGATCTGCAAAAGTCCGATATCGTGTAGGAGACCGGCGGTTGCAAGCTCTTGCAGTTCCAGGGGGTTGAACTGGAGAGCTTGTCCTAAGATCAGCGACAGCGTACAAGTAGCCAATGCATGTTGGCTGAGGGTGGAGTCGCCGGACCGGTTTTGACTCAATGCCATGAAAATAGCAGAGTCGGTCAGAGTTCGCATGGCGATCGTGACTTCTTGGACTGCTTCGGCCGCTTCCTGAGGGTTGACCGTCCCTGTTTTGGCAATGGTCGCAAAAACGGATTGTACGGCTTGATCCATCTGTTGTTTGGCCAGCTTCGCCTGGGCATATTCTTCGTTCAACTGGGCCAAGGGCTTGGGTCGGTTCATTCCCCCAGTAAGCATCGCCTCGATCGCAGAGGGCGTTCTATCCGATACCGGATACGGCTGAAAAGCGATTCCCCGGTCGAGATCGATGTCGACTCTCTTCACCCCGGCACGCACTAATTTTTCAATCTGCCAAGGATGCTCGATCAGAAACGAATGGCGGAGGAAGGGGGATCGGAACCACGAGAGGTCCAGCCGGGCGACGTACATTCCGACCTGAAGCTCACTGACGGGGAGCTGTGTTTTCGCCATGGGAGATTCGGTTGTTCGTAAGGCTACAGAATAGCTCCTTCAGGTATCGGCAAGAACGGCGGGTAACTGTAGGCGAGCGAACGCTGCGAGTGGTCAGGCTGGGCGAGACGGTGGGTGAAGGAGGGAAAGCGAGACTTCGATGCGTGGGTCCGCTTTATCGACTTGTTTGTACAGATGGGTTTCAATGATACGATTGTCGTTCAAGCCAAGTCCTTCGCAGATTGCATCTTGAGCGATCTTGAGACCGCCGTCCAGATCGCGTCGTAAGGCGGAAGCGAAAAAGAATCGGATGGAGAGTGCGAGTGGTCCGGATTGAAGCCGCTCCCGCAAAGAAAATCCGGCGCGGGATTGCGCCAATGCCATCCAGACGTGCCGGCCGACGGATGTTTTATAGGCACGTCCTACAGAGGATAGCAAACGACGCCCATTGACCGTCGCATATTGATGGTTGATGCTGGGTGGGACGGGTAGTGTGACCATGAAGGTATGCGATGTGACGACCGGTGGATGCGACGGTATCCCAAGAGTAGCCGTTGAGTTCGAAAAATCTGATTTCGTCGGTACCGTGGTATCGTTGATCCTCAGGAACACTTTCGGGGGGGAGAGGTTGATCGAGTCGCCTCGACGTGACGGTGCAGGAAGAACAAATCGAGATGGATGGAAATGATATCGACGTCGGTCGGATGGCATGGAGTCGAACTAAAGAAGGTTCAGAATCTTCGCCATATTCTGTTCAAAACGATCTTCCGTTCGGGCGAGATACCGACGCCATTCGCTCGGATTCCAAATTTCCATTCGGTGGTACAGGCCCACGAGGATGATTTCTTGATCTTCATCGACCGGAACCAGTTTCCGCAAGCGGCCAGGAATCAGGATCCGTCCCGTCTTATCGATGTCCGATGAACCGGCCTCGGAAACGATAAAGTGCATGAAAAGACGACTCTGATCTTCGTCCAGAGACGTCCTGGTCCGTTCGAGAACCTTCTCCCATTCTCTGGTGGAATAGATCAACAAAGACTGTTCCGGACCTTTCAAGAACATCACCGTCTGACCTTCGGCTTCAATCTGTTCACGGATTGGTGAGGGGACGATGAAACGCCCTTTCTCATCGACCTTGCAAAGATATTCACCGGCAAACATGACGACGTCCTATAGTTAGGAATTCACGGCGGTTCTGGTGCGGTCGCGGATCCATTGCTCTAAATCGGAACGTACAAATCGCCATTCCTTTCCGAGCTTGAAGGCGGGAATCTGCCGGTTCCGGAGATAGCGATAGAGGGTGCGTTGAGTAATTTTGAGATACCGGCATGTTTCTGTCGCCGTCATTAGTTCGGTCTTCGGGGCCTTGCTCATCACTCCACCTGCCGCCAGGGCGTGGAACATTCATACTGCCTCCGGTACAATGGCTATTGTAGGGTCTACCACCAGAATGTCAAGCGAATATATATGACAATGCATGTCAAAGTGTGTCGCTATGGTCTATAGCCCCCTCGTCACCGGGCTGGTCCAACATAGCTTCCATATCGCTTACATCTTCCCCCATTTCTTCTCCCATTTTCTTCATGAGACGGGCGACGCTCCGAGGATCAGACTCATCGAGTCCACTGAGGTTGGCCGGATCCGAAAGTGATTCGAGTCTGGATTCTTCCGACGTGGGAACGGCGAATCGGGACAAGAGACGCTCCAACTTCGAGCTGCCACAGTGCCGACAGGTAATCGAACCAAGAAAACGGGGATTCATGATCAGGAACGAGCTTCGCCGACGGCATTCCTGACACGAGTACTCATAAATAGGCATCATGACCCCCAACTTCTCAAAAATGATACACACGCTGCGCCAGGATTCGATCCGGGACGATATCGGAATCTACGGTTCGGCTTAACGTGAGGACATAGACGTCGGCAGAGCCAGCCCTGCGCAGGGCTTTTGCGCACTCATTCACCGTCGTTCCGGTCGTGAAGACGTCATCGATCAGAAGAATACGCTTATGTGTGATCGCATCGGGGTGTCGCACGAGAAACGCTCGACGAAGGTTTTTGTGACGGCTTTTTCGGGATAACGTGGTCTGGGCAGGAGTCGAAGCGGTTCGGATCAAATTGGTATAGGCCACCGGAATATCGAGGCGACGCCCAATGTGGTTGGCAAGAAGCAGAGACTGATTGAATTCTCGCTCGCGGAGTCTATCGATGTGCAAGGGCACCGGTATAATCACATCAACGGAATCGAGTAGAGGAAGCCGGCCGATCATGAGAGTAGCGAGCGGAGCCGCCAGTGAAACTTTGCCGCGGTACTTAAAGAGGCAGATGGCATGCTGGAGTGGAGGCGTATAGGGATATAGAGTCCACGCCCTCGTATACGAAGGTGGACGTTCAGCGCAGGATTGGCAGACATGGTTTGGACTGTAGGTCATGGCGATCGGAGAAGGGAAGGGGCGGTCGCAACGTGCGCATCGAGCATCGGGCATAGGAGAAATTGCGCTCCAGCACTCGGAGCAAAAGTGAGGAATCGGGTCATCGGTCAATAGTGAGCGACAACTTGAACAATGAACAGGAAGGAAGAACCTCATTGCACGGCGCATGAGACCTGAGACCGATTCTGTAACATGATTGGCCATGGGCTGCCTTTGACCTCGCCTGTCCGCCTCTCTTTATGGCGAACAGCCTGTCGGTGTCAAGGTTGTCGGTTTCCGATTTATTGTGCTATAGGAATGAGATTACGTGGCGCTGGGTGATCAGTTATCCGAACGCGTGAGCCGCCGATGGTAACATTGAGGCAACTCTCGAAGACCTATTCGCGTGGGGACGCCATGGTCTCGGCTTTGCGTGAGGTGAATTTAGAGATTAGGCCTGGAGAATTTTGCGCGTTCGTGGGCCCCAGTGGCTGCGGGAAAAGTACCCTTCTGAACCTCGTTGCGGGTTTGGACCTGCCTACGTCGGGAGAAATCGAGCTGGATGGGCGCCCCACCAAGAACTTCACCAGCTACGATTGGACGAAGATAAGGCGTGAAACGATCGGAATCGTCTTCCAAGCCTTCCATTTGGTTCATGGTTTGACGGCCGAGGAGAACGTTGCACTGCCCTTGATGTTGCGCGGAGAGTATGGGGAAAAGGTCACGAAGCGGGTCGATGACATGTTGGATCACGTGGGGATGAGTCACCGTCGGCAGCATCGACCTGCCGAATTATCCGGCGGGGAGCAACAAAGAATCGCGATTGCGCGGGCGTTGGCGCACGGACCTCGTCTGCTCTTGGCTGATGAGCCGACGGGAAATATCGATTCTCATCAAGGAGCAGATATTATGGCGCTGATCCGTGAGCTCGCGATATCCGGAGGGCAAACCGTCCTGCTGGTGACTCACAGCCTGCAGGCCGCGCAAGCCGCCAACTATGTTTGGACTATGCGGGATGGACAGCTGGTTTCTCGCACTGAACGTATCACCGAACTGGTGACTCCGTGATCGACCTTTCCACAACGATAGCCGGGGTGAGGTTTCCCAGCTGTTTTATGAATGCGTCGGGCGCGCTTTGTGTGACCCGGGACGAACTCGAGGCCCTGGGAAAATCCGGTGCGGGGGCGATCGTCACGAAATCGATGACGATTGAATCACGCCAAGGCAATCCTACGCCGCGGTATTTTGGATTTCCCGAAGGATCCATCAACTCGATGGGCCTTCCTAACCTGGGTTATAGAGCTTACGCCGAGTTGATTCCTCACCTCAAACGATTTGGAAAGCCTGTTATAGCCAGCGTGGCCGGACTCGGAGAGGAAGACTTTCCGACGATCGCGGAAGTGATCAATGCAGCTCAACCGGATCTCATTGAGGTCAATTTATCCTGCCCCAATATTCCCGGTAAGCCCCAAATCGGCTACGATCCGGAAACGTCTGAACGGGTACTGAAGAAAGTTCGCCCCAAGGTATCGGTTCCGATGGGAGTGAAGCTGCCGCCGTACTTTGATCCGGCGCATCATGAAGCCATGGGGAGGGTAGTAGGGCGTTGCGGAGTCGACTTTCTCAACATGATCAATTCGGTGGGCAACGGTTTAGTGGTCGATCCGGAACGGGAAACCGTCGTCATTAAGCCGAAAGGCGGTTTTGGCGGATTGGGCGGGCGACTCATCAAACCCGTGGCGTTGGCGAATGTCCGGGCCTTTCATAAGTTTTTTGATGGAAAGATTCCGATCATCGGAACGGGAGGCATCGTCGAGGGAATCGATGTGTTCGAACATTTCCTGTGTGGTGCTTCAGCGGTTCAAATCGGGACGGTATTGGTGGAGGAAGGGCTGGATGTCTTCGGCCGATTGGAAGCGGAATTGGCCGCTGTTTTGGCAAGAAAAGGGTACCAGTCGATTCTGGAATGCCGGGGACGGCTGAAGGAATTGTGAACCTATTTGGTACCGAAGTTTCGGGGCAACAAGTTCTGTTGGAGTGCCTGACGCAGAAGCTGGGCGACGTTCCGCACATTGAGTCGGCGCATCAAGTTGAAACGATGGACCTCGACCGTGCGGACGCTGATATCCAGTGATGCGCCGATCTCACGATTGGTATGGCCCAGCGCGACGAGTCGGAGAATCTCGCGTTGGCGGGGCGTAATGTGCAGGGCGGATTTATGACGGTAGTCCATCCGTGGGAGCGTGAGCGCGGCGGCGGTTTTGTTTCTTGCCATTGGTACTCCTCTCAGCAGTTCTGATTGAGTCTAGCAAACGATCGAAAATGTGTAAACGAAACTACTGATATATGCCGAGAGTGGGAACACGCAGATGAGGACTGACAAGTCCTCACCATTTTTGACGTTTTTCTCTCCCTAAATGCCTGCCTTTTTAAGGACTTTGCTCCTCCTTCTCACCTCTCATGTCCGGCAGTGGCCGTTCCGTACGTTGCTGACGATCATCGGAGTGGCTCTCGGAGTGTCGGCTTCCGTAGCCGTACGGACTGCCAATATCGACGTGCTGAGGTCGTTTGAACAGGCGGTCATGACGGTCGCTGGCCCAACCACGTTGGAAGTGTCGGGCGGAGAAACGGGGTTTGATGAACAAACCATGACGCAAGTGCGAACCGTCACCGGCGTGACGTCCGCCTCGCCGGTGATACTACAGACGGCTGTTCGCATGGCTGGAGAGCAAGCCGATCAAGCTATACAAGTGGTGGGTTTGGATCTATTGGCTGAATTCAATACACGTGGATTTCGCCTGAACCAACCGGAAACGGAAAGTCGGCTGATGAGTATGATCCAGCCGCAGGCGCTGTTCTTGGGAGCCAAATTGGCCGCTGAATGGAATGTGTCTGTGGATGACCAGATCGATCTTCTGATTGGACCCAGGCGTCTGACCTGCCGAGTTGCAGGGATTCTCCAAAACGAGTCCGACCGAACCTCCTCGTGGGAACGCATGGCCGTCATGGACATTGCTGCGGCACAAATTACGTTTGGCATGGTGGGAAAGTTGGATCGAATCGATATCGTGACCGACGATAAAAAGACCGTCGAAGATGTAGCACAGGACCTTCGGACTGTTCTGGCGTCCCATATGACGGTGGAGCGGCCGGCCAAACGGACGACACAAGTCGAGCAAATGGTGCATTCCTTCCGTTTGAACCTGACGGTGTTGAGTTGGGTCGGCCTATTGGTGGGGATGTTCCTGATTTACAATACGATGGCATTTGCCGTCGCTCAGAGGAGACGGGAAATCGGAATTTATCGTGCTATCGGGATGACTCCGTTTCGAGTGGCGGTTCTTTTCCTGATGGAAGCCGGGTTATTCGGACTCGTGGGAGGCATCGCCGGAAGTTCAGCCGGTATGGTACTCGCTCAAGAGCTTGTGGCGCTGCTCAGTCGAACTATTTCGGACCTCTATGCTCCAGTCGGCGTCAGTGAGGGAGGGCTACTCTGGGCCGGTCCATTCTGGAGAATGATGCTCGAAGGAATTGTGATCGGGTGCGTCGTATCCATGATCGGTGCCGTCGGTCCAAGCCTGGATGCCAGTCGTACGGCGATTGTGCGGGCGTTGGCTCCCGGTGACTATGAAGCGAGTCAGCAGTTACGAGTCGGAATCCTTGCCGTAATAGGGTTGAGTTTGCTCGTGGTCACGATGCTTCTGAGTTTGCCGGGACCCGTAGGTGGAGTTCCTGTCTTGGGGTATGTGGCAACCTTATCTTTACTGGCGGGGCTTGCCTGTCTGGCTCCTATCTGCGTGACCGGATGGTCTCGCCGACGCCGACGCGTGGGATCCAGCAGGAGGATACGTGGAATCATGAGGGATGTCGCTGTAGAACACGCCTCTCGCAGTCCCGGCCGAAACGGAGTCACCGTCTCTGCCTTGATGGTGGGATTGGCGATTATGATCGGCGTGCTGGTGATGGTGCGAAGTTTTCGGCACACGGTCGAACTATGGGTCACCGATACGGTCCTGGCCGATCTGGTGGTGGCACCATCACTATGGCTGCGTGGCACGGAGATCGGAGGCGCCGGCCGGAGTCTCCCGCCTGCGTGGTTGAACGTGCTGTCCTCTATCCCTGAAGTAGCAGCGGTCGACAGTTACCGGGATGTGCGGATCGAGGTGAACGGTCAACGCGTGGCGGTCGTATCACGAGATCTGCGATTGCATGCTCAATGGAGCCGATATCTCATGCGCCGAGGCGATTCTTCTGAACAGCTCAGACGGGCGGCCGATATCCGTGGTCTCCTCGTCTCTGAGGTGTTGGCCAATCGACTCGGCGTGGAAGAAGGATCGACGCTTGAGATTTTGACGCCGAGCGGCCCCACGCGATTTCCGATCGTCGCCGTCTTCTATGATTACTCGACGGATGGAGGCAAACTTCTCATGGATCGGGCACTGTACCAGTCGTTATGGCACGATGATCTGGTCACCGTATTCCCGGTGTACTTGAATGATGGGTCAAGTCTCGATCGTGTCAGGCAAAGAATCCTAGAACAACTGAGCAGCACAGCCGGCGTGGGGCTTCCACCTCTCGTGATCAGTAATATCGAGTTACGGAAAGAAATCCTCGAAATCTTCGATCGCACATTTCTTCTCACCTACGTGCTGGAGGCCATCGCGGTCGTGATTGCCATGCTTGGGATCGTCAATACCCTGGTGACCTCTGTCCTCGAACGTCGGCGCGAATTTGCGACCGTACGCGCCATCGGCGGCAGCGCGAAGCAAATCCGACAGCTCGTCTTGTGGGAAGCGGCATACCTGGGTGCAGTCGGAATTGCCTTGGGTCTTATCGGCGGGGGCTTGCTGTCCTTGTTACTTATCAAAGTGATCAATAAACAGTCGTTCGGATGGACAATCCAAATGATTGTTCCGGTTGGTGCGCTTATCCAAGCCGTGGTGCTTGCAGTCATTGCAATCTTGGTGGCGGGTTACTTGCCGGCTCGGTGGGCGGCACGGCAACCGATCGTCGACGGTTTGCGAGAGGAATAGTTGCGTGCAGGCAGCCACCGTGTAATGTGATGTGGACGTAGCCCTGTTCATCACCGTTTGTTCACCTAATGATGACTCCGCTGCTCTCTCAAAGGATGGATATGCGCGGCACTATCGAGTCGGCTCTGGTAGAGTACAAGGATCAATGGCTCTGTCGGTTAGGGGCGGGCTGGTGGCGTTACCACCATAATCTCTTCCGAGCACGCATCTTCTGAATCGTTGAAATGTTTCACGGCGAAATAATAAACCGTCTCGTGATCTAGTCCAACAATCGTCGCAGGTGGCGTCTCGACAGCTAAGTTGGCCTCGTAAGCAGCGCATGATCCTGCTTCTTCAGCCGGTTCCTTTCCGTAATAAATGGAGTATCCTACTGTGTTGGCGTCAGAGGGCTGCTCCCAGTTCAACTGCACAGTCACTCCGGTTGGCGTCGATGTCACGGTAATCATCGGGACATCATCGGATGAATTTGGCAGACCATCGGTATAGAGGAAATCAGTCGTAGGATCCGAGTTGGAATCTAAGGAGGGCCCTGCCGTCGCCCCTGCTCGGGTAGAAGGACCAGAAATTACGGAGTTTACCTCTCCTTCCCTTGTGCATCCGATGAGGACAGGAAATGGACTCAACCACAACATCATATAAGCCATCGAGAAAATGCACTGATGAAAGACAGAATTGTCTACTTCCCCACGTCTCAACAAAGGAACACCTCCGTACGGAGGCAAGCGTTGGTATCCAAACAAAAGCCTACTGAAGTCTGAGTTCGATCGACCCAATCACTGGCTTCGCGTCGGTTTCTGGCTGTCCTGCGGGGACGACGATGACCGAGGGTTCAGTCTTGAGCCGCTTTTCCAACTGCAGGCGACGAACAAGGTTTGTCACGTCGAAACTGATGAAGCGTTCGTCGTTGACGAGGGGGTCCGCGTCCTCACCGTGGTTCACGGCGTTAAAGAAATTAATCGTCCCGACTCGGTGCCTCGCAGGTAGTTTTGACACAGCTTCTTCGGACGGAGCGAAGTACAAATTATAGAGGACGTCCGGTTGCGCGACTGCTTGCAGCTTGGAAATCACGAGGTACACGCGCGTACTCGACGAAGATTTCCGTAGTCGCCTATCGAGACTCGTTTCAGGTGCGCGGGCTGCAGACCCATCGGGCGTCTTCAGTTGGACCCGCACGGGCTCGGACGTAAGATGTACGGGCTCGGGGTTTGCCAACACGCGCGGGGCTTCTCTCGCCGATTCCGCCAGAGTCGTGCTGGGCGGTTGCAGACACGGTGGCACCGCATCGTACGCGCTGTACGCGTAGCCCAGACGCAAAATTGAGAGCATATCGCTTACCTTTCCGACCACCTGCTGCCCATTGTCGTCGACGAACGTAAATGTCGTGTCCAGGAACGCTGTGCTGTTTGGGTTCTTCCGGCCACCTTTATTCCAGCTGGCCCAGAGCCGATCGATATTGCAATGATGCAGCCAAAAGATGGGATCACGCGCTGCCCAGGGTATGGATCCCATGTTTTTTCTGTCGCCGATAAGCACATGCACGTTGCCATGCAATCCAGAACTGAGCGCTTGACAAAACCCCTGGACTGCACCTTCTGGGTTGTAGCTGCACTGGGAAAGTGCGGTCGTCGTGAGCGATCCAGGACTGGACGCATCGATGGGGAGACCTGCGTTGACCGATGCGATTCGGTTTTGTACGAAGAGCGAACTCGTCGATACTCGGAACGCTGCTGGGAGGATGCCATGCGTTGGTCCTGTTACCGAATAGTTCCAATAGGGCAACGTGAACTGAGGCTGGTTCGTAAGCTTGCGGATGATTCGCTCAAACCGGAGGAGGTACATGCGGTGCCACGGCAGAAAGAAAGGCACATTGGCAGGGTTAAAGTGAGCTTGACAGGTGCTCCAGACTGCGCTTGCCAGCGTACGCTCTGGCCCGGGCACGGGGTAGATCCGGGTGAGCTCCGTGGTTTTGGTGCGATCGTCACGTACCGCGTGGATATACCACTGGAACGTCCAACTTCGCGGGTCGCTCGCCGGTAGCGCTTTCATTTTAGCGACACCCTCTGCATAAATTTCTAGCATCGCCTGTCCCTGCGTGCTGAGCACGTTGTAACGTACTAATTGACCTGTTTGAGCGAAGGTATCTCGTTCCAACCAAACTGCAAGTGGGATTGACGCGACGGCCTTCAGGAATGTGCGACGGTCAAGGAAATTCATTCGTATGTTCTCCTTCTTCAAGCAAACAAACGTTACTGCTTGAGGATTGCGAGACGGCCGATGGTCGGCCGGGACTCGACATCAAACGGTCGAGCCGCCAAGATGGTCAGCGTCGCTTCCTCCTCTAGCATACCCTGCTCCGCTAGTGCGCCGACCACATGAGTGATGTCAGCGCTCTGCCAGACGGGTGCGGTCGTGTCGCCGGGTCGTGCCGCTGAGAAGAAGTTGAATTGTGTAAGCAAATGGCGCTTGTGCGTACCCCGGTCAGCTTGCTCCGGCAAGTTGAGGTAGACGTGGAACAAGGTCTCGGGAGTCTGCGCGGCGCGGAGATCGCACAGCAGCAACATCAGGCGTCGGCTTGCAACTGCACGGCGTAGCACTTGGCCGGACGAGACCTGTGCAAGCTCCTCCGTTGGACGCAGCCTGCTACGGACTCCTTCGGGACGAAGTACTATTGGACTATGCGAGGTTGACTCAAGCAGCGTGCTCCTCGGATTCACATCTGCCTGTCCCCCTCGACCACCAAGACACGCTTTGGATAGTGCCGGGACAGCGAGTGTGGAGAGCATCGTCAACATGACCATGATTGCGAAGCGCAAGGTCGTCCTCACTGTTCGTAAAGCGTTCCAACACTTCGCGCTGTTCTGCCTTCAGCAGCTGGCTATTAGCTCGCAAACTACATCCATTTCTCGGTAAGCAGATCAGGCTTAGCGTTTACATCCAGTGACAAATCCCACTTCCGTCCATGCGTCATATCCCAACTGACAGGGTTATATTTGAGAACCCCGCCGGCAGGCGTAAAGGTGAGCTCGCCGAAATAGACGCGCCCCTTCACATTGTAGAGATCCACCCGGACGTAGCCGAAGCCCCTCGACAGGGTCGCCGCCAGCGCCACCATTTCCTCCAAATTGGCCGGCTTGGGAACCCAGGGTTGGAGGGGACCGACCTTATCGGAGAAGTCGAGAAGATTCCATGTGGTGTCAAAACAGGGATTGATGTCGTGGGTGCGATTGCGCACAAGTATATGTTCCGGCACGCCGTTGAAACAGTGGATTTTATAGTCGAAGGGGGGCGTGCCGTCCTCATCTTGCAGGTATTCTTCAATGACCAGCCGCGGTTGAATGCCATAATACTGAAACTCGCGGTCATGCCAGTAATAATTGCTCCTCAACCAGCCTGAGACGGTCCGGATAATCTCGTTTCGGTCGGTCCTGCCGTTGACGACGATCACTTGTCCCGCCGCATGGTTCGGCTTGATCACATACTGAGCTGGCAGCCGATCAAAAGGGATTGCCCGAGGGTCAGTCCCGTGCCATAAGAGCTTGATCAAATGTTGCTCGCCCACGGCATGGGCCACATAGGCGCGCACCGCATATTTATCAGTCAGTTGTGTAAAGCAAGCCGGCATGTCTCCTCGATTCCAGGTAATCATCCGCCAGAACAGCTTCTCTGTATAGGTCTGGGGATTGGCCAGGTTCAGAGGCTTGCCATGGATCTGCGCATATTTGCGTAACAGGTAGGCCTCGCCTTCGGACCGCCGCCGCACCCGACGTTTGACGGTTCGATATCGATGGAGGAGCCAGGTCTCCCGGAGTTTGGTGCGAAGCGTGGTGAGCCGAGTAAATGAGGCAACTTGTTCCATGTGAGTAGTCGAGTAGCTTCTGCTAGCCTTCTACATGAGAAACGTATAGAGGACGCACACACATTTGGAAACTACCCTCAGGAGTTTGTGATGATTTATCTTTAAGTGCATGACGGATGGATGTATACCCCACAAAAGAAGGGAGAATACGTATGTAGGTAGTTGTACTGAGTAATATTTACTATCATATAAATATTAGGTAGTCAATCATGTCCTAGGGCAAGATAGCTCTGGTAGCCTAGAGCGATCTCCATCGTGGCTGCCCGCTGTCTGGAGAAGAGGGTAATCCTCCTCGTACTACAGAGTCGACTCGGTATCGTGCCGGTTTTGGAGCGCATGCCATCACACATAGGAGGAAGTAGCTTGAAGGGAGTCGATGACCCGTTTCGCCTGACTGAGCGCGGCGACTACTGCTGCTTCAGAGCTTTGGAACGTGCCGTTCGCACATCCTTTCTGGCACCGCCACGCGTGGGGTCCAAATTCAAAAATCACATAATGACAGGTCCAGGTGCCACTCGAATGCTGCTTTAGACGTCTCAACTCGATCCAACATTTCGTCACATTTGACATTGACATTGTCCTGCCACGGCGTAGACGTTCACTCGATATTCACCTGATTACCCCAGTCACGTGCAGACACGACCCCTCGCACTCTCTCAAGTCGATCTAAGGCTCTTTCCAAGCTCCATTCTTCAACCGATCCCGCGAGGTCGATGAGCAATGGGTCAAGACGATAGAGGTCGATCTCATTGTTTCCTCGGACTAATGTCAGCGTGTCGTCCACTCGTTTTGAAATCCACGCCAGAGCGTCTCCTCTGTCCCGTTGATGCGGGTACACTGCAAGATGACTCTGAAACTGAGACGCGATACGTTTTCGTTGGGTCAAGAGCCCGAGGAACTTCGCTTGCCATAATGCGATTCGAATACTCGCGAGAGCTTCAGCCGGATCGACCGGCCTTGTAATCACGTCGAAGGCTCCCCACTGCAGGAGAGCACTACGAGCCGGTTCGCAATCCATGTGGCCCGTGGCAATAATGATAAGCGGCACGAGGACATGCCGTGTCCGTTTCTGGTGGAGAATGACTGAGCATTCTTCCTGAATCAGACCGGAGGCGGCTATCACGGTAGAATATTTGGAGCGTGACAGCCTTTCCGCCGTCTGCTGGGCAGAGGTACAAACCGTCAGAGCAATCCCTGGCAAATCACTCGAGATGAAGTAGGGAAGGTTTTCCAAGAGTGCAGGATCGGTGTCAGCGAGAAGAATCGAGCAGGTTTCCATGATAACCTGTCTGCCACACTTGACGTGAACGTCACATTGTCGATCGGTCCGATGTCTGCCAGCAATACAGCATGTTTGGTGCCATTCCCGAACGTGTCAAGGCATCCCTCCGGACGTCTGTAAGGAGTGGCGATCATATATGTACGATTACTAAGGAATGTACCAAGCCTCACCATACCGTTACTCAGCCAAACTTAGATGCTTATGTTGGTGCTTTAATTGCGCATCGTGCGGATATGGAAATGTGGGGTTGTGTACAATCGCACGGTTTCGAAGAAGAGATGTGTTTTAGCACGCTTCATTGAGTATCAATTGGATCTCCTGCTTCTTCCCCGTAAATTATTTCAATACCTGCTATAAGCAGATTTCGCGAACACTTATACGCACAGAAGTCTGCAACTGCAAACAATCCATATCTCTCGTATTATATGGATCCAACCCCGATTGTCATGGTTGGTATCGTACGCTGCATCGTTGTTCTCAGCTCCTTCAAGTTCTCAAACCGTCGCGGAGGGTCTTCAGCACCAGATGTCTGAAAGAGGCGACCTCGAACAAGCCCTTGTGATGGCTCCTGTTCATGACATTCGGTCTGGCACTTGAGAAGGGCAGTGCACGTTGCCGCCCGGAGGAACCAATGTTAAGAAGAGCTAGATCGCGAACGCCATCACCCAAAGCATCACAACAACGAACACAAGCAAGGACATATGGCAGTTTGTGAGCATCAACCAACCTATGAGCAGCCGGTCAATGAGATGACATATCGCGCGGACCACAAGCCTTTCTGCTGATCTGTTAACTCTACGCTGTCGGATATCAAAACGTTGTAAAATTTACGCCCCATCTCACCGTGAGCGTCTGTCCTTACGCCATTTTGATACGCCATCCTGTATACCTCATCTAGAGTGTTCCTAGTTAACATTTCATGAGGTCAGTTATGCGTCGAGCTATACACGTCGCATTCATGTTGTCGGGAATCGGACTTCAGGGGTGCTACACCGTTCCGGACCTCCATGGGGTCTATCTCGCGCATCACGTCCACATCGATGCGGAACAGCGGACCGTGGATGAGATTCTCTCAACATTCAAGCACGCTGAAGAAGTCATTGAGCAGGGTGATCTCGAAAGCACCATGAGCTTGTACGCTCACAACTATCGGCACACCAACTTTAACGCAGTCACGTTGCGTCCAATTTGGAGAGACATCTTCCGTGACTATCGCGATTTGTCTATCAGCCATGTTTTTTCACGCCTGATGGTTCACGCGGAAACTGATCCGCCCACTGCCGAGATCATCTGCACTGGCAGCCTCTGGGGAACTTCCCGGAAAACTGGAGCGCGCATCGATATCGACAGTTGGGTTGATGAGGTGCATTACCTTGTCTACGAACAGGGAGGATGGCGCACACAAGGCCACCAGTGGGAGATTCTCATGGAAAAGGACACGCACGCGTCACGTCCACCGCACCCTCTGTTCTAAGGCTGGATGATGTCGTTGCTCCACCGTCACGTCCTGCCGTCCAATTCTCAATCCGGAAACGTCATGGGGCACTGAATCGTTTTAATCGGGGATAAAAACGCAAGTCGTCTTAGGTCCATCAGATTGTTACGGAGGGTCATGTGAAGAGAATGGTTCTCTTGCGGGGTGCCATCCTGGGATGCTTGATCGGCGTGGTGCCGGCTGTGGTCATGGCGGATCCCATGGTAAGTCAACGCGCAACAAAGGACGAGATGTCGATCCGTATCGGCACAGAAGAGCAAGAACCGATTGACCTACTCACACGAAGCTTCGTGCGGCGCCTCGGTACTGCCTATATGGCGGCACCTTTTACCGGAGAAGATGTTCCGCGGCGCCTCCCGCCTGCGCCATTCAGTTCGCCCCCATTTCCGATGTCGGAACATATTGGCCCGGTAGTTGGGGCTTCGGATTCAACCCCCAATAATTTATCCTTGATGAGGGCTTTGTCGGATACCGAGATTGGCAAGAAGCTGAGAGGGTCACGGGTCAATGTCTATGGATGGATCGTCCCATCCTTCAATGCGAGTACGTCACGCGATACAAACATCCCGCTAACCTACGCCATTGTCCCAAATAGTGCTCAACTTTCTCAGACTGTGCTTACTATTGAGCGTGGCCTTGATACCGCACAGACGAGTCATCTCGATTGGGGGTTTAACATCACCAATTTGTATGGAATTGACTATCGCTATACTGCGGCTAAAGGAATTCTAGATGGTCAGTTGCTCGACCGCAATCAACTCTATGGATATGACCCGCTCCTGTTTTATGGACAGGTATATGTTCCATGGGTTGCTCAGGGGATGGTCGTAAAAGTCGGCCGGTTCATCTCTCCTGCTGACATCGAAGCACAGTTGGCCCCCAGCAACTATCTGGTGACCCATTCAGTCATGTTTACGTATGACCCGTATACGTTCATGGGCATTCTGGCAACAATCAGGCTCACTCCTCAATGGACGATTGATGTTGGTGTTCATGGGGGAAACGACATGGCGGTGTGGTCTGAATCTGCTCAACCAAATGGGCATTTCATGGTCAAGTGGCTTTCCCTCGATAATAAGGATGCTGTCTGGCTTGGCGCGAATTCAGTGGGGCGCGGCAAATACACGAATGGGCATGACAATCTACAACACATGGTCGGCGTGTGGTCGCATCGTTTCAACGACACGTTCCACATGATGAGCGAAGCGTACTACATTTATCAATTTGATGCCGCCAAGGGGGGGACATGTATCTTCGGACCCACACGACGGTTCGCCTCAGGAGGCGGATGCGGTCCCACAATCCCGGGTATTTCTGACTCAATCGGCGCAGTGAACTATTTTCAAATCAAGCTATCTGATAAAGATTATCTGACGATTCGTAACGATGTGTTTGCGGATTTGAAAGGACAACGAAGCGGATTCAAAACAGTTTATTCAAGTCATACGCTGGGATGGTCTCACTGGTTCTCCAACGAACTCATTATGCGACCCGAAATCCGCTACGATCACGGCTGGAGTCGAGTGACACCTTATGATAACGGAACCCGCAGCGATCAGTTTGTGTTTCTCACAGACTTCATCATTAAATTCTGACAATGACGCCGCACCGCGGTTGTTGATCAGGACTTAGCATCTTGCTCCATACCACTCTCGCCACGTATTCATTTGGGACTTTCACCTGGCCCCCTGCTAACATCCAACGGAGGATCAGCTAGGACGATATTTCATGGCAGAGCAAGCTGGCGACTATGCCGGGCTAATTCCACTTATTTCCAAGGCAAAATAAAGTTGGTAGTGGTGGAGCCTGATCCAACGGCAGATCCGCGGCTTTGCGAGTTAAAGTAAAAAGCGAAGAATGGCTTGATTTACAGCATGAATAAAGGAGATATGTAGGACGGAAATGGACAGCAATAGGCCAACGATTCGTACCTTTCGTACCCGGTGCGTACCCGCTTTTACTGCTGCTATTGAATCGTTTCATTTGCTCTATAGCTCCCCGGGGGGGATACCCTTGGAAAGAGGGCCGGGGTGGTAGGGGCGGTTACTAGTAGCTCAAGTATTACGGCCAACGAACGCTGGCGATTCTACCGCTATCGCCCCGGGCAGACATTCCAGCCTCATCGAGACGGCTCATATCTGTCATGACAGACCTACGAACAGAGTGCGGTGACCTGTAAGATCTATCTCAATGACGCCCTGACCGGCGGAGCAACTCGATTGTTTACGGATGCCGAACAGGCCGGGCTCGGGCATCCTTATCTGTCCGTTCAGCCGACCACGGGGGCTGCGCTCGTATTCGTGCACTCGATTTGGCACGAAGGAGCAGTGGTCCAGAGCGGAACGAAATACGTGCTACGAACGGATGTGGTGTACAAGCTTTAGCCGAAGGACCACACGTCCTTATTCCAACCACTCTTCCTACCGTGCGACACTAACCTGTGATGCCTGGGCAGACAGACTCTTGCGACGATTATTGGCAATGGTGCGATCGATAATGGCGCAGCAATTGAGGCATTTCCATGCGTAGAAGACGAGAAAGAAATCTGAGAATCGCTCTAACATCATCAACCCCTGGCATTTCGGACATTCCATGATCTCCTCCTAGGTTGGTTGTGTTCACCGCTGATGACGATCCTAAGCAAGAGCGAGGCCAGAGTACGTATGTCAGAATTGCAGGTGTTTTACGTATTACGTAGTACCACGTGGGAATGAATGTTCAAGAAATTGACAGGAAGAAGAGTTGTGGCCGTCAAGGTTTTGTCAGCCGCTGGGCGCTTGTTGTTCGACTGGACTTAACTTCTTTAGTGGCCACGGGATATGACGTGTTTCGGGGGCTGGACGGGATGAAGGGTGAGAGCGAGATCGTCTAGGGACTTTCCATCGGTCTCTACGTTTCTTCAGCGACTTAGTTCGGATTTCATATTCTATGAAGAAACTGACGACCGCAGACGGTGGGCTGTCGAATGGCTTGCCCTTGGCTATGTAAACTCGCTTGACGTAGTAATTCGGAATGTGTAACCATTGGCTACATGACGAAGAATGACATCGCTGAAGGGGTTTATCTCAAGCAAACGAAGGAACGATACGGCATCCCAGCGGGTCTACTCGGTGTCGTTCACCAGGTCAGCACTGACCGGATTGGAGAATGGGTATTTCTATTGCGGTACCTGGATCACCCTGGGACACGCAAGCCGCATTCACTAGGTAGTCTGAACCTTCGGGAAAAGGACCTCGATGATTTCGAGCTGATTGGAGATTGGCTGACGGCCCAAGCGTTGTTGGAATCTGCGCCACGTTCCAAGAAGCTAACGAGCGAACTAACAGTACCGGCAAGGCTCCCAGGAAGGCCAGCAAGACATCGAGCCAGGCAGGCATGGAGAAAATGGAATCCCAACCAGCTTCGATTATTTGAGGAGTACTAGCGGACGAGAAGTTTACCCGATGATCCGGTATTCACCGAGGATGGCAATGTATTGATGAAGGTTGATCGCGATAAATCAGAAGACCTGGGATTATTGGAATGCCACACTGGAGGTGTAAAATGAGACCATTTCTTTACAGCGTTTTAACGGCATTAATGTGTCTTGGCCTCTACACAATCTTGCAGGCGAGCGCGAGGGAACGCGACCAGCAAGTGGAACAAGCTCAAAAGGTTGAGCATTGCAAGCACGTCAATGAACAGGTGATTCGAGAGTCAGACGAGATTATCGCGAAGGGAAAATTTCCATCACAAGATCAACAAGACAACTGGAGGCAGCTCAGTGAGCCGTGCAAGGAGGCGAGAGGATGAGCGAGATGAAGGTACCGGCAAGACTTTCTGCAAAGCGTTCCGCAAGACACCGGGCTTGGAGGAAACGGAATATTAGACGGGCTGACGCTCTGAGAAGCCATCAGCTTCGATTGCGTGAGGAGTACTAGCCGACATACGAGGGTGGGGGCAGACTGAAAGGCGAGGAGAGTGACCTGTAACATAGAGAGATTCCCCGTAAGTCGATTGATTCCAAAGGGGAATTAAGTGGTGGCGGTGGGCCGGATCGAACGGCCGACCCGCGGCTTATGAGTCCGCTGCTCTGCCAACTGAGCTACACCGCCATGCTCTTATTGTATTGAAGAAGAGGGGCACTATAGCACGCTCCCTAATGACTGTATAGGTCTCCCTGGAACACCTACGAGTAGTAGGAGACAGAGCTAAGAGCTGCACCGCCTTCGTCTTATATTACCTCAATCCGAGCAGGGGTAGGGGCATCGCTGCACATCTATGTGAACCGCTCGAGACTATGCGAATACAAAAGATCAACCGGAGAATATCCGTTCGCTATGACGACTTCGCTCGGTTGAACCATAGTCCACCGGCGATTAATGCGAGCGTCAGTGCCTGTGGCACGAGGCTCTGCGCGGTTGGATGGATGCCCAGCAGTGGCAGTGAAAAGAAGCGAACCGTGGTCGTCTCCAGGACTCCGGCTTCCTGCAGCGCTGCAAAGCCGTTACCGACGAAGACGACGGCCATCAGCGCCAGCAGGGTGGAGCTGAAGGTAAAGAATGGCCCGATCGGCAGACGCACGCTGTAGCGAAGGATCATACCGCCGACCAGTATCAGCAGCAGTGCCGCCACGGCCATGCCCCACAGCACTGCAGCGTGACCGGCCGCACCGGCCTGCGACCACAATGTTTCATAAAACAGGATCACTTCGAATATTTCGCGGTACACGACGAAGAAGGAGACCCCTGCCATCGCCCACAGCGTGCGCTGGTTCAATGCCGTACTGATTTGTTCGCGGATGAAGCGGTTCCAAGCCTGCGCGTTCGAGCGGCTGTGCAGCCACCAGCCAACATAGAGCAGCATTGCCGCGGCCAATAGCGCTGTGATGCCTTCGGTCAATTCACGGTTGGCGCCCGAGATGCTCAGCACGTAGCGAGCTATAACCCATGTGATGCCGCCCAGCGCCACGGCTCCAATCCAACCGGCGTGGATATAAGGCGAAGCATCACGCCGCCCAGTCTTAACAGTGAAAGCCACGATGGCTGATACCACCAAGATGGCCTCCAATCCCTCACGTAACAAGATCAGCATGGAACTCACGAACGTCGTATCCAGTGAGAGGCTGGTGCCGGAGAGTGCAGCCTCGGCACGATCGAGTAGCGCCGTGATCTTCGCCGTCTGGGTCGTCACAGTCTCGGACGGACGGTTCTCCTTGATAGCCGTCCGGAGTGCCATCATCTCGCGCTCAATCTCCGCGCGCAGCGGTGCGTCAACATTATCCAGTCCCGATTCGATCAGCTCGAAGCCTTCAAGATAGGCCGCAATCGCAAGGCGCTGTGCACCTTCTCGGTTGCCTTGCGCATAGGCCTGCGCTGTTTCACTGAGTTTGGTACGCGAGAAGGCTAGTGGGCTCTGGGCTATGGCTTGTAGCGCATGGGGTTGCTGCGTCAGGTAGGCGCGCACGGCGTCTATCGACGAACCGGCAGGGGCTTGCTCGCTGGGCGCCTTTGTTACCAGGGATCTCAAGCTTTCGAATGCGGCTCTACCCGCGCTTTGCCGCCACAGTGTTTCACCCTTCATCACCAGGTCAGAATCGGCTCGCAGACCGGCTGCAAAGAAGGCCAGCGCCCAGCGATCGGTTTCGGAGAGTTCAGTGAACGCGCGCATGGGCGTGCCTCGGACGCCAAGCGTAATGGTGTTGTACAGGCCATACAGGCTGCGCTGGCGCATGCGGGGCTCATCATGGAAGTCGCTAGGCGCTGGTTCCAGACTTTTGGCCATCGGTCCATCGCCGCGACCCTGTGTGCCGTGGCAGGCGGCGCAGTGCTGCGTGAAGAGCCGACCGGCCTGCTGGAGATCTGGAAGTTGTTGTGGGGACACGCTCAGCTTCCAGGCCTGAATCACGCCGACGCGCAGCTGGCCGGCGAGTGCGGAAACCTCGCTGCCAGGCGCTTTCGCCTCAATGCGTGTGAGGAGTTCACGAGCCTGCTGCAAGAGCGTCGGCTGTTCGGGAACGGCAGACAGCGTACTGAGAAGCATGACGGCTTGGGCGGCGAACTCACGCTGTTCTGCATACTCCTCGGCATTCACGACCTTACCATCCTGCACGAACTCCGGGTAGTCTACGCCGACATAATCGAGCATATGGACGACGGTCTGTGCCTTCTCGTCTTCATTGGGTGCCGCCACCGCAACGCCGTGCAGATTCACAGCCACCAGGATTATGGTGAAACACCAGGAGAGACAATTCGGCATGAAGGTGTGTAGTGGTTTCATTGCGCCAAGACTTTCTGCGCGATTGCGCTGATCTTTGCTATCCGTAGAGTACATGGCAACGGCAGACGATCCGAATTCGGAAACGACAGCGAGTTGCAACGTAATAGGTAAATAAAATATTTATGCGGGGACCAAGAATTTCAGGGCTTCCGATACGAGGCCTATGAAGATTCACTTCATGATTCTCTAGGTCCGCTGCGCTGCCAACGGAGTTCCACCTCCATAACACCACTGAGAAGGTGGTAGATGATAGTCAAAGACTGAGGCCGGTGTCCACAGAATGAATACGGAAAAACCACGCCTCATGTAGATGAAGTCCCTCGAAACCTGTTATGGTTTTCTCGTCATAATTCATGGGGAAAGCATGTTGGGTGGAAACAATCGGGCCGTGGTCATCACCGGCGCGTCCACTGGTATAGGAGCGGCTTGTGCGCTTCATCTTGACCGGCTTGGATTTACGGTGTTTGCAGGAGTAAGAAAATCCGAGGATGGGGCCGCCCTTCAAAAAGAGAGTTCAGATCGATTGGTGCCGATAGAGCTCGACGTTACAGACTTCTCGTCAATCCAAAAATCTCAAGTACTCGTTTCACAATATAATACAAACAGCGGATTATATGGTCTTGTAAATAATGCTGGAATCGCGGTTGTTGGACCGATTGAAGCTGTTCCGATCGCAGACCTTCGTCAGCAGCTTGAGGTCAACGTTATCGGGCAGGTGGCAGTCACGCAGGCGTTTCTTCCATTAGTGCGGCAGGCGCGGGGACGAATCGTCAATATGGGCTCCATTGCAGGACTTTCAACGATGCCGCTTATGGGTCCCTATTCGGCATCGAAGTTCGCGCTGGAAGCTATTACAGATGCCTTACGTTTGGAGGTTCAACAGTGGGGGATTCATGTCGCGATTATCGAGCCAGGGGCGATTGCCACGCCTATCTGGAACAAGTCTGCGATCGAGGCGGCTGAGAGAGAAGCTGCCATAGAGACTGAACTTCGAACCCTCTATAAGCCGGTTGTGGCCGCCGTGAGGAAGGTCGTCGGAGATGCATCGAAGCGAGCGATCTCACCTGACGCGGTAGCAAGAGTGGTTGAAGAGGCGTTGACCGCGTCGACTCCCAAGACGCGGTATCGAGTCGGAACCGACGCAAAGCTTCGCGCGTTTATGGTCAAGCTGCTTCCCGATCGGATCTCCGACAAACTGTTGACGTGGATTCTCAAGCTTCCTCACTGACCGGCTACCGTCGGTTTGGCTGCGCCGATGCCAAGATCCTGTTCGAAATGTCGAATGAGAAGCGGAGTTGGAGTGCCAGATGTTTCTGTATCAATCCTGGTCGATCCAACGGCTGATCTTGTTCATGATAGACGGCAAGTTCCAGAGTTCGCCATCGTGCGGCCAGTCCTACGATCCAATCCAATTCCGTCGGAGTGGCTTGGTTGTCGGCATCGCGATCCGTAAACATATTGATATCGAAGTACAGCACGATGGTGTTCTTGTATAGATCCAGATCGGCATGCGCGACATACCGAATGAGTGCCCGACCCGTGTTATCCGGTCTTGCGAAATAATTGCTGTTGTGAAAGAGCCACCCGGCCACGGCATAGAACGTCAGGTTCTGGTTCGGCAAGAGGCGTCCCCAGGCCGGGCAATCCTGTGCTGCCTGGAACGTTGCCGTTCCAAGCATGTCGGCATACTCTTGATTAATGCCTCGTCGATCGAGTGGAGCATCGCGTTCATACTGTAGGCGCCAGTTGAAATGGCCGAGCGCACCGGTGAACGCATATGTTCCGTCCCACTCGCTCAACTCAATCCATCCATTGGTGCGTGCGGTCTGAAAAAAAATTCTGGTCCGTATAAAACGTGAGGTACTGTTGCATCCGGCTATGAGTACGGCGGTGAGCAATGATCGGATTGAAGCGTGTCAGAAATTCGAAATCACATTATTGGGCGCACATGAGCGGATCTTCGCGATGGTGCAATGTGAAGCCACACCGGACGTCACTAACCGTAGCATCTCTTTTGGGCTGAGCACTGGTTTGTTCGAGCCGAAGCGCAGGATCCCGCTCAAACGAGACCAGCACCATAGGCGAATTGTTGGCTGCAGAAAAATGAAGAGTACCACGAGAGGTAGTCCGAAGAAAACGGGGCGCAAAATCAGCCGACGAAATCAGGATTCAAACGGGTCAGAGGTTTTACAGAAAGAGCCTTGATCTCATTATAGACGATCGTTCGGCCTACTTGTCTGAATCGGCTGAACACACCCTCGACAATCACTTGATCACCTTCGTGGACTTCCAGCTGCCCAAGGCTTACAACCTTGAGTGTGCCGGCCTGATCTTGGAGCAAGAAACCATAGGCGGGCTGGCCCTGGCGATTGGTTGCCAGTTGTACGTTCATCACTTTTCCTGTGACGACGACGTCTTGATGGTCGTACAACTCAGGGTGTGCCAAAAGTTCTGCAATCTCGATCAGGCCAGAAGCCGCAGCCGGAGAGATGGCATGAAGCGATGAAGGCGGTAGCGGACTGAGAGGGAGGAAAAAAAGGAAGAAGACAAGTGCCCGCGTTAAAGAGATGTGTGGGTTGGCAAGCTGAGGTGTCATCGTGACTGAACAATTATACCGAACTGTCGGTGATTGGCAACTATGAAAGTTTACCATTTATCGGAGGCCCGACCACTGACATCCTCTCCGAGGAAGTTATGGAGAATGTGCTTCTGCAACTCCGTCAGTTCGGAGGGGCTGGACTCGTTCTGTGCCGTGAGAGGCTCCGATTCTTTCGCAATCGGTGTCGTGCGTTTGAGAAGCTCTTCATCCAGCGCCTCGTCGCTGGTTTCTACATCATTCTGTATGGAGACCAGCCGTTGGAGTCCAAACGATGTTCGGGTCGCTTCACTGTGCATGGCGTTGGAACTGGCTCCATACACGAGGGAATTCCAAAATTTCGTTTCAGTAGCTTCCGGTATGTGAATCAGGGCGTAGGCCGCCAGTTTTTCGAGCAAGGCTGACTCAGTCCGCTCGAGACCATCGTACGTGGCTATCGATCGTTCGATAGGGGTACGAGAGAGAACCTGCATGGTTTCTTTCCAAAGTTCAAGGGAAAGAGTGTTGTCTGGTCCTGCCACAACTCCGGAGCATTTGGTTTGGAGGACGGTAAGATACTGAGCTAAGAACTTCACCTTGCGGGCTGCCAAGGTGCCGGCAGGGATTCCCCAGATATGGCCTATCTCGTGATCGGCCAAGGTTGTGCGATCCGACGTTTGCTGCTCACGCTGCGCTAAATCCAGGCGTTTTTTGAACCGCTCGGCAAAGCGGAGTTGCGTCTGCATCTCAACGGCTAACCGATGCTTCTGGTATTCCTCAGCAGAGACCTCGTTTCTGTCCCAGCTTTCCTCCAGCAGCCGCAATGTGGTTGAAGGGACGGCGGAACGAGCTTGTGCGGTGAGCCGTTCGATGGTTTCTGAAGACACGTCTCGCGTTGCCAGCAAGGCGGCAGCCCGGGTGGCCAGCGCGCTCGCCATATGAGCCAGATTGTCCAATGCGACACACTGAAGCCGTGTTCGTTCGCGGCGAAGTCGCGCGCGTCGCCGGTATTCATTCCGGCGCTCGATCATCGCCGTGATCGATTCTTGCGTCATTGTCGTGACGGGTTTTTTCCCGGATACACATCGAGGATCCGGTCTGTCCGACACCATATAGAGGATTTCCTCGTGGGTGATGTCCAGGTATTGAAGCAGCAGGAGCCGAAGGATGATGCGACCTTGAATCGATAGGCCGGCGATCACCTCCTCAATCATTTCGGGGGTCAGGGACGATGTTGCCAGTGCGTGGGTCATGAGATTTGATCAGAGATTGAAGAACGAACGCTCGTAGAGCATGGATTGATTGGGACGGTCATGCCTTGTTTTCACGAGTCTATCGCTAGGCGTTACCGGCATGCGGTTGAAGTTGTTCGAGCTGGCGCGCAACATATTCACGGACGTCCTGTATGGTGCCGCTGACGAACATATCTCGTGGGATTTCTACCCGCACAAGCCGTGAAGGATCGATACCTCGATCTTGGGCATACAGCTCATCAATGTAAAGGCTCACCGAGCCGTCTGGAAAACGCAGGGCGTAGAGAGCGGTGGTATCAGCCATTGGTACTCCAGTGATGACATTTGTAGAGGTAACATAGGCCTCGCCAGACTGTCAAAGGCCACAGAGGGGCTAGCGAAGGTCCAGGACGAGGTCAACACGGAGAGCTTAGGTCAAGGTTAAGGTTGAGCACCGATAAAAACAAAGGGCCTTCGATCTTACGACCGAAGGCCCTGGTATCCACCAGTCTGTTTCGAGATCTAGCCGCCGAGGGTATCGAGAGTTTCTTTGAGACTGCGACGGATACAGGTGAAAATCGGAGTGTCCCGCAGGGTATACCGCGATCCCTCTGTCTCCCGCAGTGCCATCACCAAGTCAAGAAAATCCTCCGGCTTGTCGCTTTCAAACGCGACGACCCATTCCTGATCGTCCAAACCAAATGAATACGTCGTATTCAGCTTCACGGACGGAAACCGATGTCCAACTTCGATGTGCTCGTCCATCATCCCCTGACGCGCCGCCTTCGTCAGCAGAAACCACTCTCGCGTTTTGAGAAACGGGTACACAAAGATGTACTTGCTCTTTCCCGGCACCACCGTCAGGCGCTTCCCTTCCTGCCCCGCGTGTGAGTGGTGATCGACATACACGGATCGTTTGGTCAGCGCCAGATAAGAATAGGGAGTGGAGAGATATTGCCCAAGGCCTGAGGCGAGGATTTTGGTACCCATGTCCTGGAAGAGCTCGAGGTCATAGCTGATACGCCACAGCATGAAGTCACAGTCTCCCCGAATACCGATGGTGGAATAGGGGACCACCAACACTTGACCGTTGAAATCCTCCACGGCCCGGAGAAACTCTTGTTTGCCCTGAGTGCGCACATCCTCCGGCAAACGCCGCCAGGCCGGGTCTACCTTATAAAATATGAAGTTGACATACTGGCGCCGCGGCGTCGGTGTGGCAGCAGTAGTATCCGGGGTCGACATTCAAAGCTCCTTTAGTAAATTAACAGGAAGGACTTCCTCATTTTTTCTTCGTTTAGCATTTCCCCTTCAGTTTTGTCAACCGGACAGCAAGACAGGAGAGTAGTATTGACAGGTTATAACGGTTCTGTTACTCGCCGTTCTGTATGAAGCCTGCCGCGTACGGGTCTGCGTGGATAGCAGTGGTCTGGACCTGTGTCCTCGTATGCCCCTCGGCCGCGATTGAGGTGCTGCCGGCACAGGCACTAGTCCAGCTGGCCCTCGATCGGGGAAAAGAGGCAGCGGCGAACCGTCAAGCTCCCGAAACGTTTTATACTCGATTTGGAAGTGGTGATGATCTGCATCTCAGTGGGTTTCTTGTTACCAAACTCGGAGGATTGTCGGTCATGGCCACGCACATGGCTTTACGAGGGCTTGAACCAAGCGCAGCCGACATTGCACAAGTGACTGAGGCCGCGACCATGCTCGTGAGCATGACGATCCTTGGAGATAGTCCTTCATTTGCGGTCAACAGTTATATGGTGCTTGAACAGGGAGAAACGGTCGTCAAGCCTGCCACGTTGCGGGTCGACGGCCAAGCCGGCCGGAGTTCGGCATGGCCTCACTCTCCAAAATTTCGAGCCAAAGTCGTGGCCAAATTCAGATATGCCGATTTCGATCCGAACGCGCAGACCTCCATCATCGTATTTCCCGCGACCGGTGGCGAGGCTCGTTTTTCAGTCGATTTTGCTAAAATCAAATAGCCGACGATGACAAGGACATCAGAAACACGCGTGTACACTGCGGAAACGATCGCGATCGGGTCGGAGCTGCTTGTGGGAGGCCGGTTGGACAGCAACTCACTGTTCATCGCGGATGCGTTGGCCGCGATCGGCATCGAAGTCAGGTTCAAGACGATCGTTGGAGACGATCAGTCGGACATTGCCGGGGTTCTGATGACTGCTTGCCGTCGGGCCGGTCTCGTGATCATGACCGGCGGCTTAGGCCCCACAGTGGACGATTGTACTCGAGAAGCCGTCGCGTCGGTAACCGGCTTCCGGCTGGCCCGCCGAAAGGAAGCGTTCGAGAACATGAGGGCCAGATTGGCTCAATGGGGGCGAACACCGACTCGCGGCCAATTGCGGCAAGCCTTGATTCCCTCACGGTCTACGGTCTTGCGAAACCCGGTAGGGTCCGCACCCGGCTTCGCGCTGACATGGCGGAATGCGCACGTGATCGCACTGCCAGGTGTCCCGAGCGAGATGCAGGTCATGATGCGAGAATCGGTCATTCCGTTCTTAGGGGATCAACTCGACCGAGCGAAGTCGGGACGTTCCCGTCCTATCACGCGATTGATCTTTCATACCTGGGGATTACCGGAGTCCGATGTGAATACAAAACTGCAGGGACTCATACAGAAACGAATGCCGGTTGCGTTGGGACTCCTCGCCTCGCCGACAGGGGTGCTCGTGTCGCTGACGACCAGGGCTCATCGATCGATTAAGGAACCCGTTCTTCTGTCACTAGCGGAAGGGGTCCGCACGAGATTGCGAGACTGGATCTGTGCTGAAGGGCAGGACACGTTGGAAGAAGTGGTCGGTCGATTGCTTCGACAGCAACAACTCACCGTCGCGGTAGCTGAATCGTGCACGGGCGGTCTCATTGGCTACCGGCTTACACAAGTACCGGGATCCTCAGCCTATGTCGAACGCGGGGTGCTCTGCTATAGCAATCAGGCAAAGATGGACATGCTTGATGTGCCGGGACGTCTTATCGAGCAACATGGAGCCGTCAGCCGGGAAGTGGCCGCAGCCATGGCCAAAGGGATGCGAGAACGCGGGGGTGTTTCGGTAGCCTTGAGTGTAACGGGCATTGCCGGGCCGGGCGGCGCGACAGAGACCAAACCCGTCGGGTTGGTCTACATCGGGCTCGATGGTGGTGGGAATGACGTCATGGCAAAGGAGTTTCGGTTCCACGGGGATCGATCCGTCATTCGACAGCGTGCCGCTCAGGCGGCCCTTGATATGCTTCGTCGATGGCTCATTGCCAGAGGGGAGGCATGATCCGGACTTTTCTCGCCGTGGAATTGGGGGATGATTTCCGCAACCAGATCACACTGGTTCAACAAGACTTGAGGCAACGACTCGTCCGTGAATCCTCAAAAGACATTCGCATCACCTGGGTGCAGCCGGTGTCTATTCATCTCACGATGAAGTTCCTCGGTGATACTGACGAGCACCTGATCGAGCCGTTGCGCGGGGCCGTCGAACGAGCAATGACGAATCATGGAGTTGTTCATCTGCCGATCGAGCGGCTCGGGGTATTTCCTCGCCTTCAACAGCCACGTGTGCTCTGGGTCGGGCCATCGGAACGATGGGAGCAGGGTGATGACGCGAAACGAGTGATGGCCCTGCATCGTGTCGTGGAGGATTGTTGCCGATCGTTCGGCTTCCCACCGGAAGAGAGGCCGTTGAGCCCCCACCTCACGCTTGCACGGGTCAAGGAAGGCGAGCGCCAGGTCGGCCAAGCTCTGGCTAAGAGCCGCGCCATGGACCAGCCCATTTCGTTGGGCATGCTGGCGGTGAATTCGATCGTGCTGATGAAAAGTGAACTACGACCGGCAGGATCCATATATACGAAGTTGTGGGAGGTGAGAACGGATAGCAACCGCCGGCTATGAGGTGACGTGAATGTCGCGCCTACCAGGCTCCGGAATACACCTGCGCGGAGGACGTCACGGTTCAAGAAGCGGGATCAGACTCTGGTGGCCTTGTGTGCGGGCTAAATCCACCGGACGCTCGCCCGATGACATTCTGGCATTCTTGTGCGCTCCGTGCTGAAGGAGGAGGGCGACGATCTTCTCATCGCCTCGATATGCCCCGACGTGCAGAAGCGTGACTCCTCCTATTGGAGCCTGCGCATTCACATCCGCTCCTTTTTCAAGAAGCAGTGCCACCACATCCCGCTGTCCCTCTTGTGCCGCGATGAAGAGTGGTGTGACGCCGTCCTGTTTCGCGGAATTCGTCGTCGCCCCTCGTTCCAGCAGCAGTGCCACCACCTCTCGACGGCCATATTTTGCCGCCAAAAATAGCGGGGTTACGCCGTGCGTATCTGCTGCTTGAGCGCTGACGCCTTGATCGAGGAACGTTCCCACTCGGAGGAGATTCCCTTCCGCGGCGGCCAGTCGCAACCTTTCCTCAGGCGTTGTGACGCAGCCGCCCGCGAAAAGAAGGAGGAGCGTACAGAGTGCTAATTGGTGGACCGTGGCTTTTGCCATGGAGACTTACTGGAAGAATGTAGGCAAAAGTTAGATGCGATAGGTTTCGAGGCGGTCCATCCTGGCTTTGAGCGCGGAAATATCCGTTTCAAGTGTGTGAATCCGTTGATCGAGCTGTGAAAAAGAGAGCCGCATGAGGGCACGCATTTCTTTGAATTCATCCCGGGATTCGTCTCTCATCTCCTGCAATTCTCGCCGAATGCTTGAATGGCCCTCAGCGATTTGGCGGATGTCACTTCGGAGGGCTTCGGCAACAACACCAAAGTGTCTCTTGATTTCTTCAACCTGCGCATCAGTCATGGCACGTCTGTATAGCCTTAACGACGAGGAAAAGCAACGGCGAGGAGAATCAACCGGTGAGTGGCTATCTTGCTCCGTTACGATCCTCTGTCGCGGTTCATTTGAGATGGTCACCCTCCCATGAGGAGTTCCAACTAGAGTGCCTTCGCATAAACCACCAGTTGATCGAGTACCGTACTCCAACCTTCGCGGAATCCCATTTCCTCATGCTGCTTTTGACCGGCTTCATCTCTGTGGATGGCGAGCGCCGTGTACTTGGTTCCCTTCTGATGCCGTTGAAGGAGCAGGATGGCTGTAAAGAAGAATGAGTCGCAGGTAGTGTCAGTCTCTGCGGGCAGAGGCGCCGGCCGATAGCCGGGCAGCAACGCGTTTGTCCAAACAAGCTTCTCGTTGGTGACGATTTCAAGATAGCAGCCAACGTGGGGAAACTCCTGTCCTTCCGGTGAGCGCATCACTGTCCGGAAGATTCCGCCCGGCCGCAGATCGATTTCGCAATCGACGGTTTTCCATGGATTGGGAGTGAACCAGGGTTTGAGATGCTCCGGTGAGGTCCATGCCTTCCAGATCAGCTCCGGAGGAACATCGACGATGCGTTCCAGAACCAAATCAAGTCGAGGATCCGGCTGATGGTGCAATGGTGTCATCGGTTGGTCTCCTTCATTTTGTTAAGGTATTCGTCGAGTTGATCGAGACGGGCTTCCCAGATCGCCCGATGCTTCGCCATCCACTGTTCGGCTGCTTTCAGTGCTTTCGGCTCAAGTTGATAAGTTCGTACGCGGCCCGTTTTATAGGAACGGGCTAACCCGCACTCTTCCAGGACATCCAAATGCTGCATGAACGACGGAAGGGTCATGTCAAAGAGCGAGGCTAATTCGCTGACAGGAGCCGGCTTCTTGCTCAGCCGTTCGAGCACGGCCCGCCTGGTCGGGTCTCCCAAGGCGTAAAAGACGTCGTCGAGCTGTATAGATTGGTTAGGCATTGACCTAACTATACATGAGATTGATACTTAGGTCAATGCCTAACTGTCAGGGAGTGATTCGGCAGTGGCAAAATCTTCACGATCTCGACGTGTGGACTAGGTTTCTCTCTACCGCTTGGGTATAATCACCCAGTTTGGCCCCATTCATCATGTTAGGAGATCTGTATGTCAGAGAAAGACGATAAGAAGCGCGCGCTCGATTTAGCCCTGTCCCAGATCGAGAAGCAGTATGGGAAGGGCGCGATTATGAAGCTGGGAGCCGAGGAAAAGGTCGATGTGCCGGCGATTTCTACCGGGTCCTTGACCCTTGACATTGCCCTTGGTGTGGGAGGGCTCCCTCGCGGTCGGGTGATTGAGATTTTTGGACCTGAGGCTTCCGGCAAGACGACGATGACGCTGCACTGTATTGCCGAGGTGCAGAAGACCGGGGGAGTTGCCGCATTTATCGACGCCGAACACGCGTTGGACTTGACCTATGCCAAGAAGCTTGGCGTACAGGCCGATGACCTTCTTGTGTCTCAGCCGGACACGGGTGAACAGGCATTGGAGATTGCAGAAACGTTGGTGCGGAGCGGTGCCATCGATTTGATCGTAGTCGATTCAGTCGCGGCGCTCACGCCTCGCGCCGAGATCGAAGGCGAGATGGGCGATGCCCACATGGGCCTTCAAGCGCGGCTCATGTCGCAGGCGCTGAGGAAACTCACAGGCGCTATTGCCAAGTCGCTGACGACGGTGATCTTCATCAATCAAATCCGCATGAAACTCGGTGTCATGTTTGGAAATCCGGAAACGACGACCGGGGGAAATGCGCTCAAGTTTTACTCCTCCGTCCGACTGGATATCCGCCGGATCGAATCCATCAAGGAAGGTCAAGATGTGATGGGGAGCCGTGTCCGCGTCAAGGTCGTGAAAAATAAGATGGCGCCGCCGTTTCGCCAGGCCGAGTTTGATATCATGTTTGCAGAAGGCATTTCCAAAACCGGCGAACTGGTGGATATAGGGGTCGACAAAAAGATCATTGAAAAATCCGGCGCCTGGTATTCCTACAAGGGGGAACGGATCGGCCAAGGCCGTGACGCTGCCAGAGACTTCCTCAAGAACAATGTATCAACAGCCCGCGAGATCGAAATGAAACTTCGCGAGGCGTCCGGCGTTCCGGGCCGTAGTGAGAAAAAGGCTGAGACTAAGGAAGAAAAACCTGTTTCGCGAAGTGAAGAAAAACGGGCGCATCGATAACGGCAAACGGTGAACGCGCCGACGCGGAGAAGCCGATCTTCTCCCGAAGATTGGATGCAGCTCGGGGTGCGGTTTTTGGCACATCGAGATCGGACCGTCGCTCAAGTCGAACGGTATCTCGCGTCCAAAGGAGCCTCGCCGCTCCAAGTCAGGCAAGCGATTCGTCGTTTGTCCGACCTCAGCTATCTCAACGACTACGACTATGCTCAGCGATGGGTCAACAAACGGCTTGCAGCTCGGCCAATGGGGGAAGAGCGGATCAAGACCGAATTGCAGGCCAAAGGAATTTCTGAGGTCTTGGCCGCTCGGGTAACGGCTGAAGTCTTTCGTGAAACAGACGAAAGGGTATTGGCTCAGCGCACCCTTCAGGCTGCTCACCATCATGGCCGTCGATTGACGCCGTCCCAGATGGCGCGTCTTCTCCGTCAACGGGGTTTCAGTGAGGAGACCATCGATCGTATGATAGAGGAGTCCAGAATCACTGAGGAACCAGGGTATGAAGAATAGCGCGACTGATTTACGACAGGCCTTTATCCGTTATTTCAAGGAACATGGCCATCAGGCGGTGCCCAGTTCAGCCTTGATTCCTCAAGCGGACCCAACTCTGCTCTTTACCAACGCCGGCATGAATCAATTCAAGCGGGTCTTCCTCGGAGAAGAACCTCGTCCCTACAAGCGAGCCGTGTCCGTGCAAAAGTGCCTCCGAGCCGGTGGGAAACACAACGATCTTGAAAACGTGGGGTACACCAGGCGGCATCACACGTTTTTCGAAATGCTCGGCAACTTTTCGTTCGGCGATTATTTCAAGGACGATGCCATCAGATTCGGATGGGAGTTTCTGACGCAGACGGTCGGGCTGCAGAAAGACCGAATGTGGGTGACGATCTTCCGCGAAGACGACGAAGCCGAGAAGTTGTGGAAGAAGATCGGCGTTGTGCCGTCGCGCATCGTTCGGTGCGACGAAAAGGACAACTTCTGGCAAATGGCGGACACCGGTCCGTGCGGCCCCTGCTCGGAAATTCATTTCGACCAGGGCCCGTCGGTACCAGGCGAGGACCGGCCGAACGGCGAGGGTGACCGCGTGATCGAGATCTGGAATCTCGTCTTCATGCAGTACAACCGCGACGCTTCCGGAACGCTTCATCCGCTGCCGAAGCCGAGCATCGACACAGGGATGGGGCTCGAACGGCTGGCCGCCGTGGCCCAAGGTGTTTACAGCAATTACGATAGCGATCTCTTCACGCCGCTGCTCTCGGCGATCGCCGGAAGGGCCGGCATCGAGTACGGCAAGAAGGACTCGTCGGCGCACCACCAGCGACCGGGTTCAACGACGATCAGCCAGCTCGGTCGATCCTCTCCCGCCGGCGGCGGCGGCCACAAGCCCGTCAAGAAGCCGCTGACGAGCGGCACCGGGTCCTCGAGGTTGAACGACGACTCGTCGACGTCGCCGCAGTCCCGCGGCGCCACAATGACCTCACGACGTACTCCCGGGCTGCACAGTTCTCGACGATCAGACGATTCGTC
>CAZPNQ010000030.1:0-33436 GCA_964587955.1 uncultured Nitrospira sp.
GGTGGGTGACATCGGGTTCAAAACGGAACGCGACGGCACGGTGACCGTTGAGGACGCGAAGCTGAGTGCGGCGCTCAGTTCGAATTATGCCGCGGTCAAGAATCTATTCGTGACCCAAACCGGCAGCGTCGGGGTGGCGCAGCTTATGAATGCGGCCGTGGATGCGCTTGATGATATCGAATCCGGGGCGCTGACGCTCAGGAAGAGCGGTCTCACCGATCAAATTTCGGACGTGACGGACGAGATTGCCAGGAAAGAGGATCTCATCGCGCAATATGAAGAGCGGCTCCGCCGTCAGTATGCCGCGCTCGACGGGCTGCTCGGACAGCTGCAGAGTCAGCTGGGATTTCTCCAGGCGAATTCTTCGCTGACGAGAAGAAATTAAGAAGTGTCCATGGAAAGGACCTATGCTTACTCAATACATGAACCAGTATCAGCAGACGCAGGTGATGACTTCGTCCCGAGTTCAGATCGTCGTGCTGCTCTACGATGCGGCCATTCAATCGATTGAACTTGCCCGAGCAGGGATCGAGTCCAACAATCTACAAGAAAAAGGCCGATTCCTCGGACGAGCCATTTCCATCATCGGAGAGCTCAACAGTGTGCTCGATTTCGAACAAGGCGGTGAGATCGCACGCTCGCTGCATCGCCTCTATGAATACATGCTCAACGAACTGGTCACGGCCAATGCCCGCAACGATGCGCGCAGCCTTGAGGGGCCGCTGCGATGCCTGACGACGCTTCGTGAGGGATGGCGCGAGATCGTGGCGCAGCAGAGCCGTATGGCAAGTGTGCGATGAAGTCCGACGAGGAGAACTGCCGGGCCGACATCGTGCGACTCACGACGGTTGCGGCAGAGGCGGCTGAGCTCGGACGATGGGACGTCGTGGCTCAATGTTACCGCGAGCGCGGTGACCTCTTGGTCACGATGCAGACGCCGATCCGAGAGGCGAGCGATCTGCTGCGGTTAGATGATCGAATCCGCACCCGTGTTCATACCGTACAAGGCGCAATCGCGTGCCTATTGGATGAGGTGACGGTGACGAAGCAGCGCCTTCACGATCTCCATCAGCGACTCGGAGTTTCAGCTCCAACACCCGTGACCATATCCAGGAAGGCGTAGCCGGGCAATCACCTGCAATGGCCAAGCAGACGTTCCCAGACACGAACATGCCGTCCGATGAATTGTCTCGGGTCACGCAGGAGTTGACGTGCGCTCGGGTCGAACTCCAACACTACCGCCGGCACCTGACTGCGCTGTATCGTCTCTCCGATGCGCTCGCGCGGTTATACGACGAAGAAGACATCATCAAGGCTCTGATGAAAGGATTGCCGAGCCTTGTCGATACCGTCATGGTCAGCATCGCGAGATCAGGCCGCAAACGGGTATGGATCTGGTCGGACTCCCAGAATCGGGAACAGGAGGCACGTGTACGACGGTATCTACTCCGCAGACTCAGCCAATTCCCTTCTTCTGATATGGGCTCCGACCCGCCGCCGCAGGGCGAGCGCTCACGGCATCTTTATCTGGTCCCACCCTCTGCCGCGACGCAATCCCTGCAAGAACAGGATTTTGACTTCGGGCATGAGGTAGCGCTTGCCCTGGGCCCGGAGGAGACCGGTCTTCTCCTTGTTCAGCCGAAAGATGCGAATCGATTTATGGAACGCGAACGGGAAGCGCTTGAGACGGTCGGTGTCTCTTTGTCTCTCGCGTTGCGCTATGCCGAGACTCATCAACGTGCCCGCGATCTCACGCTGTGCGACCCACTGACGGATACGCTTAATCCACACGCATTGGATGAAGTATTGGCAAGGGAATTGAGCGTCGTGCTTCGTTACGGTGTGCCGGCTTGTCTGATGCTGTTGGACTTGGATTTCTTCAAGACGGTCAACGACCGTCTCGGTTACACAACGGGGGATCACGTCATCAAGATGGCAGCCGATCTGATACGGACTACAGTGCGCGATAGCGATATCGTCGGGCGATGCAGAGGGAACACCTTTGCCGTCGTGCTGCCTCATACAGATAGGCAACAGGCGTGTGCCCTTGCAGAGCGGTTGCGCGACCGGATCGAACGACACCCCTTTACGATCGAGGCCGGGCAAGTCCGTACCACGGCAAGTATCGGCTTGGCCGAGGTTCCGGATATCGACGTCGCTTCCATTGCGGAGTGGATGATAGTCGGTGAGGCCGCCTTGAACGACGCGAAAGCACAAGGACGGAACCGCGTGATTCTTCACTCCCCGAAACCGCCGGGGTTGGCTTGCGCGGTAGCAGTGAGTTGTGCCGCATAACGCAAAAGTGATCTGACTATGGCGTCTCCAGCTATGACACCTGCCGCGCGATCGAAGGATTCTGCCGACGAACGACGAGAATGGATCAGAATCGATGACCGTGTCTTGATGGAATACCGTTTGCTGACCGAGACGGGGACGGGCACTCCTGACGAGAGCATCACTACTCCGGAGATGATCTCCGCAGCAGTCACGAAGCCGACCGCTGATCTGCTTGCGCGCACAGGAGAGTCGCTCATCGGCTCGCCGGTGCTTCCATGGATCATGAAAATAGACTATTTGCTTGAAGTGATTCTAAATTCCTTGGCAACCACCCAACCGTCGAGTGTCAGCATGGCGAGGCCGACGGATGTCAATCTGGGCGGGGGAGGCGTCGGCTTTGTTTCCCCGCGGGAATTCGCGGCCGGTGATCAGATCGCGGTCAAGTTGATTCTTCCGCCGTTCACTCTCATCCAGGCTGTAGTAAAAGTGATTCGATCGGTCCGTCAGACAGACGGACTGGGTTTTGAAATCGCCACCGAATTTGTCGACCTCAAGGCCGACGATCAGGAACATCTGATCCGCCACATTCTTCAGACACAGGCAGAACGACTTCGCGCCCGTCGTCAGGCCAGTTAGCTTGAAGGTTTGTGGCCGTACCAGTTCTCTCTGCTCCACGCATAGAATCTCATGGGCTGAAACCATCATCTGATGCTGGAAAAAGCGATCGAGGTCTGTCCGGTAGAAAGTGGTGGGTCAACGGAGATTGTAGACAAATCTTGGGGGGATCATGAACGAGCGGGATACGCGGACTATCAGAGACGTTATCGGACACATTGAAAAACAGGTCAACGATCATCTGAGCGTCAACGCGAGAATAACCAGTCAAATCACCATTCTTTCGTTGAATGCCACGATCGAAGCAGCAAGAGCCGGCGATGCCGGAAGAGGGTTCGCCGTGGTCGCCACTGAAGTGAAAAATCTGGCCGCGCAAGCGGCCGACGCGTCCAAAGAGTTGGGGGCCATCCGGGCCGAAACGAGAGAGTTGGAGCAACGGTTTACTGAAAAAGAGCGCGATCGACTGTCAGATGTGGCGCAGACCCTCGTGCAGCTGATCGTCCGCAACTTATATGAACGCACGGCCGATGTTCGTTGGTGGGCGACAGATGAAGCGTTGGTTCACGGTCTGGAATCGCCCGAACCGGCCTTTCTTCATCGTGCCGTCGAACGGCTCGCGCTGATCAATCGATTCTATTCGGTCTATCTCAACCTTGTCTTGGTCGGAAAGGATGGCAAAATCAAGGCCTGCTCCCAGCCAGCCAAGTTTCCCAAGGTCACCGGCTCCGATGTGTCGGCATTGCCATGGTTTCAGAAGGCTATGGCGACAATGAGCGGAGATCAGTATGTGGGCGGGGACATTTGTTACGACCAACTTCATGATCATAAATTGAACACTGTCTATGCGACGGCCGTTCGAGAGAAGGGGCGGGTAGACGGAAGAAGCATGGGTGTTCTTGGCGTCGTGTTTGATTGGGAGGCTCAATCAAAAATCGTCGTGCAGAAAGAGGCAGCGATATCTCAGGAGACGTGGAAGCGTACCCGCGTGATGCTGCTCGATAAAGGGTTTCGGATCATCGCTGTCTCCGATGATCGCGGGATTCTGGAGCCGTTCGTGCTCGATCATCAAGAACGGCAACGGGGTCATTACGTCAACGGCAACCATGAAGTGATTGCCTTCGCCAAGACGATCGGATATCAGGAATACGACGGCCTGGGATGGTACGGCGTCGTCGTACAAAAACCTTGATGACGGTACTGTGGTCCAACGTGGCGAGAGGAACTCTATTCCTGCCGGCTTGTCGAGTGATTGATGGCCAAGGATAGGCGGAAGACGACCGGCAAACTTCCAATCTGAACAACGAGTCAGGCCGCCTGCGATGAGGAGCCGTTGAGCAGCTGCGTAAGCGCATCCGCGATTTTCATGAGAGCGACTGCGGCAGGGGAGTTGGGTGCGTGTTGAACCACCGGAACGTATGCGCGCACGGCTTGTTCCATCGCTGGGTCTTCAGGAATCTCTCCCAGCAGCGTTAGGTCACCCCCCACATACTCCTTGAGCAATTTCTTCAGCTGCGACACATTGACCCGGGCACGCCCAGACAGGCGATTGAGGATGAGGGTTGGCTGAAAAGCCCGCAGAGTGGTTTCTGCGATCGTGCGACCGGACTCATCCGTCTTGCCTGCGACATCCAACACCTCTTCAACGCTGCTGTAGTCTCGATTGGCAAGCCCCTCCGCCATGACATCCCGCGTCACAAACATCGACAAGACGCGGCGGATCGCCGCCAGCTTGATGAATCGATAGAGATCCAGGACAGAAGTCGGGTCAGGGGTCGCAACCGCAACGTGATGGTCGGCCATGAGGAAAAAATCGAGGGCATGATAGCTCGATCCCGCTCCGATATCGACGACGATCACGTCCGCACAAATATCCTGAAAATGACGGATCAAACGTTTCTTCTGCGAATAGGCCATGTTGGCCGTCGCCAACGTGTCGCCGGTGCCGGGAATAATCCTCAAGTTCGGGTGAATGGGGAGTCGTTGAGCCAGATCATCCAGGTGCTCGACTCGATGGTTCAGAAAGTCAGTCAGCGTGAGCCCCGGATTGAGGAGACCGACCAGCACATGGGCATCGGCGCCGCCGATGTCGAGATCTGCGAGCACCACCTGTTTTCCCTTGTGTGCCAAGGCGAGAGCCAGATTGGCTGAGACCACACTTTTCCCGACCCCGCCTTTTCCCGACGCGACTGAGATGACATGCGCCATTGAGTTCAGTTCCTATTGGTTTCGGCCCAGTAGCTCATCCTTTTTCGGTCAGTGATGGAGAAACATGAACGGACCTCATTCATTCGCGACTCGCTCCTAACACGCGCTCAAGTTTTGAAACCGGCACGCCGATACCTCAGTCGTCATGAATAATGAAGTATCTACAGCAACGGTGATCCAGGCCGAGGAGGCCATCGCGCGGGATGGGGAAATTCTCACCGTGATGGAAGTGGCCCAATTCCTCCGGGTACCGAAGTCCACCGTCTATAAGCTTGCCCGAGTCGGTGAACTGCCGGCGTCCAAAATCGGAAAACACTGGCGATTCCTTCGCCGTGATATCCATGACTGGATGCATGGTCGCTCTCGGCAAGGCTAGAGATTTGCGAGTTGCTGTCCGGTTACCGACAGAAGGACTGCACCTTCGCTCTCTCAGCCGGCAAGGCACCGGTCTGATGAGTGGTGAGCATGATCCCCCCGGCTACCACCACCCGGAACGAGCCTTTCTCCATGCACATCGATCGTTTTCCACACATGCGGGCAAGTCGGCAATCGATAGAGCCATTCCGGCTCAGGTCGTTGGACGAATGTGCCGATACCTGACGAAGCACCGAGGGCTCTCATAGACAGACCGTTAGTCATCTGTTACTGGGACGGTAAGCGGTAAGAAAAGGGAGGCGTTATGCCGGCCGATTCAAACATGAAAATCCTCGTTGTCGATGACATGGTGACGATGAGGAGGATCGTCAAGAACATCCTGAAGCAATTGGGGTTCGCCAATGTCGACGAAGCGGAAAACGGACAGGAGGCGCTGCAGAAGCTACGGGCGGACACGTATGGCTTCGTCGTGTCCGACTGGAACATGCCGGTCATGACGGGCATCGACATGCTCCGCGCGATCCGGTCCGACGAGAAGCTCAAAGCGACACCTGTGTTGATGGTCACGGCTGAAGCGCAACAAAGCAATCTGATCGAAGCGGTACAAGCCGGTGTGAGCAATTACATCGTCAAGCCGTTTACAGCCGAGACGATGCAGGAAAAAATCGGGAAGATTTTCAAATAGCCTGCGAGCCAGCGGGTCCTTCTCCGAACCGGGATCGAAGGGAGGCGTTGTGCACAGCCAAGCGCATCAATTGTACGAAGAACTTGGAGAGTTAGCCAGGTTTGTCGAAGGCGCGATGACCACCATCTCGGAGGCGGGGCCTCAAATCATGTCCAGTACGGCCCAGCTTCCGACCGCGGCATCTCATTTGAGCGATCTGAGCAAGATGACGGAGGATGGGGCACTGGAAGTCATGCGTCTGACGGAAATGATGCAAGACAATCACGCACATATGGCCAAAGAAATCTCGGCCATCGTCGAAATTCTACAGACGATCGACTGTGTGACGCTCGCAGGGAGGCTTGAGAAAGTACGAGGTATTTTGGCTCAGGACGAGAAATCGCTGACTGAGATCATGACCACCCTGTCCTTTCAAGATCTGGTGGCTCAGCGTGTGAAAAAGCTCGTGGCGATTCTCGGCGAAATACAAGGCAAGCTGATGAAACTTGTCGTCGTCTTCGGACTTCAGCAGAAGAACGAGGAGCCTGCCGCTTCGGGTAGAGCCGACCACTTGCTCAAGCAACTTGAGGAATCGAAGACCACAGCCATGAAGCAGAAAGTCGCCGACGATATCCTGGCTCAATTCGGGTTCAAATGAGGCGCATGAACCATGGATATTGCAACCATACTCGGGGTGGTGATCGCGCTAGGTTCCATCATCGGAGGACAGGTGCTGGAAGGCGGCCATGTGAGCTCGATTCTACAGTTGACCGCCTTTATCATCGTGATCGGCGGGACGCTCGGAGCGATCTGCATCCAAAATCCTCTTCCGGTCGTCATCAAGGCGGTCGGCGCCCTGTCCCTGGCGGTGTCCGGTCCCCACATCGACAACAAGGGCACTATCAAGCTGATCTTGGATCTCGCAAATCTTTCGCGAAAGCAGGGGTTGCTGGCGCTCGAAGGCAAACTCAAAGACATCAAAGACCCCTTCATGAAGAAGGGAATTCAGCTGATCGTCGACGGCACCGAGCCGAAAGCCGTGCACGAGATTCTCGAGATTGAAGTGGAACACCATGAGGAGCAAGGCGTGATAGCGGCCAAGGTGTGGGAAGCGGCCGGAGGGTACGCGCCGACCGTCGGCATCCTCGGTGCAGTGCTGGGGCTGATTCATGTGATGGAAAATCTCGCCGACCCTTCCAAGTTGGGCAGCGGGATCGCGGTCGCATTCGTCGCCACCATTTACGGGGTGGGAGCGGCAAACCTCTTTTTTCTTCCGCTTGCCAACAAGATCAAGCTGAAGCTGAAAGAGGAGGCGGGGAGCCGCAACCTGATCATCATGGGGCTTGTCGGACTCGCCCATGGGGAAAATCCTCGGTTGCTGCAAGAAAAGCTGGAGAGTGTTCTTCCACACGGCGAACGGACGAAGGAGGCGAAGAAGTGAAGTGTGAGAGATAAGAGGTAAAAAGTGAAATGTCACGCTCCGGATTGAAGGCAAACGTCTCACCTTTCACGTCTAACGATTTACGCAGATTATGGCCAAGCGCAAACACGAAGAACACGAAAATCACGAACGATGGCTGGTCTCGTATGCCGACTTCATTACCTTGCTGTTCGCGTTCTTCGTCGTCATGTACTCGATTTCGTCCGTCAACATTGGGAAATACCGTACTGTCAGCGAGTCCATCAAGGCCGCGCTCAATCCCGTCGTGAGCACTCCCTCGTCCCCTTCGGCGTTCAGCTTGAACGCCAACAAACCGGCACTGACGGCTCCGAATACCCCTGGGAGCAAAGAAGTGGCCATGCGGCGGCTCCGTAATCTGGTGCAGGTCATCAATGGCACACCGCACATGTCACTCGTGCGGATCGTAGAGAAGGTGAACGGGGATATCGTGATCACCATTCCGGACCAAGTCCTCTTCAACAACGGGGAAGCAGCTGTGCGTCCTGAAGCGTTGCGGTTTCTCGAAGGTCTTGGGTCGGCAATCCTCGAACTCGATCGGCATACGCGCGTCGAAGGGCATACCGACAACGTTCCGATCCGAACGGCACAATTTCCTTCCAATTGGGAGCTGTCGGCCGCCCGGGCAGTGATGGTTGTGCGGGTGCTGTCAGAACTCTACGGCGTACCATCAGGCCACCTGGCGGCTGTCGGGCATGCCGATACCAGGCCTGTGACAGCCAATGAGAATGCGGAACAGAGGGCCAAGAATCGCCGGGTCGAAGTCGTCATTCTTGAAGAGGCCCCACAAGCGCCGAGTCTCCAATCTGAGGATGAGTCAGCGCAAGCCGAGCAAACGCCGGAAGACGCATCCCAAAATCAGAAGGTTCCCGAGTTATCGGGGAATAGGCCATTTCAAATGCCCTAGGTCGGTGTGATTCCAAGGTGCCTGTTCTCAAGTCTCGAGAGGAAAGAGCCGAGAGTATCAATCAGTGACGTGAGGGGGAGGTCTGACGTTCGATGACGGAGGAACCATCTGTGCCGCAGACTTCACACAATAAAGATCCGAGTTCGAGACATCTGGCTCCGACCGGTGATATCACGATCTTTGAAGCAGCGGAATTTAAAGAAGCATTAGTGAAACTGTTCGCCAACGACGGGTTAGTGTCATTGGATCTCGGCGGTACTGCCCGAGTGGATACGGCGGCGATTCAGTTGTTGTTGACGGTCAAGAAACAGAACCGGATGTTTGTCTCGGGAATCTCGCAGGAGTTGCAAACAAAGCTCACGCAGCTGGGATTTACCGATTCACTCAGCGAGTGAGCATGTGACGGTCGACGCGAATGGTGTGCGTGTTGCTTGGCGGACCAGAAATGAATGCAAGCTGGAATGATGAGATGGGCTGCATATCCTTTAGCGTTCGGTTGGTCGTAGGTGGTCCACACGCACAACTATGAATTCGCTCGAGACCAATGACGGACAATTCAAGCAGGCGGATCCTGTTGATGGAGCGCCTGAGCATCTTTTCAAAGAACACCAGCAGGAATGGGAAGCCTTCGCAAACGGGGCGGTGCAGATCATCCCCGTGCTGAAAGCACAAATGATCGCGGTGACAGGCGAAACCGAACGGGCCGCGATGGAACTGATGATGCATCTCCGAATGCTCTTCGTTTCCGATGAGATGACGACGCCGAAAGCAAAAGCGGAAAGCCTCTCCAAAGTTGTCATGGCCATGCAGTTCCAGGATCTGACACGTCAAAAATTGGAACACGTCGGCCTGGCATTAGACCAACTGAAATGCCATCTGCAAGTGTTGTTGCGGGGACCTTTGGACAAAGATGCCAAGAAAGAGATTGCCGCGTTGCAACAAGTGGAACACTTGTACACCATGGAAGGAGAACGCCGTCTGCACGAGGCGGCCATACAACCTGACTACGAGGAGCCGGTGCCGACTGATGTCGTAGAAGAAGATGCCGATTCCGTCACCCTGTTCTAGTGAATCAGGACGCGAACGCGTAATATTTTGATGCCGGAGGGTCATTATGAGCAAGACCGCACTAGTCGTCGATGATTCGCCAACCATGCGGCAGATGGTGGCGTTCACTTTGACGAACGCCGGTTTTACCGTGGTCGAGGCAGAGCATGGGAAAGACGCCGTGAGTAAGGTTGCGGCAGGTCCCAAGATGGATATCGTCGTGACCGACCTCAACATGCCGGAGATGGACGGGATCACGCTCATCAAAGAATTGCGGAAATTGAACGCGTTCAGATTCACGCCGATTCTCATGCTCACGACCGAGTCGACCCCAGAAAAGAAGCAAGCAGGAAAGGAAGCCGGTGCAACAGGTTGGATCGTCAAGCCGTTCAATCCGGAAATCCTGTTGAAAACGATCGCGAAGGTCTTACCGGCATAACGGACAACACCGAGCAGCGAGCCAAACCATGAGTGGTGATTTTTCGCAATTTCAGGATGCCTTCTTTGAAGAAGCCGCTGAGCATCTGGCGGTGGTGGAGGAAGGCTTGTTGGAGCTGGAACAACATCCGGAAGACTTGGATCTTCTCAATAAGATCTTTCGGTCCGCCCATTCGATCAAAGGCACGAGCGGCATGTTCGGTTTTCAAGCCGTCGCGCAGTTTACGCACAAGATGGAGACGCTATTGGATTTGCTGAGAAATGGGCAGAAGGCTGTCTCTCCAATGGTCGCCGATCTCCTCTTGAAATCAACCGATTGTTTGAAGACGTTGATCCAATCAGTGAAGTCGGGCTCGGCGGTAGATGAGGAAACAGTCCAGCGGCTCACCGGTGAGTTGGCTTCGGCCAGCGCATCGGACGCGCCGGCGGCGGTCGTGGGCGTGACTGGAACCGTTGTGCAACCTGTTTCCGTTGAGAACTGCAGTGAAGATCAAACGTATGTCATTAGGTGGACACCGCCGGAATGGCTGTTTCAACGAGGACTCGACCCTCTTCAAACGTTCAAGGAGCTGAAAAGCATCGGCGCCCTGACCCGAATCACGCTCGACACGTCTCGTTTACCGGATCTTGACAGCATTGATCCGGAGAAGTGTTATCTCTCATGGAGCATGGAACTGACGACGGGCAAGGAGTTGAAGGTCATTGAGTCTATCTTTGAATTTGTTCGCGAGGACAGTCACTTATCGATTGAGCCGGTACAAACCGCGGGTAAAAAGGAAAACGACCGGCCCCATGCGGCAGCCTCCGCGGCGCCCTCAAGCGAAACGATATCTTCCAAACCGCTCGGGCAAATTCTCGTGGAAGGTGGTTTGGTCTCTCCGGGGGAGCTTGATCGCGCCTTAGGGCAGCAAAAGCGGGTGGGGGAAATACTTGTCGAACAAAAAGTCGTCACCCAGCAGCAGGTCGAACAGGCGCTGCAGAAACAGCGCCAGCAGGAATCCTCCGCGCAGGTTAAAAAAACCGACACCACGTCCATCCGTGTTGACACGGCCAAGATCGATAAGCTTATCAACTTGGTGGGCGAGCTTGTGATCACCCAGTCAATGTTGAGCGATCTTGGGTCGAGGTTCGAGATGCGGCAATTGCCGGTGTTGTTGGAGCGTATGGTGGAGCTGGAACGGAACACGCGAGAGATTCAAGAACGTGTCATGAGCATTCGCATGTTGCCCATCGGCACCGCGTTTGCCAGGTTCCCGCGGCTCGTGCGCGATCTTTCCGCCAAAGCAAACAAGAAGGTGCAATTGGTCCTGTCCGGAGAAGAGACGGAATTGGACAAGACGGTGATCGAGTCGATTAGTGATCCGCTCACGCATTTGGTTCGGAACTCCGCGGACCATGGATTGGAGTCGCCGGAAGAGCGTCTCGATAATAACAAACCCGAAGTGGGCACCATCCGGCTCAACGCATTTCATGAGGGCGGCAATATTTGCATTACGGTCGAAGACGATGGGCGTGGGTTGAATCGAGACAAGATTCTCGCGAAGGCAATCAAGCAAGGCTTGATCGGTGAGAACGATACGCCGACCGACGATCAGATTTGGCCGTTGATTTTCAAGCCGGGATTTTCGACCGCCGAGAAAATAACGGACGTGTCGGGCCGTGGTGTGGGAATGGATGTGGTCAAGCGGAACATCGAAGGTCTGGGAGGGACGGTCAGTATCAAAACCGTCCAAGGCAAGGGCACCAAGTTCATACTCAAGCTGCCGCTGACGTTAGCGATCATCGACGGCATGACGGTGCGAGTCGGTAAGGATACCTATATCGTGCCGCTGCTGTCCATTCTCGAGTCGATCCAGCCTAAAGCCGAAACGATCAAAACCGTGATCGGCAAGGGCGAACTCATTAATGTTCGTGACACCTACATTCCGATGGTGCGTTTGTACGAGGTGTTCACGAGCGAGCCTGAATATACGGATCCCAAAGAGGCCATTCTTCTCATCTTGGAGACGGAAGGCGAACGCGTGGCGGTGATGGCGGACGAAATCCTTGGACAGCAGCAGGTTGTCATCAAGAGCATGGAGCAGAATTTTCGCAAGGTCGAAGGCATCGCCGGCGCGACGATTCTCGGAGACGGCAGGGTCGGATTCATTATTGACGTGCGCGGCGTGATCGAAATCGCCCGACACGATACCCCCGTTGCGGCATAATTCTTCTGGTACCGTTTCGTTGTTGTAGTCGAAACCTTTGGACGATTCGGCAGAACTGCAATGAGTCGCCCGTTCCGGGCACGAGGTAAAGCTTCATCGAGGATGACCGATATATCCTTAACCAATGAGCACATCGCAGAAGTTCGGACGAGACGCCGACTTGCCCCATCAAGTAGCAATGCCGGCGAGACGGAGAGACAGCGGGAAAGGAGCTTTCCATGTCGGAAGTGGTTGCGGACAAAGACATCAAAAATCTTAGCCGGCATGCGGCGCCGCAAATCAACGGCGGTCAGTTTTTGACATTCAGTCTAGGGGAAGAGCTGTATGGTGTCGACATTCTTCGGGTGCAGGAGATCAAGGGATATACCGCAGTGACCAAAATCCCCAATACGCCGTCCCATATCAAGGGAGTATTGAATCTGCGTGGAACCATCGTACCCATCGTCGAGTTGCGAACGAAATTCGGCATGCCGACGATCGACTACACAACGTTTACAGTCATCATTGTGGTGGTGGTGCAGGACAAAGTGATGGGGTTGGTGGTTGATGCGGTATCGGACGTGCTCGACATTGAGAAGAAAGATATTCAGTCGACGCCGGATTTTGGGAATAAGATCGACGTGACGTTCTTGAATGGGATTGGAAAGTCCGGCGATAAACTGGTGTCGCTATTGGACATCGATCGGTTGCTGCTGGATACGGGCGGGAAAGATTCATCAAAGGATTCACCGGTGGCGGCTGCAGCGTAAAGAGCTCTATCGAGTGCCACGACTTTAGGATCTCATATTCGTCATTCTCTGTACCGTCTCGCACTCGTCGGGTATCATTTGGACATAGTAGAAAGGGGTTTGAATGGCAAAGCAACAAAAAAGGTCCGAACAGCCACCGGTCTCGAAACAAGTTCGATCGTTATCGGAACATCGGCAGCAAATCGCAAAGCGAGCATACGAGTTATATGCAGCCCGAGGCTACCGGCAGGGCTATGAACTTGATGATTGGCTCGATGCCGAACGAGAAATCAACCGCGCGGCGTAGCCTCGTGTCCACCTATTGACCTGGTTTTCCATTAGATGATCTGAATAGAGGCCTGCGTAGGGCCATATGGATTTGACGGGTCATGCCTGACGCGTTATCCTGCCGCCCCGTGACCACTCACGGCTGTCAGCCACTCCCTGAAGTCAACCTCAGTTCAAAACATCATCTTCTATTTCCAAGTCTTCTCGGCCCTGCGACCATAGGTCTTATCGCGTTTCTTGGTTTCATCTGTTTTTGGCTTGCGACTTTTGGGATGGCTTCCGTCACGATTCTCCACGTGTCCGCTCTTGCAGCCTGGTGCCTCATGTTGACGGGGCTTTGCCGATGGTTCAACAAATTTCCATCCGAAGCTTCCACAGGTGATGAACGATTTCGGAGCCTTTTTGAGCATGCGGCTGTCGCGATGGCGATCGTCGATTCTGATAAGCGATTCGTTCATGTCAACCGAGCCTATGTGGAACTGCTCGGATACAACACATCCGAACTTCTCGGCAGACCTTTTACACTGGTGACGCATCCTGAGGATATACCGGAGAATCTTGTCTTGTGGGATGACTTGTTTCGACTCGAAGAGTTTTCGAGTGCTGAAGACAAGCGATACATCCGCAAAGACGGACGTGTCCTCTGGGTGCGGGTGACAGCCAACCTGTTCAAACCATCGGACGGTACGGCGCCTCTCGTCATGGCTGTCGTCGAAAGCATCACCGAGCGTAAGCAGGCAGAACAGGCGCTGCGGCAAAGTGAAGCGCGGTACCTTGCGTTGATCGAAGCCATTCCTCAGCAGGTCTGGACCGCTCGTCCGGACGGTACGTTAGACTACGTGAATCGTCGAGTACTGGATTACTTCAATGCGCCGGCGGAGCGACTGCTTGATTGGGAATGGCAGTCCGTGCTCCATCCTGACGACCTGCCTGCCTGTATGACGGCTTGGACTACCTCATTGCAGACCGGGGAGCCCTATGAAATTGAATTTCGTCTCAAACAGGCGGGCGATGATGCGTATCGCTGGCATCTGGCTCGCGCCTTGCCGATCAGAGATGAAGCAGGACGGATCGTCAAGTGGTTCGGCACTAACACCGACATTACCGGGCGCCGCCATGTGGAAGAAGCTCTGCGGGAGAGCGAGGAACGGTTTCGGGTTCTTGCCGACACGGCGCCTGTCCTGATCTGGATGTCGGGTCTCGACAAACGAGTCATTTATTTCAACACGTGCTGGTTGGATTATACCGGCCGTACCATGGAGCAGGAGCTTGGCGATGGCTGGGTTGATGGCCTGCATCCGGAAGACATCGATCGATGTCTCAAGACTTATTCGGAAGCCTTCGATCGCCGTGAGCCATTTGAACTGGAATATCGCTTGCGGAAGGGAAACGGGCAGTACGGCTGGCTCCATGAGGGCGGCGCGCCTCGTTTTCTACCGGGCGGAACGTTTGCCGGCTATCATGGTGCCTGCATCGATATTACGGCGAGGAAGCTGGCGGAGGAGAACCTTCAGCGTACCCGGTTTGCCATGGATCAGGCGGTCGATGCGGTGTATTGGATCGATCCCCATGCCAGGATTTTGTATACCAACGACGCAGCAAGCGCGATGCTGGGCTACACGCCGGACGAATTTCTTCGCATGACCGTCCACGACCTGAATCCGAATTTCCCTCCGGAGATGTGGCCAGAGTTTTGGGCGGATACTCGGGAGAAGAAGGTTGTTTCGTTCGAGACGTTTCATCTGGCAAAAGACGGCAGACGGATTCCCATCGATATTCGTGTGAGCTTCCTGGCCTACAGCGGTCAGGAATTCCATTGCGCGTTCGTGCGCGATATCACCGCACGGAAACAGGTTGACGAAGCGTTACGCGAAAGCCAGGAACGATTTGAATTGGCTGCCCGGGCCACCAACGATGGCATTTGGGATTGGAACATCATGACCGGGGGACTGTATTGGTCCGATCGCACCTTCGAATTGTTGGGGCTTGAGCCAGGGGCTCTCATTCCTTCCTACGAAGTGTGGCTATCGGTCGTACATCCTGTCGACGCTGAGCGGGCGCATCGAGCCGTTTATCGGCATCTCGAAACGCATGACCCATACGATATTGAAATTCGAGTAAAGATGAAGGACGGCAGATATCGTTGGTTCCGCGACCTAGGCCAGGCGGTATGGGATGCCACTGGGAGGCCGGTGCGTATGGTCGGGTCGATGTCCGACGTGACCGAACGAAGAACCGCCGAGGAGGCGCTTCGAACCGCGCATGCCGAACTCGAACGGCGCGTCGTCGACCGGACTGCGCAGCTGGCAATGGCCAATCAATCTCTTCAGGATGAGATTACAGAACGCAAATCCGCGGAAGAAGCGGTACGCGATAGTGAACTACGGTATAAGCTGCTGACGGAGGCGACATTCGACGGGATTGCCATCCATGATCAGGGGGTCCTCATCGAAGTGAATGCCGGTTTGGAGCGGATATTTGGGTACGGACCAGGCGAGCTCATCGGACGATCTCTGTGGGATCTCGTCGCCGACGAATCCCGTGACCTGATTCTGGCCAACATGCAGAATGGCGTGAACGGGCCCTACGAAGCCATGGGACGCCGCAAAGACGGCACTACCTTTCCCGGTGAAGTCGTGGTCAGGCCCTATTGCTATCGCGGGAAGGAAGTCCGGCTGGTGGCGGGCCGCGACATTACCGAACGCAAACATTTGGAGGAGGAGCGGTCCCGCCATACGGAAGAGCTGGAGCATCAGATCGCCGAGCGGACCGCTGAGATTGCCAAGCTGGAATCGCAGCGGGCGCAGACGGAAAAATTGGCGGCGATGGGCCGCTTAGCGGCCGGCGTCGCCCATGAGATCAACAACCCCATCGCAGGGATCAAGAACGCCTTTATGCTCGTGAGGCAGGCGGTAGATCCTGCCCATCCTCATGCCGAGTTTGCCGGCATGATCGATCGTGAGATCGCTCGCGTCGCATCCATCGTCCAGAACATGTATCAACTCTATAGGCCGGAGTCCGGCAAGGGCGAGGCGGTGGAATTCCAGCCCATGATGAATGACATTGAGGCGCTCTTCGCCAAACGGCTGCAACAGCACCGGCTTATGCTGGCGATTGACGTGGATCCATGTATCGACCGGCTGTGCGTGCCGCGAGGCGATTTGTTGCAAGTTCTGCTGAATCTGCTGAATAACGCCATCGATTGCTCCAGCGAAGGAGGTACGATCACGTTGATCCTTCGTGTGGAGCCGGATGCGATACGAATTGCCGTTTCCGACCAGGGACCGGGCATCCCCCAGGAGAATCTGCCTCATATCTTCGATCCCTTCTTTACGACGAAGACGGGGGGAGATCAGAAGGGCATGGGACTGGGTCTTTCCGTCTCTCAAAGCTTAGTGACGGCGATGGGCGGCAAGATCGACGTTCAAACTCGGCTGAATGACGGATCGACGTTTTCAGTTCTCTTACCGCGTTATACCGCAGTTGCGTGTACGTTAGACCAGTCGAATACAAAGGAGGTCATGACTCGATGATGGCTGAAACACCACGGATTCTGCTCGCTGACGATGAAGAAACGTTCCGTCTCTCGACGGCGAGGCTTCTGGAACAAGAGGGGTATCGTTGCGATTGCGCTCAGGATTCTCATGAAGCCGATAGGCTTCTGACGAGCCAGTACGATGCGTTCATTACCGACATTCGTATGCCGGGGAATATGCAATTCGAATTTCTCCGGGATGTCCGTACCCGGTTTCCTTCGCTTCCGATCGTGCTGGTGACCGGTTATCCCTCCGTTCAAACTGCCGTGGAATCGCTCCGGTTGTCGTTTACGGACTATTTGCTCAAGCCGGTCGACTGGCCGGACTTGCTTCGTGCGGTGGGTGACGCGGTGAAGAAGACCAGTCTTCTGCGCATGACCACTGCGGTTCGAGAAGAAGCGGGACGACTGGTGGCCTCCTTGGAGCACCTGCAGGCAAACCTGCCGCCACTGGGAAGTGGAGCCAATGAACGAGAATTGGCCTGGTCGCTCGATACATTCCTTTCCCAAAGTTTCGCACAGATGGCCATCTTGTCCTCCAGAATTCGGTCCGTCATGACCAGCCAATTACAGGGCGGTGCTGAGGCACCGACGGATGTTTGCCGCACGATGCAATGTCCGAGGCTCGATGCCTATCGGGAGGCGCTTGAGAGTACGATTGAGGTTTTGGCGAAGACCAAGGACGCGTTTCGGTCCAAAGACCTGGGACTGCTACGGCAAAAAATCGAGTTATTGCTTCGTGAAGATGTCGAGAGGTGAGTCTGTGATGGCATGGTTGATAGAAGTGAGGGCCAGCACGGTCAAAACCGTTGAGCAGAGCTAGGGACACATAACGTGCATGGAGGGAGTGTTCATCCGCCGCTCGCATGATTTTTAGGTGAACGACGGTCCACCGAATTCTTCATATAGTGTCCGATAAGCTATTGATTGTGGACTCCCGGCAGCGAGTCGATCGTCGCCAATGCAGGCCGCACACAGGGACCGTATCGTTTAGCTGATTGATTCGTCTCAGCTCCTCCACGCGGATTCCCGGCTTATTATCCGCCTTTCCATTTTAGAGGCCTCTCAAGATTCCTCTCCATATGCCGATAAGGGGGTACGACCAGATGTTGGAACGTTGGGTGGACGCACGGCTCGAATCGTCTAATCGGACAGGAGAGAGACCTGTCAGTTGGAGGCGCATTCTGATGCTCTCGTAAAGAGTGTTCGGGATGCGTTTTTTTGCGTCGTTTTCCAGGTCATGTCCGGTCATACAGCGTGATAACCCTCACCTCGTGAGTAGCGGAAGAGGAGCGCCATGAAACGACTCCAAGATCTCAAGATGGTCAAAAAGCTGATGTTCGTTGCCTCAATCTTTTTGGCGGGTCAGATCATCTGTGGGGCATTCTCGGTGTGGGGATTATACGAACTGAGCGATCGCACGGAGAAGATCTACAAAGAGAACCTGATCCCAGTCACCAAGCTGGGAGATTTACGATCGCTCAATTACAAAATGATCGCTCTCAATGGTGCACATATCCAAGCGTACGACTCTGCCGCGATCACTAAAACGGAGGAAGAGATCGCAGCCGGAGACAGCGAGATGGAGGATCTCCTGCTCAAGTACGATGCCATTATCGTGAACGAATCAGAGCGGAAAACCTTCGATCAGTACAAGGAGAATTGGTCGAAGTTCAAACTAGTTCGCGAAAAAGTCCTCCATTTGAGCCGATTGTTCAGTAAAGACGGCGCGAGTGAGCTTCGGACAAAGGAATTGACGCCGATTCGTGAAGCCATGATTGCGAGTATTGATTCATTGATCGAGGAGAATAAAAAACAAGCGAACGAGAGCTATCAGACCAGCCAAGACGTGACCCTCTACCTTACGGGAACCACGATCGGTGCCATCGTGATCATGTCTTTGGTGAGTTTGGTGGTGGTGTGGTTCGTTTCAAAACTGATCACCGGGAATCTGTCGAATGTGCTCGATACAGCGAAAGGAATCAGATCAGGTAATCTGGTGATGCGTTCCACCGTGACCGCAAAAGATGAAGTAGGCGAGTTAGCGGAGGTCTTTAACCAGATGGCCGGCTCACTCGAGCAGGCCCGTGATCAGACGGATCTCGCGCTGAAGATGCAGGCGGCAGAGTTGAGCGGTGTCACGAACGCCATTGGAAGAGTGCAGGCTTTCATCGAATTCAACGTGGACGGAACGATCGTGACGGCAAATGAGAACTTTCTCAGCTGCGTGGGATATAGCTTGCCTGAGATCAAAGGCCAGCACCACAGAATGTTCTGCGATGCGACCTATGCCAACAGCGGTGAGTATGCGTCATTTTGGCAGAAGCTCAACCGGGGAGAGTCTGAGATAGGGCAGTACCGGCGGATCGGCAAGGGTGGCAAAGAGATTTGGCTCCAAGCCTGCTACAGCCCGATTCTCGACACCAACGGCAAAGTATCCAAGGTGGTGAAATTTGCGACGGACATCACGGCCCAGAAACAGACGGCAGTCGAGATGGAAGGACTCGTGACCGAGACGCAAAAAGTTTTGGGCCGGCTTGCGGAGAATGATCTGACCCAGGAAATGGACGGGACTTATCAGGGTGAATTGGCGAAGATCAAAACCAGCATCAATGCCGTCGTGCACAACCTCACGGACACGATCACCGCCGTCCGCGAGGCGGTGGAAGCCGTTTCCCTAGGGGCTGAGGAAATCACCAAGGGCAATGAAGACCTATCGCAACGAACGAGTCAGCAGGCTTCGGCGCTGGAAGAGACCAGTGCGTCGATGGAACAGATGACCTCCACCGTCAAGCAGAACGCCGACAATGCCAAACAGGCCAATCAACTGGCGGTGGCTGCCCGGGACACGGCGGACAAGGGGGGCGCGGTGACGAAGCGAGCCGTGGATGCGATGGGAGAGATCAACAAGAGCAGCAAAAAAATCGCCGATATCATCACCGTCATCGACGAGATTGCGTTCCAGACGAATCTATTGGCGTTGAATGCGGCGGTGGAAGCGGCTCGGGCCGGAGAGCATGGGCGCGGTTTTGCCGTGGTGGCGGCCGAGGTGCGGAATTTGGCGCAGCGTTCCGCAACGGCGGCGAAAGAGATCAAAGGTTTAATCAACGAGTCGATTCAATGCGTCAACGACGGCAGCGAGTTGGTCAACCAGTCGGGCAAGACGCTGGAAGAGATTGTCAATGCGGTGAAACGGGTAGGCGACATCATCGCGGAGATCACGGCGGCCTCGCAGGAGCAGGCGAGCGGGATCGATCAGGTGAACAAGGCGATCATGTCCATGGACGAGACGACGCAGCAGAACGCGGCCTTGGTCGAACAGACCACCAGTGCCAGCCAGTCCATGAAAGAACAAGCCAAAGGCCTACTCCGGCAGGTCAATATATTCAAGATCGAGCAGGTCGCCCGCAGATCAAGAGGCGCCGCAACAGTACCGATAGACCTTACACCCGTGACATCAGAAGAATCGTTCAAGCCGGTGACTCAGCAGGCTCGACCCCAGCTACTTGGAAAGAAGGTGGCCAATCCGCGGCCGGCGGTGTCGGCTTCGGTAGGTGTCACGTCCGGTACCGGAAAGGATCAGGGTAGCCTTGAGGGTGACTTTGAGGAGTTTTGATCCGTTGAGGGGATCTCATTTGGAATAGAGCGTTCCAATCGTTCGACCTACTGATACGTGTGGAATCACGCGGTTTGCCGCACTCAAGATTCCATTCCAGCTATCCGACAAAGTACTAGCCTCGTCGATACCATTAGTCAAGTGTCGGCTCGAATCGACCAATCGGGCAGACGAGCACCTGTTAGGGAGAGGCGCATCTAGAAGACACTTAAAACCCGATGTGGTGTGGGTGTCGACAGTAGTATGGGCTTGTGCTGCGGAGATGAGGGCTGCTGGTGCAGAGAGGTGTGTCGAACACGCCTCAAATAGACGAAGGCCTCGGCCGGCGTTCGATTTATGGAGGGCACATGCTGAACGCATTCAAGAACTTCAGTATCCGATTGAAACTACTGTGCGGCTTCGGGGTCATGGGACTACTGATCGTGATCATTGGAGGCTTGTCCATCGTCGGTATGAACCGGCTGAATGGGAACGCAGAGTTTATTTACAAGACAAACTTGCTTGGTGTCACAATCATGAGTGATCTGCGCGCACAAATGCTGCGCAGGAGCAACTACGTCGTATGGCACATTCTGGCGAATGACGCGGCAACGATGGCCGCGCGGGAAAAAAGCATCGAAGAACTCGACAAAAATATAGAGGACCTCTTGGCGAAGTACGTTCCGCTCATCGTCGCGGAAGAGGAAAAAAAGGTATTTGAACAATTCAAGGCGGGAATACCTGCTTATATGGAAGCCCGCAAAAAACTAATGCAACTGAGCCGGAATTACAGCAAGGACGCCGCGGCAGAACTGCAGAAGACCGAGCTGAATGAGAAAATCGGCGTTCTGTATAAAGCCGTCGACTGGTTGGTCGAAGAGAACAATAAACAAGCGGAGGAAAGCTATCGCGCCGGCCACGATCTCAGCACGAGCCTGAATTGGGGTATGAGTATCTTGAACATCAGTGCCCTCCTCATCGGTGCATTCACCGTATGGTTTGTCTCCAAGATGATCGGCGAGAATCTGACGAATGTGCTGGGTGCAGCGCAACAACTGCAAAACGGCAATCTCACCCACCGCTCGACGGTCACGGCACGTGACGAAATCGGGAAGCTCGCAACGGCATTCAATCAGATGGCGACGCAGATCGAAGCCAACGTCAAAGAAGCACTCGAGTCAAAATATAAGATCGAAGCGGTCGGGAAGGCGCAGGCTGTGATTGAGTTCAACATGGATGGCACGATTCTGACGGCCAACCAGAATTTCCTCAACTGTCTGGGGTACACATTGGAGGAGATCAAGGGCCAACATCATCGGATGTTCGCCGACTCGACCTATGCGGCAAGCGGTGAGTACGCGGCTTTCTGGCAGAGACTTAATCGGGGTGAGTTTGACTCGGGGGTCTATCGCAGGCTGGGCAAGGGGGGGAAAGAAATTTGGATCCAGGCGTCCTATAACCCCATTATGGACGCCACCGGCAAGCCCTACAAGGTCGTGAAATTCGCCACCGATATCACCGGTCAAAAGCAAGCGCAGAACGAGGTGGAAAGACTCATCAACGCTGCCGCGACCGGCGATCTCACGGGTCGGATAAATATTGAACGGTTCCAAGGTTCTGCGAAGGATCTCACGTCGAGTTTCAATCAGTTGCTCGACGCCGTCGTGACGCCGTTGCACGAAGCGCAGAGCGTTTTGACGGCACTGGCCTCGGGGGACCTGACTAAGCAGATGACAGGCGTGTACCAAGGCGAGTTCGAGCAGATGAAGGCGAGCCTCAATACGGCCATCGTGCAATTGACTCAAACGGTGTCGCTCGTCCGGGAGGCGGTCGAAACCGTCACGGCTGGAACGGAAGAAATCAGCAAAGGCAGCGATGATCTCGCGCAACGGACCAGCCAGCAGGCCGGAGCGTTGGAGGAAACCTCCGCGTCCATGGAAGAAATGACGTCCACCGTCAAACAAAACGCCGACAACTCGAAACAAGCGAATCAATTGGCCATCGCCGCGCGCGATATCGCCAACAAGGGAGGCGCGGTCACCACCAGAGCGGTCGACGCGATGGGAGAGATCAACAAGAGCAGCAAGAAAATTGCCGATATCATCACCGTCATCGACGAGATTGCCTTTCAGACCAATCTTCTGGCGTTGAATGCCGCAGTAGAAGCGGCTCGGGCCGGAGAGCATGGACGAGGCTTTGCCGTGGTGGCGGCCGAGGTGCGGAATTTAGCGCAGCGTTCCGCAACGGCGGCGAAAGAGATCAAAGGTTTGATCAACGAATCGATCCAACGCGTCACGGACGGCACCGAGTTTGTCAATCAATCCGGAAAGACACTAGAGGAGATTGTGGGGTCCGTCAAACGTGTTACCGACATCATCGCTGAGATCAGTGCCGCGTCGCAGGAGCAAGCCAGCGGAATCGATCAGGTGAACAAAGCCATCATGCAGATGGATGAGGGCACCCAACAGAATGCCGCCCTGGTCGAGGAAACGGCTTCTGCGAGCCAGTCGATGAAGGAACAGGCGAAAGAGTTGCTGAGGCAAGTGGAAGTATTCAAGATCCAGCAATCTGACAGCCGGCGCGCCGCGGAGCCGGTGAAGCGGGAAAGCAAACCGTCGGCAAAGCCTGCGGCAGTCGCGTTCAATCCGAAAACTGCGAAGCGTCCGGCAATCTCTTCCAGATCAACTGAGGAACGTCAGCCAGTCGGCCTCATGGCTGGCAACGGCAAGGATCAACACAATACAGGGGACGAGTTCGAGGAATTCTGAAGAACCGAATACCGCCGGCCACGGCGGGTCAAGTAATCGGATACGGTCGCCGTTCAGAGCACGTTGACCATGCCCAATCCCAGGGTGAGCGGCTTCTTGCCGCCCAGTCAAGAATATCCTTTCTCCGACCGAAAAGAGTCTAGCTACCGCCGGATAGGCGTCCGTGCGTTCAACGCCTGAGTTTCGGACCAATCATGGGTGTGCCGAATGGATTGTAAAATCACATTGAAGGACTTTGAACGCTTTCGCACGCTTATCTATGGCGAGAGCGGGATCTCACTCAATGAGCAAAAGCAAAGTCTGTTGGAGTCCAGGCTGTCCAAGCGCATACGAGATCTCGGACTCGAAACCTTTTCACAGTATTACGATAAGGTGACCGGAGATTCGACGCGGGAAGAGTTCACCCGGATGTTGGATTTGATTTCGACCAACAAAACCGATTTTTTCCGCGAGTCCAAACATTTTGACTTTCTTCGGGATGTGATCTTACCGGAGTTGATGCCAGAAAAACGGATTCGCATTTGGTCGTCGGCGTGTTCGACCGGAGAAGAACCCTACACGATCGCGATCACGCTCTTTGAGGGTGTTCAAAATCCGCAGGCATGGGACTTTAAGATTCTGGCGTCCGACCTGTCTACGCGTGTCTTGGCCAAGGCGGCATCGGGTATCTACGACGAGGACCGATTCCGGAGCATGCCCTCGGAGTTGCTGAGTCGGCATTTTCTTCGCGGGCGCGGCGAGAGTCTGGGCCGCTTTAAGGTCAAACCACACTTGGCGTCCATGATCCGATTTCGGCGGCTCAACTTGATGGACGACGGTTTCCCCATCAAACAGCCGCTTGATTTGATTTTCTGCCGGAATGTCATGATCTATTTCGACCGCCCGACCCAGGCAACACTTGTCAATAAATTTCACCGCTATCTGAAGCCGGGAGGCTATTTATTCATCGGACATTCTGAAAGTCTTCAGTGGATCCAGCATCCTTTCCAATCCGTAGCACCGACGATCTATCGGAAGGAGTGATGACAGTTATGTCACACGCTGAGACCGATCAGTTCGCCAATATCCGACGGATGCGTGACAGCCGCTTTCCTCATGAAATCGCATCCATTCTTCCCGGAGAATTCTTTGTCAGCCGGGAACCCATGATCGTCTATACGGTACTCGGTTCCTGCATCTCGGCCTGCATCCGAGATCCGATTGCCCGGGTGGGGGGCATGAATCATTTTATGCTGCCGGAACCAAAAGAAGCGGCGCATGATTCGTGGGGAGAGTCGACCCGGTACGGATCCTTTGCAATGGAGTCCCTCATCAATGAAATCCTCAAGCGCGGCGGGATCAAGAGCCGTTTGGAGATCAAACTGTTTGGGGCGGGAAAGATCTATGACGGTCAGATCGACGTGGGTGAGAAGAATGCGAAATGGGTGATTCAATATCTGAAAAGCGAAGGCCTGGCCGTGTCGAACACGGATTTGGGCAACGTGTATCCGAGAAAGGTGTATTACTTCACGGAATCGGGTCGTGTGCTCTTGAAGAAAATCGAACAGGTCAAAAATCGCACGATCTTTGAGCGGGAAAATGAATACGCAGCGCGCATCAAGCAGCGTGACCAGCAGCCGGCTGACGACGTGACGTTGTTTTGATCGATCGTGAAGCGTCGTCGGATCTTGCTGGTGGCATGCTTGGAGCGACATACACTCGTTTGCCTCACGGTGAAGCCGAGGAGCTCGCTGTGCAGGCTCGTCTCCGTGGGGCGAATCGGGCAAAGCGGGGTTCACGAGATACGAGGTACAGATGAAGAAGATTCGCGTGTTGACGGTAGATGATTCGGCACTTATGCGGCAGGTGCTGGCAGCCTTGCTCACAAAGGATCCGGATATCGAAGTGATCGGAGCGGCACCGGATCCCTATATTGCGCGGGATAAGATCAAGGCGCTGAACCCCGATGTACTGACTCTCGATGTGGAAATGCCGAAGATGGACGGACTCACATTTTTAGAGAAGCTGATGCGGGGGCACCCGATGCCGGTGGTGATGGTGAGTTCGCTGACGGAAATCGGCTGCCAGACGACATTGCGCGCGTTGGAACTTGGCGCGGTGGATTTTATTACCAAGCCGAAGATCGATCTTCGGGAGGGGATGGATGAAATCGCTCAAGATCTCATCGCCAAGGTCAAAGCAGCCGCGCAAGCGCGCGTACGACCGTTAAACGGGAAGCCTATTTCGTCCTCGAAACCGGATGCTCCACGTTCCACGCACGACGCGTCACGAACTTCGATGATCAAGACGACGGATACCATCATTGCCATCGGCTCTTCGACCGGGGGGACTGAAGCCGTAAAAGAGATATTGGAAAGACTTCCACCGCATACACCGCCCATTCTGATCACGCAACATATGCCGGAACGGTTTACGAAGACATGGGCCGACCGGCTAAACCGTGGTTGTCGCATTGCCGTGAAAGAAGCTCAAGATGGAGACAGTGTCTTGCCCGGCCATGCCTTGATCGCACCGGGGAACTTCCACATGACGCTGGTCCGGAATGGGGCTCGATATACAGTGCGGGTGAATCAGGATGCCCCCGTCAATCGTCATCGGCCATCCGTCGATGTTATGTTTGCGTCGGTGGCGCACTATGCCGGTGCCAATGCCGTTGGGGTGATCTTAACCGGGATGGGAGGTGACGGTGCCAAGGAAATGTTGACGATGAAGCAGGCCGGCGCGTTCACCATTGCCCAGGATGAAGCGAGCTGCGTCGTCTTTGGAATGCCGAAGGAAGCGATCAAGCACGGAGGCGTTGACAAGGTTCTTCCGCTGAATGACATCGCCGACGAAATCTTGGCTCACGTGGGGCGCTGAGTGAAGCAAGTCTTGGAGATGGCCAATATCCATGAGATGATCGCAGTGTTTCCGTCGGAGTGAACGGAAGCCAAAGCTCCGGCGAAGTGAATAGTGGAGACGAGCCGGTCTCGGTTGTCTGAACGAAAGGAGGTACTCATGGCGATGCACACGAAAGAACGTCCCGTCCCGAACGGTGTGGTACTTGAGATGACCGGAGATCTCACCTACGCGAACCGTGAGCAATTCAAAACGGCCGTGGAAACGATACGACAGAAGGGTTGTCGACATTTGATCTTGAACATGGCTGAAGTCCGGTTTGTGGACAGTTCCGGACTCGGCTTGCTGGCGCTTGTTTCTCAGAACTTCAAGTTGAGCCAAGGAACAGTGAGCATGTTGAAGCCGCAAAGTTACGTGCGGGAAATCATGAGCTTGGCGAACATCCAGAAACTGATCCCGGTCTATGACAATGAGCAGGATGCATTGGCCGGACATCAGCGCGCTGCTTAGCAGACCGCGTCAAGCGTATTTCGTACCCCGATCAGGGTTGGAGGGCCTGAGGTTGGAGGTAGGACTCAGAAGCGTCCGGCATCAAACCTCAGACCTCAAGCTTCCCACTTGCCGAGGAGCGGCACTTACTGGATGTGAAAAACCTGAAATATGAAACCTGAAACCTTCGGGCCGCTGCGTACCGTCCTGGTGGTGGACGACGAGCCCACCGCGCGAGTGGCCTTGGCGGCTCGACTCAGACGGCTCGGCTATCGTGTCATCGAAGCCGATGATGGCAAGACCGGATTAGCGGTGCTCCGACGCGAGCGACCAGATCTGACCATCTTGGATTGGATGATGCCGGAAATGGACGGACCGTCTTTCTGCGAGCAGGTTCGCCAGGATCCTGAGCTTTTGTCGAGTCAAGTTCTCATGATGACGAGTCATGATCAGCCTGAGCAGATCGCGGAGGGCTTGGCCCGTGGAGCCGACGACTTTCTCAGCAAGGCTGCCAGCAAATATGAAATTACGGCTCGCGTCCAGGCCGGTATGCGCACGGCGGCCTTGATTCGAAGGCTTGAAGACGTAACGGAAGAAATTCGGCGGAAACAGGAAGTCCTCGAACGGGAACTTCAATCCGCTGCGCGCTACGTGGAGTCGCTGCTTCCGGCGCCGGGGACGCTCGCACCGGGCGTGCAGATGGTCCATGCGTACCGACCGTCGATCGGTTTGGGCGGGGATCTCTTCAATGTCTTGCCATGGAGCGAGGATGCGCTGGGGCTGTACTTGCTTGACGCTTCCGGCCATGGGGTGTCGGCGGCACTTCGCTCGGCCTCGCTTGCAACCTTCCTGCGCAAAGACAATTTGATGCACCATGTCGGGTCCATCGACCCGGGCGCGATTTTGACGGAAGCGAATAAACAGTTTCCGCTGACGGAAGATGGAGATTATTTTACGATCATTTGTGCCAAGCTCGACCTTCACGCTCGTAGGCTGTCTTACGCGACGGCCGGGCACAATGGAGCGTTTCTGCATCGCCACTCTGGTGAAGTCTGCTGGATGGCCAGGCCCAATTTGCCGCTGGGCTTCGATCCGTCGACGACCTATCTCACGGAAGAGCTTTGCCTCCGTCCGGGTGATCGGCTGTATATGCTGAGCGACGGCCTCTACGAAGTGCCTGCCTCGAATGGCGAACTCTGGGGACAAGATCGTCTGGAAAAGACAGTTCGTACGTTCGGCCATCGTCCCCTGACTGAAGTCGTCACCGGCACCATTGCGGAGGCGGTTCACTGGCAGGGACACGAATACTTTCCCGATGACGTGGCGTTGATGGGAGTCGCGTTAGCCGAGAACGCTTGTCATGAGTGACCATCCGCATGAACACTCGGTCTTCGATCTCGATGAGGCTCTCGCCCGTGTCGATGATGACCGAGAGACGTTCCAGTTGATGATCGAATTGTTCATAGAGCACGGTCCGAAGGACTTGGCGGACGCTCGATTGGCACTGGATGCTGCGAATGCCGCAGATGCGGCGCGATCGAGCCATCGGTTGAAGGGCGCGCTCCTTCAGTTTTGTGCCCCGGCCGCCCTTCAAGCCTGCAAAGACTTGGAAGCGGCGGCGAAAGAAGGAAACTTGACGCATGGTGGGCAGCTCTATGCCACATTGGAGCGGGAGTTCCAACGTCTTCTGGCCGCGCTTCATCAGGTGCGTGACAAAGGAATTGCCGCATGAATGCCCGCACGACGCCTGCTCATCTCTTGGTGATCGATCCCTGTCCGGACACCCAGGCACGCATTGCCGGGCAGTTGCAAGGTAGAGGATTTTCAGTCGTGGCCGCGTCCGATCCGATCTCAGCATTGACCACGATCGACATGGCGGCACCGGACATTGTAATCACCGACTTGTTTCTTCCGGAGGCAACGGGTCTGACTTTGCTCAAAGAGCTCAAGGCCAGGCACGAGCTGTGCCCTGTCATCGTCATGGCAAAAGATGCGCCGGAACCTCTGATCGTACAGGCGCTTCGAATCGGAGCCGCCGACTATGTACACAAGCCCGTGACTGAAGAAGAGTTGGCGCATGCATTGCAGCGTGCTCGGAATCTCCTGCCCGGAGATCTCGCCGAAGTACCTGGGCTCTGCCGATCGGAATATCGACTAACTATCGATTCCGACCCAGCCCATATCCCAGGGATGATCTCCTGGCTCATCAAGACGACGGCTTCGACACTGCCTCCTATCCGGCGGCTTCACCTGAGAGGAGCGCTACAAGAATTGCTTTTTAACGCCGTTGAACATGGGAATCTCGAGATCGTCTGCCAGGAAAAGCAGGAAGCTCTCGTAGAGGGACGCTATGAGCAGCTGCTCGCTCGTCGACTCGCTCAAGCGCGGCTGAGAGATCGTCGGGCGATCATTCATGTACTTCACGATAAGGATGCAAACAGTCTGATGTATCGGATCACGGATGAGGGAAAGGGCTTCAAGTGGCGGAGCCTGCTCACAAGGTCCCAAGAGATCTGCGAGTCGGAGGATGCAAACGGGCGGGGGATTTTTTTGGCTCGGTCGTTCTTTCCCTGCTTGGCGTACAACGAGCGGGGCAATGAAGTGACGATCACAGTGCCGCTGAATTAGGAAGGTTGAGGTTGAGGACGAGTTTAAGGAAAGAAGGTTAAGGTTGAGGCTAAGGCTAAGACGAAGAAAGGAAGGTCGAGGTTAAGGTTAAGCAAGCCTCATCCTCATCCTTAACCTAAACCTCAACCTTCCTCAGAGTATCCGCAGGTATTCGACGGTGCTCTCGCCCTTATTGGCGTCTCGCTTTAGAATAGCCACAGAGGTCTTGGTCGTTTCATTGATCGTGACGGTCAGGCGAGCAGAGAAGTAGTCGGATTTTACATCGTAGTCGTTTCTCAACGTCCGACCGATCTCTTGAAAGCTTCCGACTCGATCGAGTTCTACTTTCGTTTTATACGGACGTCCTTGGACGATCTCCATCGCAACGGTTTGGGTGACGGTTGGATCCAGCGTCTGAAGAACGATAGGATCGGCAGTGTTGATGTTCATCGGTGCGCCCCCCTCCTGCGGAAAGACCGTCACGTAAGGAGTGATCCGTTCGATGATCTCCGGCGTGAATCCCTTGATGAGCCGCAGATCTCCCAGCCCAGGCAACGGACTATTTGAAGACCGATAGGGAGGCCTGAGCGATTGGTAGTAGAGGCTCTCGGCGCCGGCCGGCTGAGGCACTTCGTCTTGGTCCATCCAATCGATGAGTGCATCGACCAAGGTAGGGTTGATCCTCAGCAGTTCGAAGAATCGCTTGGCTCGGAGAATCCTCTTCTTCTGTTCAATGTCGCCCCCGGAAGTCGACGCAAGGTCGTTTAGGTTGAATTTGCCCGTCTCGTCCTGGATTTGAGCGGAGAGGAACCCATCACCGATCGCATAGTTCTTGATCGGCATCGCCCAGATATCAGTCGGCCCATCGAATTTCTGCCCTGTCATCTTTTCACGCAAAAGATCCTGTAGCAGCACGGCTCGCGCGGCCTGCACGGCGGCGCGGGTCAGCATGCCTGTCTTATAGTCGTCCCGAAAGGCGGCGGCGGCACGGTACTCGCGGCGGGCTTCCGCGTCGAACTCAAGAATAAGAGCGGTGAGGATCGTCAGCACCAGGAGGGTCAAGAGCAGTGCGACACCTCGTTCGTCAGCTCTTGGCATAGCTCAAGACTCGAACGGTTGCGTCGAGATTGACGGGATTATCGAATTTCGGACGGATCTGCAAGTGGCGCACGTGAAGGTCGAAAGGGGCTTGATCGATGGCCACGAGCAATGCCAACAAGTCCGGCAATTGGATGCCTTCCAATCGGAGATCGACGGCCGTTTCCTCATAACCTTGCGCCAGCGACTGTACCTGAGGTTGCATGCCGGTGATGCGTTCGCGCACGTGCGCGGTGGTGGCTGCTTCTTCCATGAACGTCAGGAGGGAGAAATGACGGTCGGGTCCCGGCATTCGGCTTTCGGTTTTGGCCAAGCGCTCGCGTTTGGCGAGATAGGCGTGGCCGAGCTGTGCCAGTTCGGCAAGGTCTTTCTGCTTCCGCACTTCTTGGCGCTCAAGACGATCCAGGGTGTCCAACAGGGGATCGACGATGAGGACGAAGAGGATGCTGAGTCCAAGCACGATCCCGCCTGCCAGCACCAACGCTCGCTCACGCTGCGACATATGGCGCCAGCGTTCCCTGAAACTCTGCGTCATGATTTCTCCACCGTGACGGTGATTCGAAACACGACTTGGTTGGGACCTGCGCCCACCCGGGTTTCCGTCACCGCGACATCCTTCAATTGGGGGCTCGATGCGAAGGTCTGCTTGAGTCGTTCAACGGCGTCAAAGGAGGTGGTCTCACCCTCCATGAGGATGGCCGATCCGTCTACGGTCAATTCGCGCACTTTGACCATTGTTCCCGGCGGGAGTTGTTTGACGAACGTGGAGAGCGTGTGCAGGACTTTGCCCTCCGCTGTATCGACTGAACCGAGTGCCTTGTCCAGGACTCCGATGCGGTACTGGGCTTGATCCAGTTCTTCTCCGGGCGAGGCTCCCGGTCCAAAAAATTGCTCATACTGGTTGTTCAGCGCGGCTTTCAGCCGGGCGACCCGTTGGTCGTGCAACATGAAGTGAATCGAGAAATCCACAATCGCCAAGACAGCGAGGACCAGCGCGGCGGCGATCGCCAAGCGGCGGTTCTGTTTGGTTGTGGCCGTGTCCGGCGAGGCTGCGTCCGCGACGTCTTTGAGATCGAGTGCAAGCTCCATGGGTGTCGACTTGAATCGCCATCGCGGCCGGATGATCTTGGGGTGAATTGCCAAGCCGAACGCGATGGAAAATGCCCGCGGGGTTTCAGCCCCGAACCCCTGTCGAGGTCCCACCGGATACAGTCCCAATTGTCGGGAGATATAGCCGCCGATCTCTTGTAGCTTGGCTCCTCCTCCGCATACCCAACAGTGAGTCAAGCGGCTGCGTTCATTTCCCAGATGGGCCTGCAAGGTGATACGAAGCTCTTTGAGCACCGGCTCCAACAAACCGTCCACCTGATCAACGGCCATCGTGCGCTTCCGACGTTCTGCGTCGGCAAAACTACACGCGTGCCGGACGGCCAAGGCGTGTGTCAGATGGTTGCCGCCCCACAGAATCGTCCGGAGGACCAGGGGACGTCCTCCCTGGATGAGGCAGAGGGTCGTCTTGGACGCCCCGACATCGATGATGGCCAAGTCTTGCGGTACGGCCGCTCCTTCTTCCTGCAAAAATTGAGTGACCGAAAAAAGAGCCATGGCGTCGACATTGATCGCCGAAGGCTCCACATCGGCTTGGGCCAGAAATTGGAGATGTTCCGAGACCTTGTCTCTCGGCGCGGCTGTGACCAGCACTTCCGAACCCTTGCTCTCGCGAGGCAAGCCTTCAGCCGTGTGCCCCGGCGGCAACACCAGGCTTCCGATCGCAAGGTCTTCGATCGGCATGGGAACGAGATTTTCAACCTCAAAAGGGACGACTTGGGCGAGTTTGGTCGCATCCTTGAAGGGAAAGGACAGGGTTCTCACGAACAAGTCCTGGCAAGGAATCGCGGTCACCAACCGGTCCGAGCCATAGAGGCCGTTTTGCCAGAGGAATCCACGCAGTGATTTCACCCGTCGGGCCGGCTCGAGATCCTCGGGGCGGGAAAACGGCATGGGATGTTGAAAGTAATCGATCGTTTCGCGCCCGCTCAAACGGCGGCGAAAACGCACGGCTTTCAATCCCGTTTGTCCGATGTCCAGTCCGACACATTCGTTTACAATGGCCATGAATCCTGCTTCATTCGTTTCGTGTTTCTGGTTTCGGGGTGCGAGTTGCGTGTTTCTTGTTTCGAGTTGGAGGAGTCACAAACCCGAAACTGGTAACCCGTAACTCGAAACTCACTTTTAGCCCGTTACTTTACAACGCAATCCTCGCCTGTGCCAAGGTCCCGACGATCTTGACGGTCATGGGCGTTCCCAAGGGTAGAGAGGGGAGGCCCAGTGCGCCGGCTTTCGAAGCGAATCCCGGGCCGGGGATGATCGTCACCATGAGATTCAATTGGCTCTGTTGCATCGGTTGCTGGAGGGTGATGTGCCCTTCGCCCGAAAAGGAGCCGTCGATGCCATCGCCCTTCAACTGCGTCACGTCACAGCGAATGTCGCGGCATGCGAGTCCTGCCGAGACCTTGCTGAATGTGAGCGACAAGGTTCGTCCGTTTCCGAGAGCGATCTGATCGATAACCAGATCCGTCGCCTCAGCCGTCCATGTGCCTTCCCCCTTCATCGTGGCGGCGGACGTTTGCCCGGAGTCGACTCGATGGGAGAAATCTCCGCTGAGCGTGCCATGTGTGACATAGCGGCGGAGGACTTTGGAAAGGTCCAGTTGCTGGACTTGCCCTTTGATCACAACGGGGCCTGCCAAGGAAAGAGATGCGGCCGTGACTGTGCCTTTGGCGAAATCTGTCGGGGAAGAGCCGTCATTCAGCCTTGCGACGACATCGAGCCCAAGCGAGCCACCCAAGGCGTTCATGACTCCGAGTTTGGCCTGCAGGATCGCCAAGTGAATCGGCGTCCAGTTGGGTTGTGTCAAGGTGACGTTCCGCCATTCAAGGCCCAGAGGGACTCCCACGTTCCAATCGGTAACGCGGACGTCCATGCCGGTGGCTCGCTTGAGTTCTGCAACGACTCGCGCCTGCAGCATGCCGTACGGAAAGGTCGCTATCAGGCACAACGCCAAGATGGCGGCTCCCGCTAGAGTCCACGCCAAGATCTCTCGCCATGCTTCAGGATATTTGATGGTCATGATGTACCGATCAGCACCCATTCCCGGACTGTCCTGGGAGCTGTATTGGAGTATAGAAACGTCACTTCAATCCCAGCCAAAATCTCCCGCCATGCGTACGGCCATTTGATAGTCATGATGTACCGATCAGCACCCATTCCCGGACTGTCCTGGGAGCTGTATTGGA